>CAZBPO010000282.1:0-4187 GCA_964493795.1 uncultured Flavobacteriaceae bacterium
GCGTGTCGACCACCTGACCGGCCACGGCCGCATCGGTGAACTCGGCCGGATAGGCCCACATCAGCAGCGGCAGCGGCCCGTCGCGCGTCTTGTCGTAGCCCGCCGGCAGATGCAGCGTGCCGCTCAGGCTGACGCCGTCGGCCCTTGTATAGGTGACCAGCTCGCGCGTGACGCCGGCCAGTTGCGGGGCGGGATCGGCGAACGCGGTCAGCGCCTTCAGCGAGCCGGCCTTCACGTCGCGGACGAAGATGTTGGGCGGATCGGCCGGGCCTTCGCGGCGCGTCAGCAGCACGCCGCCATCGGCGTCGGCCAGACCGACCACGCTCTCATAATGGCTGGTGTCCGATCGCCAGAGGCGCGCGGCCTCGCCCGATGCGAGATCGAGCCGGTCGAGGAAGGGGAACTCGCCCTCCCGCGTCGCGCCTGCGCCGCTCAGGAACACCGCCGCGCCGTCCGATGATTTCTGCAACACGCGGTGCCCGGCGGCGTTGGTCATCAGAACCGGCGAACCGGGGTCGTTGTAGCGATCCTGATAGTTGCGCGTCGCCAGCACCCGGGTCGATCCGGGGTTGGACGGGTCGATCAGCAGCCGTGTCTCGTGGCGCGTGTTGAAGAACCGGCCGATCCCGATGGCGGTGGTGTCATCGCCCCACAGCACCGTGGCGAAGCGATCGGCGAAATCCGCCAGCTTCACCGGCGGGTCGGCGAAGGGCGCGCCGCGCGTGAACAGCGTGTCGCGGACGGCCGCCTCGCGCGCAGGGTCGCCGCCGTCCTGGGCCTCCACCCAGGCCAGCGTCGCCGGCGCGTCGGCGCGCCAGTGGATCGCGCGCGGGCCCGTCTCGACCGCATCGAAGGGCGGGGGAATGTCGTCGCGCAGGCGGATATCCGCCGCCTTGTGGACCTCCGCGCCGCCGATGTCGGTCACGATCACGTCCTGGGCGAACAGCCGCGCCGGCACCGTAGTGGAATAAGGCCGCTTGATGCGCGTCTGCAGGATATAGCGCCCGTCGGGCGAGATGCTGAACCCCGGAATGATGCCCGGCGCGCCGATCTTGCGCGCCGCCGAGCCGTCGACCGGCGCCAGCATCAGCTGCGCGGTGAAATAGTGCTCGAACAGCGCCTCGTCCGCCGGCCCGGTCAGCAGGTCCTGATAGGTGCGCACCGGCGCCGTGCGGCCTTCGTTCACTTCGACCAGGGGGCCGGACGGCACGGCGGATGCGACCGGCGCGGGCCCGCGCCCATCGACCGTCGCGGGAACCAGCAGGCCCGAAGAATCGGGCAGCCATTCCAGCGCCACGCCGAACGCGGCGTTGACGACCGGTCCGGTCAGCTGGCTGAGTGCGCCGTCCTGCGCCCCGGCGACATACAGCGCGAGACCTTCCGGCTGATCGACCAGAATGGCGAGATAGCGCGAATCCGGCGACCAGCCGCCGAACATGAAGCGCGCGCCCTGCGGCAGCGCGACCTGACGCACCGCGCCGCTGGCGATGTCGGTGAAGCTGAGCGCATTCAGCCACTGGACACGCGAATTGGCCGGCCCGTTATTGCGCGGATTGATGCGCGTGCCCGCCAGCCGCAGCATCGGCTCGGCCAGTTCGGCGATCGGGGGCAGGTTGGCGCGCCCCAGCAGCGCCAGGACCTTCCTGTCCGGGCTGATGCTGGGCGACGGCGTCGGCGCCGTATCGAGGATCTGGGCGATCGGCTCCGGCGGCGTCTGATAGGCGGCCGCCGCGTCCTGCGCCTTGGCCGGCATCAGCAAGGCCGCCGCGATCGCCGGCCAGATCATACGTTTCAGCATCGTCGCCCCCAAAGCTTCTGGCCTCAGGCAACACACCCGCCAGCGCCGATGCAATGTTTGCGTGCCGTCTTCACGACGGGTTGACCTGGCGAGGCCGCCTCAGACGAAGACGCGATAGGGCGCGATGACGCCGTCCGGCGTCTTGATGGCGAACTCGCGGCCCTGCTCGGCCTCCGAGACCAGCGCCTCGTAGAGCCTCAGCGCGTTGCGGATCACCTCGGCATACGAGGCCGCCTCGGTGCGGTCCTTCAATCGCTGCAGCCGCTCCATCGCCTGGGGCGGCATCTCAAGCTGCACCCGGGTGGTGCTGCGCGTTTCGTCACCATCGGCGAAGCGGCGGCGGGTGGCATGACGTCCGTGCATCAGCGATCCCTCCAGGGGCGGCGTTCGCCACGCTCGCGGGCCCGGCGGCGCGGGCGGTCGTCATCGTCGCGGAACATCCAGCTTACGAAGCCGACGCCGAAGACGATCGCGGCGGCGATCAGCAGGCCGCGCGGACCGTGGCCGTTGAAGACATGCAGCGCGGCGTAGATCACCAGAAGGATCAGCGTGGCTTTGACATAGTCCCAGCGCCGTCGATAGCGGCGCAGACGCCTGCGTTCCTCGCGGTCGTCTTCGTCCCGCGCCTCGTCGTCGCGTCTTTCCGTTTCGCGGGCCATCTCACGGGGCCGCGCGCTGTCGGTTTCCACCGGAAACGCATCGCCCACCCTGACATCGAACTTGGCCACGGCAGAATTTCCCTCTCATGCAGCCCTGATGGATGAGAGATTAGCGCTACATCATCAAAATTCAATCAACAGCGCAGCCAAATAGACGAGATTGTGCGGACAGGCACAATCCTGCCGGGAAATGCGCGGAAACGCGGCTCTAAATGTGGTTGCGCGGGCGCAGCTCCGAGGACCGCTTGGCGACCTCGTCTAGGATGAACCGGATGCGCAGCATGGCGATCATGCCGTTGATGATCTCCACGCCGGCCTGCGCTTTCTCGGTGGCGTCGGCCTGGCCGATCCGCCCGGCGAAGCCGTCGAAAAAGCGCGACACCTCGGTCACCACCAGCTTCGAGATCACCTCGACATAGTTCGTGACGTTGTCGGCCGAGAACGAGTCCGGGCCATAGCCGGCGCGGCGCAGGTCGCGCCACAGCGACACGATGCGCGCGTCCAGTCGCGACAGCGCCGGCCCGGCCTTCGTCTCGATCAAGGCGATGGCCCCCGCCGCCTCGAACGCCCTCACGTCGATGGCCGCCTGCGCATCGCCCTCCAGCAGGGTCTCCAGCAACACCGGCGGCTCGCCGCGCCCGACACCCAGCCGCTCGGCCAGCAGGGGGCTCAGCTGCGCAAAGGGGTCGCTCGGTGCGGGCAGGGCCGAAAGATCGCCGTTCAGCACCCGCCGGATCACCTCCAGCGGTAGGAAGCTGTCTTCCTGAAGCCGCTTGATGGTCTTCAGGCGCTGGGCGTGGATTTCGCCATAATCCGCCACGTTCCGGGCGCGCCGCTCCGGCTCGGGCAGCAGGCCCTCGCGGATATAGAAGCGGATCGTCTCGCGCCCGACGCCCGACCGCCGCTCCAGTTCAGCCATCTTCATGGGCGCGTCATAGCACGCGCCGCGGCGGCGTTCACTCCGCTGCGATGGCGCCGGCCGGCTCGATCGGATGGGCGAGGCGGTTCAGCATCTCCTTGGGGCAGACCTGCCAGAAGCGCGGCAGCTCCAGGTCCCAGTTCGACAGCAGAGTGGCGGCGTATTTCGAGGCCGTCTCCGCGGCATGTTCGCTCACCAGTTCGCGCAGCACACGCTCCCAGTGCGGCGAGGTCACGCGCCGCCAGATCACGCTGTCGGGGTTGATGTGGCTCTCGAAATCCTCGTCCGGGTCATAGACGAACGCCATGCCGCCGGTCATGCCGGCTGCGAAATTGTCGCCGATCCGGCCCAGGATCACCGCCATGCCGCCGGTCATGTACTCGCAGCCGTTCGAGCCGCAGCCCTCGATCACCGTCGTCGCGCCGGAATTGCGGACCGCGAAGCGCTCGCCCGCCTGCCCGGCGGCGAACAGCTTGCCCGACGTCGCGCCGTAGAGGACCGTGTTGCCGATGATCGAATTGTCCTGGCTCGCCAGCGACGACGAGGCCAGCGGCCGCACCACGATGGTCGCGCCGCTGAGGCCCTTGCCGACATAGTCGTTGGCGTCGCCGAACAGCTCGATCTTCAGGCCCTGAACGCCGAAGGCGGCCAGCGACTGGCCGGCCGTGCCGCGCAGGCGCAGCGTCAGATGGCCGGGCGCCAGGCCCCCCATGCCGTATTTCCGCACGATATGGCTCGAGGTGCGCGTGCCGATGGCGCGGTCGGTGTTCCGGACATTGTAGGCGAGCTGCATCTTCTCGCCTTCCTCCAG
>CAZBPO010000283.1:0-3103 GCA_964493795.1 uncultured Flavobacteriaceae bacterium
GTGCTGGCCTCGAACAGCGAAAGCTTCGTGGTGGGCTATGAGGGGCAGACCTATGTGAAGGGGCTGGGCGCGGCGAACAGGCTGAGCGTCACGACGCCCGCCGGTACGGTGTGCCTGGCCGATTTCCCATACCGGCCCGGCGAAGGCTCTGCGCCCCAGAGCATATCGGCGGCATGCGTTGCGGACGGAGCAGGACGATGATGCGCGTGACGGGTTTGTTCGCCCTGGTGGCGGTTGTGGTCTGGGCGGCGATCCGACCCGCCGAAGCGGCCTCGTGCTCGTTCTCGATCACGGACATGGACTTTGGCGCGATCGACACGCTCAATGGCGAGACCGCCAACGGCACGGCGACGTTGAGCATCAACTGCACCAATGTCGTTTCAGGCTCGGTGCGGATATGTCCCAATATCGGCGCGGGCAGCGGCGGCTCGACCGGCGGCGTGCGTCATATGCGAAACGCCTCCAACGCGCCTCTGAACTACACGCTGTCGATGGACTATGGCGGATCGACATTGTGGGGATCTGTGGAGTCGCTCCTGCTGGGAACGCCGCCGACCATCAATCTGTCGACTTCCCTGTTCGGATCGATTTCCACGACGCGCACGATCTATGGACAGGTGCCGGGCGGCCAGCAATCGGCGCAGGTCGGCACGTACAGCTCGTCGTTCACCAGCGCCCATGTGAAGATCTCGTATTCGGAGCTGGGGATATTCAACTGCCTGACGCTGTCTGCGCCGGTGTCTGCGCCGTTCACCGTCATGGCGGAGGTGGAGCCGTATTGCGAAATCTCGGCCGAGCCGGTGGATTTCGGGTCGCATGGCGTGATCGACGAGCCTCTCGATGCGGCGGGCGAAGTGGCGGTGAGGTGCACGCCGGGGGCGAGCTATACGGTGTCGTTGAGCAATGGCCAGACGGGAAGCGGACCGACGGCGCGGCGCATGACATTGGGGCCAGCTTTCGTGACCTACGGGCTTTACCGCGATCCGGGGCGGAGCCTGCCCTGGGGCGCGACGACCGGGTCGACGGAGAGCGGCACGGGAACCGGATCGCCGCAACCGCTCGTCGTCTATGGCCGCGTGCCGCCGCAGACGACTCCCGCGCCGGGCACCTATACCGACGTGGTGGTCGCGACCGTGACGTATTGAGCCAGAGCGTGAGACGCGTGGGCTAAAGCGGGATGCGGATGGTGGCCTTGAGGCCGCCGAGGTCGCTGTCGCCCAACCTTACGTCGCCGCCATGTCCGCGTGCGATGTCGCGCGCGATCGCCAGGCCAAGGCCGACGCCCCCGGTCTCGAGATTGCGCCCGTCGGCGTCGAGGCGGCGGAAGGGCTTGAACGCCTCCTGACGCCGCTCGGGCGGGATGCCCGGGCCGTCATCCTCGACGATGACTTCGAGATCATCGTCGGTGCGGTGGGCAGAAAGGCGGATCTGCTCACCATACTTGGCCGCGTTGTCCACCAGGTTCACGACGCAGCGCTTGAGCGCGTTGCGCTTGACGATGGCGGCGAGGGCGGCATCGGCCGTCACGGCGATGGGCGCGAGGCCCTTGCGCCGGGCATCGTCTGCGACCTCGTTGACGAGATCGGCGATGTTGGCTTCGGCCGATTGCTCGCCGCCCTCGCCGCGCGCGAAGGCGAGATACTCGTCAAGCATGCGCTCCATTTCGGCGATGTCGGAGAGAAGGCCCTTCTTGCATTCATCGTCGCCGCCCATCATGGCGAGTTCTAGCTTCATGCGGGTGAGCGGCGTGCGAAGGTCGTGGCTGACGCCCGCCAGCATTTCGGTGCGCTGGGCCATCTGGCGGGCGAGGCGCTGCTTCATGCCGATGAAGGCGATGGCGGCGCGGCGCACCTCGGTCGCGCCGGCGGGGCGGAAATCGGGCACGTCGCGGCCGCGCCCGAAGGCCTCGGCGGCGGCCGCAAGGCGCTGGATGGGGCGGATCTGGTTCCGGAGGAAGAGGATCGCCACGCCAAGCAGGACGAAGGAGAGCACCATCATCCAGACCGGGAAGAGGTGCATGTTGATGTTGATGAATCGCTTGCGCTCGATCTGGAAGCGCAGCACGCCGGCCTCATCGACCACCACGCGCAGATCGACGAACTCGCCGAAGCGGGTGGCGTTGAACCAGTGGGGCTCGGGGATGCGGGCGTCCATCTCGCGCCCGATGAACTCGCCGACCTGGGTGTCGGTGGTGCCGGCCTCGCTGGGTAGGCTGGCCCCAGGCAGATAGGTGACCGCCATGCCGAGGCGGCCGGACGCCTCGGTGGAAAGCTCGTGCCGCTTGGCCTCTTCCGGCTCGCCCTGGATCAGTTCGATGACGAGGACCATCTGGTCCACGACGCCGCGCGTGAGGTTGGCGGTCGTGCGGGCTTCGTGATCGGCGAGGAATAGATAGGTGATGACCGCCTGAAGCAGCACCATCGGCACCACGACGATCAGCAACGAGCGCAGAAACAGCCTGCGCGGCAGGAACCGGCGCAGGCCGGTCGCGGCAGGGTCTCGCAGAACGGATCTCGCGGCGGGCGCTTTGGCGCGTTCCGGCGTCATCGACAACGGCATCGGCAGATACTATCCCGAACGGCGCGGCAAGACGAATGCCGCAAGGAGGGCGTTTTGGCTGGTAAAGCGGTTATCTATCACAATCCCAAATGCGGCACCTCGCGGCGGACGCTGGAGACGATCCGCGCGCACAAGCGCGAGCCCCAGGTGGTGCTTTATCTTGAGGAAGGCTGGAGCGCAGCCCTGCTGAAGCGGCTGATCAAGTCGGCCGGTGCAACGCCGCGCGACTTCCTGCGGACCAAAGAGCCGCTGGCCAAGGAACTGGGCCTGACCGAACCGGACGTGAAGCCGGAAAAGATCGTGGCCGCGATGTTGACCCACCCGGCGCTGGTGGAGCGCCCGATCGTGGAGACCGAGAAGGGCGTCAGGCTGTGCCGTCCGGTGGAGAAGGTGCTGGATATCCTTTAGCGCCGGGGCGCTACCGCATCAGGACTTCAGCTTGTAGCCGGTGCGGAACATCCACCAGATCAGGGCGACGCACAGCGCCATGAAGGCGGCGATGATGGCGAGGCTGACGCCGACGCCGATATCCGCCTTGCCGTAA
>CAZBPO010000283.1:3113-4170 GCA_964493795.1 uncultured Flavobacteriaceae bacterium
AGATAGACGACCGGGTTGAACAGCGACACCTTCTGCCAGAACTCGGGCAGCATCGAGATGGAATAGAAGCTGCCGCCCAGGAAGGTGAGCGGCATCACGATCATCATGGGGATGATCTGCAACCGCTCGAAGCCGTCGGCCCATACGCCGATGGCGAAGCCGAACAGGCAGAACGCGACGGCCGTCAGCACCAGGAAGCTGACCATCCACACGGGATGAAGAATTTCGAACGGCACGAACAACCGGGCCGTCGCCAGGATGATGACGCCGAGGATCAGAGTCTTGGTGGCGGCCGCGCCGACATAGCCGAGAATGATCTCGAAGGGCGAAACCGGCGCGGACAGGATCTCGTACACCGTGCCGGAGTATTTCGGCATGTAGATGCCGAACGAGGCGTTGAAGATGCTTTCCGTAAGCAGCGACAGCATCACCAGCCCCGGCACGATGAAGGCGCCGTAGGCGACGCCGTCGATCTCGGCCATGCGGCTGCCGATCGCCGAGCCGAAGACGATGAAGTAGAGCGCGGGGGTGATGACCGGGGTCACCGGGCTTTGCAGCAGGGTGCGGCGCATGCGCGCCATTTCGAAGCGGTAGATGGCGCGGAGGGCGTGGACGTTCATGCGCGGGGCCTGAGAAGGCTGACGAAAATATCCTCCAGCGAGCTTTGCCGCGTCTGGAGGTCTTTGAAGTCGATGCCGGCCTCGGCCAGCCGCTTGAGCAGCGAAGGGATGCCGGTGTCGTCGCGGGCGGCGTCGAAGGTGTAGATGAGGTCGTGGCCGTCGCCGGCGATCTCGAGCGGTTCTCCCGCGAAGGCCGGGGGCACGGCCGTCAGCGGCTCGCGCAGGTTGAGCACCAGCTGTTTGCGGCCCAGCTTGGTCATCAGCGTCTTCTTGTCTTCCACAAGGATCAGCCGGCCCTTGTCAATGACGCCGATGCGGTCGGCCATCTCTTCGGCTTCTTCGATGTAGTGCGTGGTCAGGATGATGGTGACGCCGGTCTCGCGCAGGCCGCGCACCATCTCCCACATCTCGCGCCGCAGCTCGACGTCGACGCCGGC
>CAZBPO010000284.1:0-4140 GCA_964493795.1 uncultured Flavobacteriaceae bacterium
CAACTACGACGCATGGGGCGCAAAAGCCTCCGTCAGGTTCGGATTCTGAAATCCAACCCAACCACCCCCAATCCAACGCAGGGCGCGATATACAGCGTACCCTGCACCGGTTGGCTAGGTCTCAGAATTCGATCGAGACGCTGGTGAAGACATACCGCCCCAGCGGATCATAGACATTGGGGAATGTGTTCGCGCTGCACGTCGTCTCGGGGCAGGAGGCGAAGTTGCCTCCGCCCGCAGCGCCGATCAGCGGCGGTGCCTTGTCGAACACGTTGTTGACGCCGAAGCGTAGCGTGTAGGCGTCGCCAAAACGAGCTGTCAGCGCCAGGTCGATATAGCTCTGAGCCGGGATATGCGCGTTGTAGGGCGCGACCGTGCCGCTCAGCATGGGGTGGGGATCGCTCTTCTCGTCATCGACGCCTGCGACGTAGCGCCACTGGACCGATACGCCCAGCCCGTCCGGGCTGGCGTAGCTGAGCCGCGCGCGATGACGCCATTCCGGCTTGGGCGTACCGCAGACCAGGCCGTAGCTGCCGGCGCAGTCATAAGCCTCCGCGTACCCGTCATAGATTTCCAGCGAGTCGAGCCAGGTGCCCTGCAGGTCGAAGGCGAATTCGCCCACGCCGTCGAGACGCAGCGCATAGCTGACGCCGATATCGACGCCCCGAGTCTCGACATGACCCACATTCTGAACGATGTCGCGCACGAAGCCGCCGCCCGTTCGCCACAGTGAGCCGAACTGGTCGCGCTGAACCAGACTGCAGAAGAATGGGTCCTGCGTGTCGACGCATGTCGACAGAATGGTGTCCTGACCGATCCTGCGGACCGTATCGTCGACCTTGATGCTGAAATAATCGATGCTGAAGACGAGGCCGTCGATGAAGTCGGGGTTTACGACGACGCCGATCGTGAAGGTGTCCGCGATCTCGGGGGCGAGGTCAGGATTGCCGCCTATGAGCCCGTTGTACTGGCCCGCCAGATTCCAGTCGATCGTGCCGTACTGCGCCGCGCTGACGCCCATAGCCTGACAAGCCGCCAGCGGAGCGAAGGGAAACGCGCCCGCGCAGGGGTCGCCGCTTCCGTTAAAGACGACGCGCTGGGGGTCGAACAGCTCCTGGATGTTCGGCGCACGGATGGCGCGGTTATAGCTGGCATGCGCCCGGACGCCCGGGGCCGGCGCGAAATTGACGCCGATGCGGTAGGCGTTGGCGTCGACATTGCGCGTCCCCAGCGCATAGTCGGAATAGCGATAGCCGCCCTCGAGCGACAACTCGTGAACGGCGCCGCCTTCGATGATCGGCAGCCGCATCTCGAAGAACATCTCGCGGACGTCGAAATCCCCCGAAACGGGCACGACCGCGTTGGCGACGGCGGCGAGGTCGCGAAGCTGGAAGTTATCGTCGGCGTCGAAGTCCAGTCGTTCCTTGCGATACTCGAGGCCCAGCACAACGGTCGCGCCGTTGCTGACCCACGGCGTCTTGAGGCTGTCGAGATGGCCGGTGACGGACGCGTTGAAGACGTGCAGCTGCGTGCTGCCGTTCTGCCGCGCCACAGGCTGGAGATAGGCCAACGCCGCATCCGACACCTGACCGGCCGCGAATATGTCCCAGGGCACGCAATTGGGATCTGCCCCGGAGAGTACGGAACGGCAGATCGGATCGACGCCCGGCGTCCGCGGATCGTCGATGACGTCGAGCGCGCGGGAAAGACGCGAGACGGAGAAATCGTTGAGATAGGCGAGGTCGAATTCGGTGCGCCCATATTGATAGAACGCGTCGTAGGTCCAGTTGCCTCCCAGATCGCCGCGCAGACCGGCGACGAAATGCAGGCCCGTGTGCTCAAGCTCTTCGATACGCGGGCCGCCCTCGACATTGCGGCGCAGGACCTGCGCGAAGCCGCGCGTATAGGCGAGCCCCGTCGTCGGGTCGATGAAATGGTGCACCGGGCCGTTGAAGAACTCGTCGGCGTCGACAAGATTGCCGGTGGCGCAAAGAATGCTGCGCTGCTGGGCCGAAAGCAGCGGGTTGCCGATACCCGGCGACACGGCGGCGGGGCTTCCCGGCGCGCCGCAATTGATGGTGATCGTGTTGCCGAAATTGCCGGACGGCGTGACCTGAGCCTCGGTCCGGTCGCGCATATACATCAGCTCGACATATGGCTTCAGCGTCGTGGTGATTTCGTAGTTTGCGAATATTCCGAAGGTGAAGCGTTCGTCAGGGCGCTGCAGATGGTTGTCGGGCGCGAAATTGTAGTTCGTGATCCCGGGAACCAGCGTGCGGTTCGGCCCGATCTGGAACGTGTCGCCCAGCCCGCCGACATCATCCCAGGTAAAGATGGTTCCGTTCGCTGAGGTGGCGGAACCGCCGCAATCCACCAGGCGGGTCGGATCGGCCGCCACCTGCGACGGCGAGCGCGCCTGGGTGGCGCAGAAGCTGTAGTCGCGCTCGCCCTGGGTCACGCCCTCGATCTTGCGGTATCCGGCGTAAAGCGAGACATGCCCCCGGTCGTCGCCGAACTTCGCGCCGACTGCGGCGCTGGCGTCATACGTAAAGCCATCGACGGTGCCGCCCTGCGGGGCGGTCCAGCCGCGCCGGTTCAGCGCGGCGGCCAGCCCGGCGCTGTCATCATTGTCATGCTGGTAAAAGCCGTACTGGGCGGCGAGGCGCGCGCCTTCAAAGTTCGTATCCAGAATAAAATTGACGACGCCTGCAGCGGCGTCAGAGCCATAGGCTACCGACGCGCCGCCGGTCTGCACCTCGACGCGCTCAAGCATCAGTGTCGGAATGAAATTGAGATCAGACGACGGCAAAGTCGGGTCGCCCGCCATCAGCCTGCGGCCGTTGATCAGAACGAGGGTGCGCTGCGGGCCAAGCCCGCGAAGATTCGCTGTGGCGGTGCCCGAAGCGCCGAGCGACAGGTGCCCGCCCTGATCGCCAAAGGCGATCGGCAAGCCGTTGATGAAGTCCTCTGCCCGGATCGCGCCCTGTAGCCGGAACGCTTCCGCACCATAGGTGGCGACAGGGCTGCCCGAGTTGGATGTGGCCGCCGGAAGACGCGACCCGGTGGTCACCACCTCTGTGTCCTGCGGCTCTTCTGTGTTCGCATGAACCGGCGAGGCCGCGATCGCCGAAACGATCACGCTCGTGGCGAGCAAACGCTTGCGGATGCAGGCCCTGTTCGTCTTCACAACTATTCCCTTCTCGGGTCCGCCAACGCGTTCAGGCGAAAGCCAGCGAGAACGCCGACCCTTCGGGCCTTTCGTCGTCCTCTGGTTTCATAGTCACCAGCAGGTGGCGCACCATTGATCGATGCCATCAAATGACGCCGGTGTCGGCCACCGACGTCAGTTTGGGATACTTATCGGCCCGCGTTCGGTGCGCGTATAATCTGAACAGTCTATTCGGCGCGGATATCGCCGGACGTGCCTCGGTATCGCCGGGTTACGGGGCGTCGACGATGGAACAAGGCCGGACGCCAACCCGCCGGGACTGTGGATCGACTGTTCTCATCGCGAGCCTGGTCAGCGTAGGAAGCCTGGAATCGGGTCAGGGCCGCGAAGCGACTCTGGAGATGAAGGAGCGCCGGCGCTCCGAACTGTTGCGGGCATGCCGCGCGCTCGTCACGAGATGGCCGGCCGGAGCTTGCGATCAAGCAGATTACGTGTCGGCGCGCATGTCCCGATCGGCCGGACCGCCGTTCGTCACGCCCCGTCGCGGGCGGGAACGCCGATCGTCTGAATGACGAACGCCGTCAGGCGGTCGGCCAGGTCGTCCACGGTCAAGTCGCCGTCCGGATGATACCAACGGGGAATCCAGTTAATCGCGCCGAATGTGAACATCGCCGCCATCTTGAGATCGGGACAGTTCAAGGTGCCGTCCTTTACGCCGTCGCGGAGTATCTCGCGCAGGATCTTGTCTATGCGGCCGCGACGCGGGCGCTAAGCGGTTTGATCGCCGCCGAAGCCGAGTTCGGCGATCATCTTTTCGCGCATCACGAATTTCTGCACCTTGCCGGTGACCGTGGTGGGGAAGCCGTCGACGAAGCGGATGTGCTTCGGGATCTTGTAATGCGCGATCTGGCCCTTGCAGAAGGTGCGGATCGCCTCGGCATCGACCTGCGCGCCCGGCTTCAGCACGATCC
>CAZBPO010000285.1:0-2394 GCA_964493795.1 uncultured Flavobacteriaceae bacterium
TGGGCTGGAACAGCCAGCCGACCGCCACCGTCAATTTCGAGGATTGCCGCGTGCCCGTCTCCAATCTGGTGGGCGCCGAAGGCGATGGCTTCCGCTATGCGATGATGGGCCTCGATGGGGGGCGTCTCAATATCGGCGCCTGCTCGCTGGGGACGGCGCGTGCGGCGCTTGAAACGGCGCAGCAATACGTGACCGAGCGCAAGGCCTTTGGTCGGGCGATCGGCGACTTCCAGGCCTTGCAGTTCAAGCTGGCCGATATGGCCACCGATCTTGAGGCCGCCCGCCTCATGATCCGCAACGCGGCCGCCAAGCTGGATGCGCGCGACCCCGCCGCCACCATGCTGTGCGCGATGGCCAAGCGGTTCGCGACGGATGCGGGGTTCCGCATCGCCAACGATGCGCTGCAGCTGCACGGCGGCTATGGCTATCTGAAAGACTTCCCGCTGGAGCGGCATGTGCGCGACCTGCGCGTGCACCAGATCCTCGAAGGCACGAACGAGATCATGCGGGTGATCGTCGCGCGCGAACTGTCCCGCCAATAGGAGACGTCATGATCTTCCACTCGATCGTCGGGTTCGTCGTCTGGTTTCTGGCGACGCTCGGCTTCCGCTTCTACGGCGACCTGTTCTTCTATCCCGACGACATCGTGGTCGCGATCCTGTTCATCGTCTCTGCGCCGCTCTGCTGGGGCTTCATGGTGCTTTATCTCGGGGCGTTGAAGGTTCACCCCGAGAACCGGGCGCTGGCGGCCATCGGTTTCGCGCTGCCGGGCATCGTTCTTGATGCGCTGGTCACCGCGAACTTCTCGCTGGTCTTCCCCAATCTCGACACCTCGATGGATGGCAAGTTCGGAGGCCTGATGCTGTGGGCCTATGGCGCGCTCCTCTTCGGCGGCTACAGCTCCGACCGCCGCGTCCGCAAGCAGCTCGCCCTCCGTCTGGAGCAAGTCGCCGTACCATGAGCGAACCTGAAGTCCTGTTCGAGCGCCGCGGACATGTCGGCCTCATCACGCTCAATCGTCCCAAGGCGCTCAATGCGCTGACGCTCGGCATGGTTCGGGCGATGACGCCCGAGATCAAGGCGTGGGCGGTCGACGATCGCGTCGAGACGGTGGTCATCCGCGGTGCGGGCGAGCGCGCCTTCAGCGCAGGAGGCGACGTGAGGGCGCTTTATGAGTCCGGTCTTTCGGGCTCGTCCTACGCCAGCGATTTCTGGGCCGAGGAATACCGCCTCAACACGCTGATCAAGGAGTTCCCCAAGCCGTTCGTCGCGCTGGTTCACGGCCTCGTCATGGGCGGCGGGGTGGGGGCCTCCTTCAACGGATCGCACCGGGTCGTGTGCGAAACGACCGCTTTCGCGATGCCCGAAACGGGGATCGGTCTGTTCCCCGATGTCGGCGGCACCTATTTCCTGCCGCGTCTGGAAGGTCGGATGGGGCTGTATCTCGCGCTGACAGGGTCACGCCTGAAAGCGCCCGAGCTTCGTCATCTGGGCCTCGCGACGCACGTCGCCCGGTATGAGGAGTTCGATGCGATTATTGACGCGCTGAGCGCCGGCGAGGCGGTCCATGCGCTGCGTCCGTGGTCCGGCGCCGTGCCCGACCCGATGGGCGAACTGCAGCGCAAGGTCGATCACCATTTCGGCGGCAGCTCGGTCGAGCAGGTTCTGGCCAGCCTGGAAGCCGACGCCGACGAATGGGCGCAGGCGACCGCCAGAACGATCCGCGCGAAATCGCCGACCAGCCTCAAGATTGCCTTCCGGCAGATGGAGGAAGGCCTCGCCAAATCCTTCCGCGATTGCATGACGATCGAATTCCGTCTGACCGAGCGGATCCAGAAGGGCCGCGACTTCTACGAAGGCGTGCGGGCGACGATCATCGACAAGGACGGCGCGCCGAATTGGAGCCCGGCCGAGTTGAAGGACGTGCACCGGTGGATGATCGACGACTATTTCGCGCCGCTGCCGAATGAATGGCGTGCTGAAGTTTGAGGCGCGCAGTCGCCTCAAATTTTCTGCGTTTCAGCGGCGATTAATGCGAATTAAGTCAAGCTCTTCGCCGGCGGGCGCGCGCGCGTTCACCTTCGATGCGCCATTTCTGCGGTTCGGCGTGCTGAACGAAAATCAAGATTAACCCGCGTTCACCGCGTTCTTTGACCGGGGCTTAAGCGCGCCTGCGTATGTTCATCGTCAATGGTGGTGGATAACGCGGGAAACTTCGCGATGAACGTTGCGCTCAAGGCTCGTCTTCCTCATGCGCCGGAATTGCCGGCCGCGACGGAAGAATCTGATCAGCTCAAGCCTCTCTATCTCGAGACGCTCAATCGCATCGAGCGGCTGCATCGCCAGCTTCTCGACGTGATCAAGGACGAACTGGAGCGCGTGCGCATCCGCGAC
>CAZBPO010000285.1:2404-4117 GCA_964493795.1 uncultured Flavobacteriaceae bacterium
GCGACGTGAACTCGGTCCAGGCGCTGTTGCTGTTCAATATCGGCGACGCCGAGATGACGGCAGGCGAACTGCGCTCGCGCGGGCACTATCTGGGCTCGAACGTGTCCTACAATCTCAAGAAGCTGGTCGATATGGGCTATATCAACCACGCCCGCTCCGAGGTCGATCGCCGCTCCGTGCGCGTGCGCCTGACCGAGAAGGGCCGCATCGTGCATCGCCTCTGCGCCTCTCTGTTCGACCGTCATACGCTGTCGGTCGACAAGGTCGGCGGCGTCGATGCGGCGACCTTCGTGATGCTGAACGACTCGCTGCGCCGGCTCGAGCGTTACTGGGCCGATCAGATCCGCTTCCGTCTCTGACGTCTTCGGACAGTCCAGGCTGCAAAGCCCGCCGCTTTCATGTGGCGGGCTTTTTGCTGTGCGAAATCACGCCGTCTTCTGCTCGCCGCAAAAAGACGGCATGCTGGCGCGGAGGTTTCCATGAAGCTGCACCCCTATCTCGACCATGACGGCGTGATCGCCTTCGCCCATCGCGGCGGAGCTCTGGAAGCGCCGGAGAACACGATGAAGGCGTTCGAGTACGCCGTCGGGCTCGGCTATCGCTATGTCGAGACTGATGCCTATGCGACGCGCGACGGCGTTCTGCTGGCCTTCCACGACGACAAGCTCGACCGCGTCACGGACCGTCGGGGTAAGATCGCCGAGCTGGACTATGCAGACATCCGCGAAGCCCGGATCGGAGGGACGGAGCCGATCCCGCTGCTTGAAGAACTTCTCGCCGCTTGGCCTGAGCTCAGGATCAATATCGACCCCAAGCACGATGGCGCCGTCGCGCCGCTGATCGACATGTTACGGCGGACAGACGCGCTCGACCGGGTCTGCATCGGCTCGTTCTCCGACGCGCGCATCGCACGCATGCGCGCCGCGTTCGGCGAGGCCGTCTGCACCTCGATGGGACCCCGCGAGGTGGCGCGCTTCTGGCTGACCAAGCGGCGCATTCCCGCCGGACGCTTCGGCGCGAACTGCATCCAGATACCGGTCAAGCAGGGACCATTCACGCTGGTCGACGCCGCTTCGGTGGCGGCCGCACATCGGCGCGGGCTGAAGATGCATGTCTGGACGATCGACGACGAAGCCGAGATGCGACGGCTCATCGCCATCGGCGTCGACGGCATCATGACGGACAAACCTTCGCTACTGCGAAGCGTTCTCAACTCTATTGCTGGACATTGATCTCGCAGGCCTTGACCCTGATCAAAGCGCGGCGCACATGCGCTGCGTTAGGTAACAACCTTGCCAGGTGCAGGGGCTTCGATGGACTACGACAAACATTTCGACGCGGCGATCGACAGCCTCAAGGCGGAAGGCCGCTATCGCGTCTTCATCGACATCGAACGCCAGCGCGGCGCGTATCCGCGCGCCGTCCACCATGCCAGCGAAACGCAGGGCAAGCGTTCGGTCACGGTGTGGTGTTCCAACGACTATCTCGGCATGGGCCAGCATCCGGTCGTGACCGAGGCGATGCACGCCGCCGTCGATCATGTCGGCGCCGGTTCGGGCGGCACGCGGAATATCTCGGGCACCACGCATTATCACGTCGAGCTTGAGCGCGAGCTGGCCGACCTGCACGGCAAGGAAGCCGCGCTTCTGTTCACCAGCGGTTTCGTATCGAACGACGCCACGCTGTCGACGCTCTCGGCCATCCTGCCCGGCG
>CAZBPO010000286.1:0-4113 GCA_964493795.1 uncultured Flavobacteriaceae bacterium
GAGGATTGAACTCCCGACCTTCGGTTTACAAAACCGCTGCTCTACCGCTGAGCTAAACCGGCTTTCTGCGGCGCAACGCATAGGGCCGAAGCCCTCAGGTTTCAACGTTCCAGGTGAAACCCGCCGGTGCGCCGCGTGTCATGCAGGCTTTCATTCACGGATGTGTTAACACATCAGGCTAGTTGATAGGCCTTCGCACCTGCAAACTGGATTGACGCAAAGCGCGGTCCTTGAACTTTGGTCGGTATGCGCAGAATCGTTGTTTTCATCGCCGTCTTGGCCGTTATTGGCGCTGGCATCTATGTCTTCGCCCCCGGCCTGCTTGGCCTGAGCGCCGCCGCTCCGCAGCAGGCGGGCGGGCCCGGTCGTGCACCTGTCATCACAGCCGGTACGGTCGCCAAGGCCCGCTTCATCGAGGAGATCGAGGCGATCGGTACGGCGCGGGCCCGTGAAAGCGTGACCCTGACCGCCAAGACCGCCGACACCGTCGCGGCGATCAATTTCAAGGAAGGCGAGCAGGTCGCCGCAGGCGTCATTCTGGTTGAGATGGCCAGCGCGCAGCAGGCGGCCGATCTGGCCTCCGCGCGGGCGGACCTGGCCGAGGCGGAAAAGGCCTATGCGCGGGCCGCCGATCTTGTCTCGCGCGGCATCGCCGCCCGCGCCACGCTTGATAGTGCGACCGCCGCTCGTGACGCGGCGCGGGGGCGGCTGCAGGCGATCGAGGCGCGCCTGGCCGATACGCTCATCAAGGCGCCGTTCGCGGGCGTCGTCGGCCTGCGGAACGTTTCGATCGGCAGCTATGTGCGCCCGGGCGACGTCATCACCACGCTGGACGACATTCAGGTCCTGAACGGCGATTTCGCTGTGCCCGAGCGCTACCTCAGCGTTTTGCGGCCGGGGCTGAAGCTGGGCGTAGAAGTCGCCGCCTATCCTGGTGAAGTCTTCGAAGGCGAGGTCGCCAGCGTCGATACGCGCATCGATACGGCCACCCGCGCGGTGATCGTGCGGGCTGAACTGCGCAATGACGACGCCCGGCTGCGGCCCGGCATGCTGATGTCGGTCAGTCTGCGTGTAGCGGAACGCGAGGCTCTGGCGGTGCCGGAGTCGGCGTTGGTCGCGCAGGGAGACCGGCGCTTCGTCTTCCGGATCGACGCGGAAACCAAAGCCCAGCGCGTCGAGGTGAAAACCGGTCTTGTGCGACCCGGTCAGGTCGAGATTCTGGATGGGCTTCAGGAAGGCGACCGTATCGTGACGCAGGGAACGAACAAGGTCATGCCGGGGCAGCCGGTGACTATTGACGGCGCGCAGGACGGCCAGCCGGTCGCCGAAACCAGCCCGAGGGGCAGCACATGATCCTCAGCGAGATTTCGGTCCGCCGCCCGGTCTTCGCGACCGTTCTCTCGCTCCTGCTGGTGGCATTCGGGCTGCTCTCGTTCATGGGCCTGCCGCTGCGCGAGCTGCCCAATATCGATCCGCCCATCGTTTCGGTCTCGACGACCTATCCCGGCGCTTCCGCCGACGTCGTGCAGAGCCGCATCACCGAGATCATCGAAGACCAGGTCGCCGGCATCGAGGGCATCGACACCATCAGCTCGCGTTCGCGCGACGGTTCGTCCAACGTGACGATCGAATTCTCGCTGAGCCGCGATATCGAGGCTGCGGCGAACGATGTTCGTGATGCGGTGTCGCGCGTTCTCAGTCGGTTGCCGGATCAGGTCGATGCGCCGCAGGTCTCCAAGGCCGACGCGGACGCCGAGCCGATCATGTGGCTGAACTTTTCCGCCAGCAACCTGGATCGTCTGGAATTGACTGAATACGCCAGCAAGGTCCTCGTCGATCAGCTTTCGATCGTCGATGGGGTGAGCCGCGTGATGGTAGGCGGCGGCATGGACTATGCCATGAATATCTGGCTGGACCGCCGTGCGCTCGCCGCGCGGGGCCTGACGGTGACGGACGTCGAGAACGCGCTGCGCGCCCAGAACGTCGAGCTGCCGGCGGGGCGCATCGAGTCGGGCCAGCGCGACCTGACGGTCCGCATCGACCGCGCCTATCAGACGGCCGACGATTTCCGTGCGATGGTCGTCAAGCGCGGCGAGGGCGGCTATCCGATCCGTCTGGGCGAGGTGGCCCGGGTCGAACTGGGAGCGGCCGACGAAAAGGTCCAGTTCCGCGGCAATGGCGTGCCGCAGATCGGCCTCGGCGTGGTGAAGCAGTCGACGGCGAACACGCTCGACGTGGCGCGTGGCATCAAGGCCGAAGTCCAGCGGCTCGGCCCGACCCTGCCCGAGGGGATGCAGCTGGTGGTCGCCTTCGACACGTCCATCTTCGTCGAAGAGTCGGTCAAGCAGGTCTATCACACCTTCATCGAAGCGATGGTCATCGTGATCGTCGTGATCTTCCTGTTCTTGGGCAGCGTGCGCGCGGCGCTGATCCCGGCCGTGACGGTGCCGATCTGTCTGATCGGCGCTTTCATCCTGCTCTACGCGACGGGCGCGACCATCAACCTGCTGACCCTGTTGGCTCTGGTGCTCGCCATCGGCGTCGTCGTGGACGACGCCATCGTGGTGCTCGAGAACGTCCAGCGGCGCATGACGGGCGGCGAACCGCCGCGGATCGCCGCCGTGCGCGGCACGAAGCAGGTGTCGTTCGCGGTGATCGCGACGACGACCGTTCTGATCGTCGTCTTCGTGCCGATCTTCTTCCTGACCGGGAATGTCGGGCGGCTGTTCTCCGAACTCGCGATCGCATTGGCCGGAGCCATCTTCTTCTCCGGCTTCGTCGCGCTGACGCTGACGCCGATGATGTGCTCGATCCTGCTCAAGCCCTCCGAGGGCAAGCTGGCGGAAAAGGTGCACCGCGTGTCGCACAAGGTCGAAACGGCCTATGGCGGCTTGCTGGAGAGGGTCATCCGGCGTCCCTGGATCGCCGGCTTCGCCTCGCTGGGCGTGCTCGTGGCGACGGGGGCGCTGTTGTCGGCGATCCCGTCGGAGCTGGCCCCGACCGAAGACCGGGCGGGCGCAATGGTCATGGTGCAGTTGCCCGAAGGCGCCTCCTTCGAGGAGACCGTCGCGCAGATGGACAAGGTCGAGGCCGTCCTGATGCCCTATGTCGAGGCCGGGGAAGCGGCTCGGATCATGATCCGTTCGCCCGGATCATTCGGCTTTACCCAGGACTTCAATTCCGGCCGCGCGATGGTTCAGCTCACCGCGTGGGCCGACCGTGATCGTGGGCAGGAAGAGATCATCGCCGAACTCCAGCGCAAGCTGACGGCGGCGGTTCCGGGCGGCCGCGTGTTCATTTCGGGCCGCGGCGGCCTTGGCCAGCGCGGCGGCAAGCCGGTCAGTTTCGTGATCGGCGGCAGCAATTTCGACGAGATCGCGGGATGGCGCGATCGTATCCTGGCGCGCGCGGCCGAGAACCCGAACCTCGTGCAGCTCGACAGCGACTATCGCGAAACCAAGCCCCAGCTGGTCGTCACGATCGACAAGCAGCGCGCGGCGGACCTCGGCGTCTCGACCTCCGATATCGGCCGTACGCTTGAGACGATGCTGGGCGCGCGGCGCGTCACCACCTTCCTGAAGGACGGCGAAGAGTACGACGTCCGCATGCAGGCCGGCGCGGAAGACCGCCGGATGACGTCGGACCTGACCAACCTGTTCGTCAGGTCAGCCAGCGGCGAACTGATCCCGCTGTCCAACCTCGTGACGCAGCAGGAGACGGCCGGCCCGCAATCCCTGAACCGCTTCAACCGCATGCGCGCCATCACGATCGACGCCGGCCTGGCTCCGGGCTATTCGCTCGGCGACGCCCTGGCCTATCTGGAGCAGATCGCCGGCGAGGAGCTGCCGCCAGAGGCGCGCATCGATTATTCCGGTCAGTCGCGCGAGTATCAGCAGGCCAGCGCCGCGCTCTATTTCACCTTCGCGCTGGCGTTGCTGGTCGTGTTCCTGGTGCTGGCGGCGCAGTTCGAAAGCTTCGTCCACCCGCTCGTCATCCTGTGCACCGTGCCGCTGGCGGTCTTCGGCGCGGCGTTCGGCCTGTGGCTGGTGGGCGGCAGCCTCAACATCTACAGCCAGATCGGCATCGTGATGCTGATCGGCATTGCGGCCAAAA
>CAZBPO010000287.1:0-3310 GCA_964493795.1 uncultured Flavobacteriaceae bacterium
TAGTCGGTGATGTTGGTGACGCGGCCCTTGAAGTTCGCGCCGATCGGGTACTTCGCGACCGCGCCGTCCCAGGGATCGCTCTCCAGCTGCTTCATGCCGAGGCTGATGCGCTGGGTGTCCTGGTTGATCTTGACGATCTGGACCTTCACGGTCTCGCCGATCTTCAGGATCTCGCTGGGGTGGTTCACGCGGCGCCACGCCATGTCGGTGACATGGAGCAGGCCGTCGACGCCGCCGAGATCGACGAACGCGCCGTAATCGGTGATGTTCTTGACCACGCCGTCGATGACCTGGCCTTCCTTAAGGCCGGAGACGATCTCGCTGCGCTGTTCGGCGCGGGCTTCTTCAAGCACCGCGCGGCGCGAAACGACGATGTTGCCGCGCTTGCGATCCATTTTTAGGATCTGGAACGGCTGGGGCTGGTTCATCAGCGGGCCGACATCGCGGATCGGACGGACGTCCACCTGGCTGCTGGGCAGGAACGCGACGGCGCCGTCGAGATCGACGGTGAAGCCGCCCTTGACGCGGCCGAAGATCACGCCGGTGACGCGCTGGTTGGCGTTGGCGGCCACTTCCAGCTTCACCCACGATTCCTCGCGGCGGGCCTTTTCACGGCTCAGCACGGCTTCGCCGTGCGCGTTTTCGATGCGGTCGAGGAAGACCTCGACGGTGTCGCCGACCTTGAGGTCGGCGGGGACGCCCGGCATCGCGAATTCCTTCAGCGGAATGCGGCCTTCGGTCTTCAGACCGACATCGACGATGACGAAGTCATGTTCGACGGCGATCACGACGCCCTGCACGACATTGCCTTCCAGCGCATTGCTGGAGCTCATGCTGGCGTCCAGCATGGCGGCGAAGTCGTCGCGGGTGGGGGTGAAGCTCAGGGTGTCGTCGGCAGTGGTGACGGCGGCGCTCTTGCGGCCAGCCTTGGCGGTACGAGCCATTAAATCAGGTTCTCCAGTCTCATGCGCCTCGCTGGGCGCGGGATGCGGGCCTGCCGGTTTTTTCCGGCGGTCTTGCCCCGGGGCCTGTTCATGCGACACACGACCGCCTTTCGCGGGGCGCGTTGCGAGAACCGGAGACCAAGGCTTCAGGTTTCGACATGCCGCGTCCGGCCCCTGGGGCCGCCGCAGCGGGGCGCTCTATACGCAGAATTCTCCCGCCAGAGCAAGGCGAATGCCGGAAATCCGGCTTACAGCCCCAGCGCCCCTCGGACGGTCTTTTCCGCCGCCGCCACGGCCTCGGCGATGGTCAGTTCGGTGGTGTCGAGCATCACGGCATCGGCGGCGGGCTTCATGGGGGCGGCGGCGCGGCCGCCGTCGCGCGCATCGCGGATACGGATTTCCTCGATCAGCATCTCGTGGGTCTTGGTCGATCCCAGGGCCGTCAGTTCGCGCCAGCGCCGCCTCGCCCGCTCCTCGACGCTGGCGGTCACGAAGATCTTTACCGGAGCGTCGGGGCAGATCACCGTGCCGATGTCGCGCCCGTCCAGCACCGCCCCCCTGCCCCCGGGGGGCGGTGCGCGCGAATGACGTTTGCAGATCGAACAGCGCCGCCCGCACATCGCCGATCACCGCCACCTGGCTGGCCGCTTCGCCTGCGGCGGCGCTGCGTAATTCCGCCTCCGGAACGGTCGAGGACCAAAAATGCGGGATCACCGCCATGGCGTCGTCGCGCGATGACGGGTCGCCGCCGGCGCGCAGGATCAGCGCCGCCACGGTGCGATAGAGCGCCCCGGTATCGAGATGGTCGAAGCCGAAACGGGCGGCCAGCGCCCGGGCGATGGTGCCCTTGCCCGAGGCCGCCGTGCCGTCGATCGCGATGACAGGGACGATGGCCGCCGGCTGGCTCATCGATTGAGCCGCACCAGACGGCCGCCGAGCTTCTGCATCATGTCGGAAAAGCCCGGAAAACTGGTGGCGATAAAGGCGCTGTCATCCACTTTCACGGTCTGCTTCGCCGCGAAGCCGGCGATCAGGAACGACATCGCGATGCGGTGGTCCATCTCGGTGGCGACGATCGCCCCGCCCGGCATGCCGCCCGGCCCCCGGCCCTCGACGATGAGACCGTCTTCAAGCTCCTCCACCGACACGCCACAGGCGGCGAGGCCGCGCGCCATGGCGGCGATGCGGTCGCTTTCCTTGACCCGCAACTCCTTCAGGCCGCGCATCACCGTGCGCCCTTCGGCGAAAGCGGCGATCACCGCCAGGATGGGGTATTCGTCGATCATTGAAGGCGCGCGCTCGGGCGGCACCTCGATGCCTTTCAGGGCGGAAAACCGCGCCGTCAGGTCCGCGACAGCCTCGCCACCCTCGTCGCGCGCGGCGCCGATGGTCAGGTCGGCCCCCATCTCGCGCAGGGTCTGGTAAAGGCCGGCGCGGGTGGGATTCATCAGCACACCGGTCGCCGTCACCTCGGAATCCCGCACCAGCAGAGCCGCCGCGAGGGGGAACGCCGCCGACGAGGGATCGGCCGGCACGGCGACCGGCACGGCCTTCAGTTCGGCATGGCCGCCGACCGTCACGGCATGGCCGTCCTCGTGGCTCTCGACCCGTATGGCGGCCCCGAAGGCCCTGAGCATGTTTTCGGTGTGGTCGCGGGTCGCCTCGCGCTCGATCACCGTGGTTTCGCCGGGCGCGTTAAGACCCGCCAGCAGAACCGCCGACTTGACCTGCGCCGAGGCCACGGGCGAGGCATAGACCACCGGCATCGCATTGCGGGCGCCGGTGAGGGTCAGCGGCAGTTTTCCGCCGACCCTGCCCATCGATTCGGCCCCGAAACGCGACAGCGGATCCAATATCCGGCCCATCGGCCGGCGGCAGAGCGAGGCGTCGCCGGTGAAGGTGCAGGCGATCGGCGTTGTCGCGACGGCCCCCATGGCCAGGCGGACGCCGGTGCCCGAATTGCCGAAATCGAGAACGCCCTGCGGGTCGGCGAAACCGCCGACGCCGACGCCGTGAACATGCCAGACGCCGCTATCGTCGCGGGTGACCCCGGCCCCCAGCATCGCCATGGCCGCGCCGGTCCGCAGCACGTCCTCGCCCTCAAGAAGGCCGGAAATCGTGGTCTCGCCCACCGCCATGGCGCCCAGGATCAGAGCCCGGTGCGAGATGGATTTGTCGCCTGGCGCACGGATTTCGCCCTTCAGCGCACGAGACGGCTCAGCGCCGAGAGGCGCGGCAGGATTGGGCGTGGTCATGAGCGTCGCTGATCCGGCGGCGGACGGGGCAGATGGCGGAACTGGCGCGTCTGTTGGACCGGGTGGCCGCGAATTCGCGCGAATGCCTGACCTGCGGCAATATCACCGACC
>CAZBPO010000287.1:3320-4103 GCA_964493795.1 uncultured Flavobacteriaceae bacterium
CGCGCGCATGGCAATGGTCCCGGCCTTTCGCGGGGGGCGACATGCACAGCGCGCACCCGTCCGGCCTGCACGCGAAGCGAGAAATTCGACAGGATGACGACCTAAGTGGCTGATCCCAAGCTCGGCACAAAGCGCCAATGCCCGAACTGCGCGGCGCGCTTCTACGACCTCAACAAGAAACCGGCTGAATGCCCGAAGTGCGAAACCGTCTTCGAGCCCGAAGTCATTCTCAAGCCGCGCAAGCCCCGCGCCGTCGAGAAGGCCAAGGAGGTCGCACGCCCGGCCGCAGCCGAGGCTGAGGCCGAAGACGAAGACGAAGAACTCGAGGACGACGAGGCCGAGGACGACGACAGCGAGGACGACGAGGACGAGGCCGAAGAGGTCGAAGCCGAGGAAGTCGAGGCCGAGCTGGTGACCGACGGCGACGACGAAGACGAGGACGAGGAAGACGAAGCGCCCAAGGCCGGCAAGAAAGGCCGCCGCGGCACGACCGAAGAGGTCGACCCCGACCTTGTCGAGTTCGACGAGGACGACATCGACGGCGACGATGAGGATGACGACACCCTGATCGAAGACGACGAGGACGACGACGACCTTTCCGACATCGTCGACGACGAGCCGGGCAAGGACGACATCTGATCGGCGCAAAAGGCCTGCAAAGGCGTCTTGCGTTTCCTGAAGGCGGAGATTAAAGCTCCGCCCCTTCCGCGCCGGGCCCCAACCCGGCGCAACAGAGTGGGGCCATAGCTCAGCTGGGAGAGCGCCTGCATGGCATGCAGGAGG
>CAZBPO010000288.1:0-4094 GCA_964493795.1 uncultured Flavobacteriaceae bacterium
TGCGCTTCGGGTCGATGGCGGCATGGGGGTGAATGACTGGTGCTGCCAGAACCTGGCCGACCTGACCGGGCGGGTGATCGAGCGGCCCGTCGTCACTGAGACGACGGCGCTGGGCGCGGCCTATCTGGCCGCCATGGCCGCCGGGGTTTTCGCATCGACCGACGCGATCGCCGACGCCTGGCGGCTAGAGCGCCGGTTCGAGCCCGCCATGGAGGCCGACCAGCGCGACGCCCGGTACGACCGCTGGAAGCAGGCGGTGGCCAGGGTCAGGCTGGACACAGGGGCGAATTGACGCGGGCCGCTCCGGCGCGCATTTTGGCAGAAACAGAACAGGCAGTGAGGGATCCGACCATGGCCGTTGCGCTCGAAACCCGCGTTCCGACCCTGAAGGGCAAGATTTCCGAAGAGGAGTGGCAGGTCCGCGTGGACCTCGCGGCGACCTATCGCCTCGTCCATCACTACGGATGGGACGACATGATCTTCACCCACATTTCGGCCCGGGTGCCGGGGCCGGAGCATCACTTCCTCATCAGTCCCTACGGCATGCTGTTCGACGAGATCACCGCCTCGAACCTGGTGAAGATCGATCTCGACGGCAACAAGGTGGAAGAGAGCGAATGGCCGGTGAACCCGGCCGGCTTCACCATCCACTCCGCCATCCATACGGCGCGCGAGGACGCGCATTGCGTGATCCACCTGCACTCGACCGACGGCGTCGCCGTATCGGCGCAGGAACACGGCCTGCTGCCGCTCGACCAGCATGCGATGATGCTGCTCGGCGACATGGCCTATCACGATTATGAAGGCATCGCGCTCGACCTCGACGAGCGCGAGCGTCTCGTCCACGACATCAAGGACAAGAACGTGATGCTGCTGCGCAATCACGGCACGCTGACGGCCGGCAAGAACTGCGCCGACGCGTTCCTGCGCATGTATTATCTTGAGCGGGCCTGCTCGATGCAGGTGCGCGCGCTGGCCGGCGGCGCGAAGCCGAATCCCACCAACCAGGGCGTCGCCGAAAAGACGGCCCAGCAGGGCGCGATGGGCTTCGACGGCTTCATCGGCGCGATGGCCTGGCCGGCGCTGATCCGGATGCTGGACCGCAAAGACCCCAGCTATCGCAGCTGAAACGCCGCATGGTTTCCCTGGAACGCCCGGCTTGCGCCGGGCGTTCGCCGTTCTAGACTGAACATATCCGCAATCCCGGTTACCCGAAGGCTCGACCATGAAATTCGGTATGGGGCAGTCCGTCCGGCGCACCGAGGATCTGCGCCTCGTCACGGGCCACGGCAGTTATACCGACGACGTCGATCTGCCCGCTCAGGCGTTCGCCGTGTTCGCGCGCAGCCCCCACGCCCACGCGAGGCTCGCGTCGGTCGATGTTTCGGCCGCCCGCGAGGCGCCCGGGGTGATCGCGGTGCTGACGTTCGATGATATCGAGGCGATGGGGGCGGGCCGGCTGACCTGTCTCGCGCCGCTCAAGAGCCGCGACGGTTCGCCGTTCAAGCCCTCGGAGCAACCGTTTCTTGCGCAGGGCAAGGTGCGCTTCGTAGGCGAGGCGGTCGCGATGGTGGTGGCCGAAACGGCCGCCGAAGCCCGCGACGCCGCCGACCTTGTGATGATCGACTACGATCCGCTTGACGCCGTCGGCACGCTTGAGGCCGTCGAGGCCGGCGCGGGCGTGACGATCTGGGACAGCGCGCCCGACAATCTCTGCCTCGACTGGGCCCAGGGCGACGAGACGGGGGTGAACGACGCGTTCTCGAAAGCCGCCTTCACCGCCTCGATCGACGTCGTGCAGAATCGGATCGTCTGCAATGCGATGGAGCCGCGCGCCGCCAACGGAGTCTATGACGGCGAGCGCGATCTCTACACGCTGCACACGGCCACGCAGGGCGTCGCCGGCGCGCGCGACCGCATCGCGCTGTTCCTCAACCACCCCAAGGACAAGGTCCACGTCCTGACCAACGATGTCGGCGGCGGGTTCGGGATGAAGAACTTCATCTATCCCGAACAGCTTTGCTGCCTGCTCGCCGCGAAGGCGACGGGACGGCCGGTCAAATGGACGGGCGAGCGCAGCGAAGGCTTCATGGGCGACGCCGACGGGCGCGACATGCGCACGCGGGCCGAGGCGGCGCTGGACGCCGAAGGCCGCCTGACGGCGCTGCGCATTACCGGGTCGGGCAATGTCGGCGGGTATCTGTCGCAGTTCGCGATCTTCATCCCGACGCTGGCGGGCGGGCGTATTTTCGGCGGCGTCTATCGCATCCCCAACGTCTTCGCGAACGTCAAATGCTGGTTCACCAATACCGGTCCGGTCGACGCCTATCGCGGGGCGGGCCGGCCCGAGGCGGCTTATCTGATGGAGCGATTGATGGATCGCTGCGCCGCCGCCGTGGGCGTCGATCCGGTCGAAATCCGTCGCCGCAATCTGCTGACGCCTGAGGAACTGCCGGCCAAGAACTGGACGGGCATCGCCTTCGATTCCGGCGTGTTCCACGCAAATCTGGAAGCGGCGCTGCTGAAGGCCGACCATGCCGGCTTCGAAGCGCGCCGCGCGGCGGCTGCGGCGCAGGGACGTCTGCTGGGCCTTGGCGTCGCCTATTACGTCGAGATCACGGCGGGGGGCGGCAAGGAGCCTGCGGTCATCCGCTTCAACGAGAATGGCGGCGTCGACGTCTATCTGGGCACGCAGTCCAACGGCCAGGGCCACGAGACCAGCTTCGCGCAGGTCGTCGCCGAACGGCTGGGCGTGCCGTTCGAGTCCGTCTCGATCAAGCAGGGCGACAGCGTGCGCGACATCGACGGCGGAGGCACCGGGGGCTCGCGCTCGCTGCACATGTCGGGCGGCGCGATCCTGTCGGCGTCGGACGAGGTGATCCGCAAAGGCAAGCTGGCCGCCAGCGATGTGCTTGAGGCCGCGCCTGTGGATATCGAGTTCAACGTGATCGAAGGGCAGGGTGGGCAGTTCGCCATCGCCGGCACCGACCGCACGATTTCCATCGGCGCTTTGGCGCAGGAGGCAAGGCGCCGTCCGCTCGAAGGGCTTGAAGAGGGGCTGGACGCGACGTCGAACTATCAGTCGACCAACTCGACCTTCCCGAACGGCGCGCATATCTGCGAGGTCGAGGTCGATCCCGAAACCGGCGTCACGCGCATCCTGCGCTACACGGTGGTCGACGATTTCGGCCGCGTCATCAATCCGATGATCGTGGCGGGCCAGGTGCATGGCGGCATCGTTCAGGGCATCGGCCAGGCGCTGATCGAGAACTGCGTTTATGACGCGGAGTCGGGGCAGTTGTTGACCGGTTCGTTTATGGACTACGGTATGCCCCGAGCCGACGACGTTCCCGGTTTCGATATCGCTTTCAACCAGGAAGCGCCCTGTCCATCCAACCCGCTCGGCGTCAAGGGATGCGGAGAAGCGGGTACGGTGGGGGCTCTGGCCGCGGTTATGAACGCTATCGCCGATGCGTTGAAGGTGCGGGGAATAGACCACATCGACATGCCTGCGACGCCGCTGCGCGTGTGGCAGGCGCTTCAGGAGGCGGCATGATACGGCAGTTCGTTATCGCGGCCGCCATTCTGTTCGGCGTTGCCGCCTGCGCCGACAAGGCGGCCATCGCGCCGCCCGCTGCGAAGCCGCAATCCATGCCGTATGCGGAGACAGAGGTTGAGTGTCAGGCGGCGGGCGGCAAGTGGGGCCCGGTCGGTCTCATGGGCGTCGAGGCCTGTACGCTGGATGCACCTGACGCCGGCAAGGTTTGCTCGGATTCCAGCGAATGCGTCGGGGAATGCTGGTCGACCGCCGAGATCGGAAGCAAAGCGACGGGATATTGCCAACCGACGAACATGCCGTTCGGCTGCCATGCGTCTGTGAAAGACGGTGTCGTCCAGCCGGCGTTGTGCGCCGACTAAGAGGCTGTTTGAAAAGTCTGGTTGATAGTTTGTGCGTCCTTCGAGGCTCGCCTTCGGCTCGCACCTCAGGATGACGAAGATTGGAAAATCCCGGTTTTCGTCATGGTGAGGTGCCCTGCGCAGCAGGGCCTCGAACCACGCAAAAGCGGCCGAAGCGGACTTCTCAAACAGTCTCT
>CAZBPO010000289.1:0-3063 GCA_964493795.1 uncultured Flavobacteriaceae bacterium
CTCGATCCAGACGAC
Source organism: uncultured Flavobacteriaceae bacterium (assembly GCA_964493795.1). GTDB lineage: Bacteria > Pseudomonadota > Alphaproteobacteria > Micropepsales > Micropepsaceae > JADZAI01. The sequence goes on from CAZBPO010000289.1 coordinate 16, forward strand.
GCCCGCCTCCTCGAACGCGGGCATCACCTTGCGGACGTCATGGACGATCCGCTGCGGCGTGATGGGGAAGCGGTCTTCCCCGGCGCGGTCGTTGATGCGGGCGAGAATTGTCTGGCGCAGATCGAGCATGCCCTGGTCGGAGGACAGTCGGCCTTCGAGCCGATCCGCCAGCGCCTCGACCGAGGCCGCGATATCGCCGATCACCTCGGTTTCGGGGTGATAGACCTGTTCGACGGTGGCGGATTGATAGCCGATATGAATGACTTTCGGTCCGCCGGCGCTCTTCATCAGGAAGGGCGGCTTTTCGACCGTGTCGTGGCCGATGGCGACGATGAGGTCGGCGCGCGCGACCGCTTCGTGGACGTAGTCGCCTTCGGACAGCGCCGCCGTTCCCATATAGAGGTTCGAGCCGCCCGTGACGGCGCCTTTGCCCATCTGGGTGTTGAAGAAGGGCAGGCGGCAGCGGGTTATGAAGCCTGACAGGGCCGGCGCCAGCGCAGCGCGGCTCGCGGCCGCGCCGATCATCACCAGCGGCCGCCGGGCGGCGAGAATGATCTCTGCGGCCCTGTCGAGCGCCGCGCCCGGCGCGACGGGGCGCTCGATCGCGTGGACCGGGACGAGCGCCGCATCCGCGACCTCCTCGGAGGCGATGTCCTCGGGCAGCTCCAGGTGCACCGGCCCGGGCCGCTCTTCCATCGCGACCCGGAATGCGTCGCGCACGGTTGCGGGAATGGCGGCGGCGCTGACGATCTGACGCGTCATTTTGGTCAGCGGCTTCATCGAGGCGACGATATCGACGATCTGAAACCGGGCCTGTTTGGCGCTCATCACGGGCTTCTGTCCGGTGATGAGGATCATCGGCATGGCGCCGAGATGGGCGTAGGCGGCGCCGGTCGAGAAATTCAGCGCGCCGGGGCCAAGCGTGGCGAGGCAGACGCCCGGCCTGCCGGTCAGGCGTCCATGGGTCGCGGCCATGAAGGCCGCCGCCTGTTCGTGGCGCGTCAGGATCAGCTGGATGCGCGAATTGCGCAGCGATTCGAGAAGATCGAGATTTTCCTCGCCCGGCACGCCGAAGATGCGGTCGACGCCTTCATTCTCCAGTGCGGCGACGAACAGGTCCGATCCCTTGTGCATGGCTTCAACCTTTGTTCCGGCGATTGCGACGTCGTTGGCGACGATCATAGACGGATGGGCGCGATCATCGACTGTCCCGGGCGGGGCATGTCGATCAGGTTCCGCAGAATGTCCTGTAGGGCGTTGCGGGGGCGGCGGGGCGTTCGGCATAGGCGGCGAGCGCCGGATCGTCGTCGAACGGGCGCTGGACGGCGTTGAGCATGGCGTGGAAGGGGCCGAAATCCTCATGGGTCACCGCGGCGGCGATCATTTCTTCCACGCGGTGGTTGCGCGGGATGATCGCCGGGTTGGCGGCGCGCATGGCGTGTCCGCGCGTTGCGGGATCGCCGCCGTCGCGGGCCAGCCGGGCCGTCCACTGGACGGTCCAGGCGTCGAACGCCTCGGGCGTCTCGAAGAGCGCGCGCGCCCGTTCCAGCGCGGCGGGGTCGCCGGGCGTCTGCGACAGGGCGCGGAAGGTCAGCGTGAAGTCGGCGCGGCCGTCCTGCATCGCCTTCAGCAGCGCGCCGGCCAGCGCGGCGTCGGTGGCCTCCTCAGATACGAGGCCCAGCTTGGCGCGCATGCCGGTCAGCCAGGCGTGCTGAAACTGGCCGGGCATGGCCTCGATCGCCGCAGTGGCCGCCGCGATGGCGGCGTCGGCGTCAGGGTCGATCAGCTGCAGCAACGTTTCGGCGAAGCGCGCCATGTTCCACTGGATGATCGCCGGCTGGTTGGCGAAGGCATAGCGCCCGCCCCGGTCGATCGAGCTGAACACGGTGGCGGGATCATAGACGTCGAGAAAGGCGCAGGGGCCGTAATCGATGGTTTCGCCGGAGATGGCGGTGTTGTCGGTGTTCATCACGCCGTGGACGAACCCCACATTCATCCAGCGGGCGACGAGGGCGGCCTGCCGCGCCGCGACCGCGTGCAGAAGCGCGAGATAGGGTCGTTCGGCGGCCGCGACTTCAGGATAATGGCGCGCGATCACGTGATCGGCGAGCAGGCGCAGCGCCTCAAGATCGCCGCGCGCCGCGAAATACTGGAACGTGCCGACGCGGATGTGGCTGGCCGCCACGCGCGTGACGATGGCGCCGGGCAGGGCGGTGTCGCGCAGGACGCCTTCGCCGGTCGTGACGGCCGCCAGCGCCCGTGTGGTGGGCACGCCGAGCGCATGCATCGCCTCGCTGACCAGATATTCGCGCAGCACCGGGCCCAGCGCGGCGCGGCCGTCGCCGTTGCGCGAGAAGGGCGTGGGGCCGGAGCCTTTGAGCTGGATGTCACGCCGGACGCCGTGACGGTCGATCACCTCGCCCAGCAGCACGGCGCGGCCGTCGCCCAGCTGGGGCACGAAATTGCCGAACTGGTGCCCGGCATAGGCGAGGGCGATGGGCTCTGCCCCGTCCGCCAGCGCATTGCCCGCGAACAGGCGGGCGGCATCAGGCTCGATCGCCGCCACGTCGATGCCGAGGTCTGCCGCCAGCGCGCGATTGAAGACGATGAGCCGGGGCGCGGCGACAGGCGTCGGGGCGACGCGCGCATGAAAGCGGTCGGGCAGGCGGCGATAGAGGTTGTCGAATGGAATGGAGGTCATGCCGGCGTTCCGTATCCGCCTTGAGGCTCTGCTATGTGAGGTCGCGGGGCTTCGGGATCAAGCCGCCGCAGCTACATGGTTTCGTTCAGGAAGATGTTGCGCCGGGCGGGGCCGCATGGCCAATAGCCGCGCCCGGCATTTCGAGACCGTCCCATGACCACCGAAGATTATGTGCTTGCGCTTTCCTGCCCCGGACGCCCCGGCATCGTGGCCGCCGTCGCGACCCGCCTGTTCGGGCTTGGTTGCGATATTCTGGAAGCGCACCAGTTCGACGACGCCACGACCGGCCGCTTCTTCATGCGGGTGCGGTTCGCGCTGACGGCTGGGGGCGAGATCGCGGCGATCCG
>CAZBPO010000289.1:3073-4089 GCA_964493795.1 uncultured Flavobacteriaceae bacterium
GCCGACGATCGGTGACACCTCGCGCCTGGCGTTCTCCGAGGCCGGGGTGCGCGAAGGGCTGGACGAGGTGGCGCGTCAGTTCGCGTTCGACTGGCGGTTGCGGCGGCGGCAGGAGAGGCAGAACGTGCTGCTTCTGGCGTCGAAGCAGGATCACTGCCTGGCCGACCTGCTGTATCGCTGGCGCACCGGCGAGCTGGAGATGAACCTGGTCGGCATCGTCTCGAACCACCCGCGCGAGACTTACGCCCATCTCGATTTTTACGGCGTGCCTTTCCACCACCTGCCGGTGACGGCGGGGGCGAAAGCGGCGCAGGAGGCGGAAATCCTGCGCGTCGTCTCTGAAACGAAGGCCGATCTGGTGGTGCTTGCGCGCTATATGCAGATTCTGTCGAACGACCTCGCCGCCGCGTTGAGCGGTCGCTGCATCAACATCCACCACTCGTTTCTGCCGGGCTTCAAGGGCGCAAAGCCCTATCACCAGGCGCATGAGCGCGGCGTGAAGCTGATCGGCGCGACCTCGCACTATGTCACCGCCGATCTCGACGAGGGCCCGATCATCGAGCAGGACGTGGAGCGCATCTCGCACCACGACACGCCGGAAACGCTGATCCGCAAGGGTCGCGATATCGAGCGCCGGGTGCTGGCCCGGGCCATCGCCTGGCATCTGGACATGCGCGTGCTGGTCGACGGCAACAAGACCGTCGTGTTCCGCGACTAGGCCCAGGCGCGCCGGCTATGCGCCGGCGCTGATCTTGTCCTGGGTTTTGGTGTCGAAGTCGCTGGCGTCGTGGCGTTCGTGCAGCTGGCTGGCCGGATTGCCCATGACGCGATTGACCATGCGGCCGCGCTGAACGGCCGGGCGCTGCTGGATCTGGTCGGTCCAGCGCTGGACGTTCTTGTAGTCCTGGACGCTCAGGAATTCGCCGGCCTCATAGACGAGGCCCTTGGCGAGCGCGCCATACCAGGGCCAGACGGCCATGTCGGCGATGGTGTAGTCGTCGCCCGCCAGATAGGCG
>CAZBPO010000290.1:0-2694 GCA_964493795.1 uncultured Flavobacteriaceae bacterium
CCGTGTCGGCGCCCGACAGCTTGCGCATGCCGATGGCCTTGGCCTTGGGGGTGGGCACGCGCAGGGTCATCTTGTCCTTCTCGAAGGTGATGACGAACAGCTCGAGCTTAAGGCCCGCGACTTCCTGTTCCTCGATGCGCGTGATCTGACCCACGCCATGCGCCGGATAGACGACATGATCGCCGACTTTGAAGTCGGCGCGGCGCATCACAACCGGCGCGGGCTCGGCGGCCTTCACCGCGGCGGGCTTCTTGGTTTCAGGCTTGGCGGCGGTCTTTTTGGCGACAGGCTTGGCGACGGTCTTCGGGGCGGTCTTGGTCTTCACGGCGGGCTTTTTCACCTTCACTGCTGCCTTGCTCATTCTGTTCTCCGCTCAGTCATCCCGCGGGCCGATCTTCAGCCGGATACCGCAACTTCGTGGCCACCTGATGGCTTGGACGGCTCCGGCGGCAGGCAGTGCGAAAGCTATCCGGGTGCAACCTGCACGCGGCGAGATCGTTCGCATTTGCAAGGAAACACGGCGACGAGACGTGTCGCCGCCGGTGGGGAGCGTGCCGGGAAACCCTTGAAGCCGTCAGGTGATGTGATCTGTCACCAATATAGCACAAAATGGCGTTTTGGGAAGGGCCAAAATCGTTAAGCCCTTGATTGAATAGTTAAAATCCGCCAGCCACTGCTTCGGCGGCGTCTCAGGCGGCAGTCAATGGTAAACGCAATATTAACAGAAAGCTCAGCATTCCCAGTGGGTTAAACGCCTTTCCCGGGATTCGGGCTGAAGTGCTTTTCAAGCTTGTCGGTGACCTTGGCCCACTCGTCGCGGTCGGCCGGCGGCTCGCCCTTGTGGGTGATGTTCGGCCAAGTCTGGGCATACTTCCGGTTGAGCTCCAGCCAGGGCTCCATGCCGGGCTCGGTATCGGGCTTGATCGCCTCGACGGGGCATTCGGGCTCGCAGACGCCGCAGTCGATGCACTCGTCCGGGTGGATGACCAGGAAGTTCTCGCCCTCATAGAAGCAGTCCACAGGACACACCTCGATGCAGTCCATGTACTTGCACTTGATGCAGGCGTCGGCCACGACATAGGTCATCGAAACTAAGCCTCGCGCCTGTGGCGCGTCCCCTATTGGTCGGCCGCGTTCTTTCGGGCGAGGACGCGCTGGCGCGCTTCGGCGCGCATGCGGTCCGGCACGTGCAGCAGCGCGGCGACAGAGCGGATCAAACGATCCTCGAACGGGTCGAGAACGCCGTCTGCATAGACGACCTCCCACAGCATTTCAACGAGGCCGCCGCGCTCGGTCTCATCCATGGCGCGTCTGGCTGCGTCGGTGAAGCGGAAGAGTTCGACCGCATCGCGCTGGCGCACCCGCGCCTGGTCGAGCAGATCGGCTGTCGCAGCGGGCGTCAGTGCCAGTTTGCGCGCGATCAGCCCGCTGAGGGCGGCGTGTTCGCGCTCGTCATGCGCGCCGTCCGCGTCGGCCGCCTCAAGCAACAGTGCGGCGACCGCGATATCGCGCTCGCTGAACGGGGTGGGCGCTGCCGGTTTGAGGCCGCTCTGGGCGAGCAAGGCCTTGATCTTGTCGAGCATGGCGTGGAGCTGGGGGCGCACGTGGCCCGGATCAAGCTGTCTCAAGGCTTGCGGACGCGAAAGACCGTGGTGGCGATGCCGGGCGGCGCGGCGACGGGTTCCAGCCAGTCGGGAACATCGCCGCGCCGCAGGGCGTCGAACAGATTGCCGGGATTGGTCAGCCGCCTCCCCGCCATCTCGTTGGAAGACAGGCACAGCGCCAGGTAGTCGACGCCTCGCCGGGCGATGACCGCGTGCGCCGCGTCGGGCGCGCCGGTCAGCGCCTCCACGGCGTCGAGGATGCCGTCTGTGTTGCGATGATAGGGGGCGGCGAGCACGCTGTGGCGCGTTTCGGCGAGGATCAGCGGGCCGAACGCGATATTGCCGAGCACAAGCCCCGGCGGCTCCGCGGCCAGGGTCGCATAGGAGGCGCGGTCGAGGCAGGCGGTCTCGGCCGTGCTCGCGCGCTTCTCGACCTGCGCGTCGGTGAGGGGGAAAAGCAGCACCGTCAGCAATGAGGCGATCGTGACGACGATCAGCGGATTGGTGACGAAAGCCGCAAGGATGAAGGCTGGCGGCCGCCCGCCGGCCCGTGATGCAGCGCACGCGGCGGCCGCCGCGAGGATCGGGGCGCCGAGGACCGCAGCGAAAGGCAGGGTGCGCACCTGCCAGAGCGCCAGCGCCACGGCGACGGCGAGGGCGAGGCCGATGATCCGGGCTGGCCAGCCGCCGACCAGCGCCACCGCAAGCAGGCCGAACACGGGGATGGCGAACACGCCGAAGAAGCTGACCGGGTTGGCCTCGATGAGGTCGGCCGCCGAACGCGCCTCGCGGATGTGATCCATCCATTCGGCGAAGAGCCGTGGGTCGACCGCTGCGTAGGGTCCGCCGAGACAGACCGGGTTCTGCAGATAGACCAGCGCGACGGCGACGATCGCGGATGCCGAAACCGCGGCGATCCGCGCGGGGCGGCTGGAGACGCCCGCGAGCAACATGCCCTGCCCGATGAGCGCGGCGGCGAAGAGCGGGCCGAGATAGACGACCGACACCGTGTCGCAGACGGGCGTCAGCCAGCCAGAATACGGAAAGCTCAACGCCATGCACAAGGCTGCGACGAGCGCGAACGCGGTGG
>CAZBPO010000290.1:2704-4070 GCA_964493795.1 uncultured Flavobacteriaceae bacterium
CGGTGGCGTAGGCGGGAAAGAACGCGCGGTGACTTGCCTTGTCCAGCGCCCAGCGCAACGCCACGACGACGCCTCCAAGGGCGATATAGGGCAGCGTCTCCATGCCGATCGAGAGCCCGATCCCGGAAAAGACGCCAGCCAGGATCGCCGGTCTTAGCCCGTCAGCTCTGGCGGTCAGGCAGGCGATGATCGAGACCGCTAGGGCGATCTGGATGTTGTGATGGTCGATCCGGCCGGGGGCGTAGATCGTCACCAGAAAGGCCGCCGTCGCCGCCCCGGCGATGGCGAGCAGACCGCCTGCGACGCCCGAAATCCGCCAGCCGATATAGCCCGCAGCGGGCAGCAGCAGCAGCGCGGGCAAAAGCGGCCAGATCAGGATCGCTGCGTTCTCGGCGGCCGTCGCGCCGATCATCGGGGTGAGGACGAGGACGATCGCGGCGATGGGCGCGTCGACGAGGCGCGACCAATGCATCAGAACCCCGCCGCCCGGCGCGGCAGGGTCGAGGCGGTATTGATGCAGGTCGTACCAGGACTGGCCGGCGATCAGGTCGCGTATCGCGGCCATCCGCATCGCGTCGTCGGGGTCGGGCCAGGCGGCGAGGGCGGCGCCCGCGTGAAAGAACAGGCTGGCGGCGACGAATGCGATCCAGGCGAGCGCGACGGCCAGCGCGATGTGACGGGTGGGCGGAAGCGGGGTTGCGGGCGCGCTCATGCGGCCACTCTTGTCGCCGCACCCGGTTAAGGCGGCGCTAAGCCTCGCGTTCCGCGTAAAGCGTGGCGGCTTCGCTGGCCGGACCCCGGCGTTCGGCCATGGCGAGGACCTCGATCACGCGGACGCGCCCGCCCTGGGGCAAGGTGAGGACGTCGTGCGGTTTCACCGCGTAGTGCGCCTTCTCGGTGACCTGACCGTTGATCCGGATGCGGCCCGCGCTGCACAGCTCGGCGGCGAGGCCGCGCGTCTTGTAGAAGCGCGCGCACCACAGCCACTTGTCGAGGCGCATCGACGGCGCACTCATACGTCAGCGCCGCCCGCCTTGCCGCTGGAGGCCTTCATCCCTTGAGCTTGGCGAGGATCGCGAATGGCGAGTTGGGATCGGCCTGTTTTTCGCGGCGCTCGGGGCGGGGCCCCTGATGCTGGGGCGGGCGACGATCTTCGCGCCGGCCTTCAGGCTTTCCCTCGCCCTGGCCCTTGGTTTCTGACGGCTTACCGCCGTCGCGCGGCGGGCGGGGGCCGCGTTCGCCGCGTTGGTCGCGATTTTGCCACTTGCCCTTCGGCGGGCGCGGCCCGCGTTCCGGGCGCTGACCTTCGGCGGCGGGCGCGGCTGCGGCTTCGCCTTCAGGGCGAGGTTGCGGCGGGCGGCGATCG
>CAZBPO010000291.1:0-4069 GCA_964493795.1 uncultured Flavobacteriaceae bacterium
CGAGGGCGGCGAGGTGGTGATCGAGGGGGCGAAACGCTGGTGCACCGGCTCGCATATCGCCGACTACATCTTCTGCCTGGTGCGGTCTGGGGCGAAGGACGAGAAATATCGCAACCTGTCCGTGGTGCTGGTGCCGCCGCAGTCGGCGGGCATCACGATCACGCCTCTGGGGCATCTGGGGATACGCGGCGTCGAGACCAAGGATGTGACGTTTGACGACGTGCGCGTGCCGGTCGCCAACATCCTGGGCGGTCCTGAGAAATGGGGACAGGGCTGGGCCCAGCTGGCGGGGCGGGCGCTGGAGGTGGAGAAGCTGGAGCTTTCCGCCTGCGCGCTGGGCATCGCGACGGCAGCGGTGGAGGACGCCACCGCCTACGCACAGGAGCGCGTGCAGTTCGGGCGAAAAATTTCTGCGCATCAGGCGATCCGGCATTCCATCGCCGAGATGCGCACCAAGGTGCAGGCGATGCGCCACATGCTGTATCACGCCGCCTGGCTGGCCGATCGGGGCCGGCCCTGCTCGGTCGAGACATCGATGTCGAAGCTGTTCTGCTGTGAGGCGGCGGCCGAGGTGACGCAGGCCGCGATGCGGGTGGCGGGAGCTTACGGTCTGTCGGACCAGTTCGATTTCGAACGCTATACGCGCGACGCCATCTCGCTGCCCATCGTGGGCGGTTCGTCGAATATGCAGAAGAACAACATCGCCAACAGGCTGAGGCTGGAATCATGAGCGAGACGCGGGAGGCGCTGCTGGCGCGGGCGCGGGGTTTCATCCCCGAGCTGAGCGCAAGGGCCGGGGAGTTCGAGCAGGCGCGGCGTCTGCCCGCCGACATGGCGCAGAAATTCGCCGAGGCCGGCTTCATGGGCATGCTGACGCCGGAGGCCTATGGCGGGCTGGAGGCCGATCCGGTGACCTTTCTGGACGTTGTGGAGACGCTGGCGACCGCCGACGGGTCGGCGGCGTGGTGCGTGTTCATCGGCTCGACCAGCGGCGTGACGGCGGCCTATCTGCCCGAGCATACGGCGCGGGAAATCTACAAGCCCGGCGTCATCACCGGGGGCGTCTTCGCGCCGCGCGGGCGGGCGAGCGATAGAGGTGACGGCAACTATGACGTCGCCGGGCGCTGGCAGTGGGGCTCGGGCACGCAGAACGCCGACTGGGTGATGGGTGGGTGTTTCGTCACCAGGGACGGCAAGCCCGACATGCTGCCCTCGGGCCTGCCGAACATGCGGATGTTCCTGCTGCCCAAGGACCGCGTGACGTTTCACGATACCTGGCATGTCTCGGGCCTGAAGGGCACGGGATCGACCGATATCGAGTTCGCGCCTCAGGTGATCCATCGCGACTACTCGGTGGGACTTACCAGCGACAGGCCGCTGGCGCGGCCGCTTTACGCCTTTCCGGTGTTTGGCTTGTTGACCATCGCGATCGGCGGCGTGGCGCTGGGCCTGGCGCGGGCGGCGATCGAAGCGTTGGTCGAGCTCGCTGCGGGCAAGACGCCGGAAGGTCACCGCCGTCCGCTGGGCCAGCGCGCCGAGACGCAGGAGAAAGTGGCCGAGGCCGAGGCGCTGGTGCGCTCGGCGCGCGGCTGGCTGCGCGAGACGGTGGCGACGGCGTGGGAGGCCGCGCAGCGCGACGGCAAGCTTTCGGTCGAGCACCGGCGCGATATCCGTCTGGCGACGACGCACGGCACGCGCGCCGCCGCGCGGGCGGTGGACCTGATGTATAATCTTGGCGGCGGGTCTTCGGTCTATGACACGTCGCGCCTGCAACGTTGCTTCCGCGACGTGCATGTCGCGACCCAGCACATGCTGGTGGGCACGCCGACGCTGGAGCTGACCGGCAAGCTTTTCATGGGACTGGACGCGGAGACCTCGCAGCTATGAGCGCCGAAGACTTCACGCCGCGCGGCGGCGTCTCGCTGACCATCGCCGGCGGCGTCGCGCGGGTTTCGCTGAGGCGCGGGGATCGCTTCAACGCCCTGTCGCGCGAAACGTTGACGGGGCTGCGCGACGTTGCGCGTGCGCTGCGCGACGAGACGCGCGCCCATGCGGTGATCGTGACCGGCGACCCGGTCTTCACGGCAGGCGCCGATCTGAAGGACCCGGCGATGCGCCAGCGCGATGCGCTGAATCTTCTTGAGAAGCGCGAGGCGCTGCGGCTGGGGCCGGATATGTGCGACGCCTGGGCGGCGCTGGACCAGGTGACCATCGCGGCGATCGAGGGCTTCTGCATCGGCGGCGGCGTGGCGCTGGTTTCGGCCTGCGACTTCCGCGTGATGGCGCGCTCGTCCTATCTGCGCCTGCCGGAAGTGCCGCTGGGCATGAATATGAGCTGGCACACGATTCCACGGCTTGTGGCGCTGGCGGGGCCGGCGCGGGCCAAGCATCTGACGTTGTTCGGCGAGAGGCTGGACGCCGCGACGGCGCTGACCTGGGGCCTCGCCGATCAGGTGACCGAGGATGGCGGGGCGCTGGCCGCGGCGGAGGCTCTGGCGGCGAAGGCGGCGGCGCTGCCGCCTGTCGCGGCGCGGATCGCCAAGCGGGCCATTGCCGAAGCGACAGCCGCGCTGCACGGCGCGACGAGCTATGCCGATCTCGACCAGTATGCGCTGGCGAGCGGAACGGACGATCACAAGGAAGCCGTGGCGGCGTTCATCGAACGCCGCACGCCTTCATTCAAGGGAAACTGAGATGGCTGGACGGGTCGAGGGCAAGGTCGCGCTGGTGACCGGCGGGGCGCAGGGACTGGGCGAGGCGATCGCCCGGATGCTGGCGCGCGAGGGCGCGAAGGTGGCGCTGAGCGACCTGAATTTCGAGAAGGCCGAAGCGGTGGCCGCGTCGATCAACGGGGCGCATCCCGGGTGCGCGGTGGCGCTGAAGCAGGACGTGACCGATGAGCCGGGCTGGATCGCCACGGTGGAAGCTGTGGTGAAGGCGTTCGGCGGGCTGCATGTGCTGGTGAACAATGCCGGCATCAGCGGCGGCACGACGGTGACCGAAACGCCGTTCGATCTCTGGAAGAAGGTGCACGCGGTCGATCTCGACAGCGTGTTCCTGGGTTGCAAATACGCGATCCCGGCGATGGCGAAGAGCGTGAAGGACAGCGGGCTCGGCGGCTCGATCGTGAATATCTCGTCGATCGCCGGCATCATCGCCGGGCATAATACGGCGGCCTATAACTCGGCCAAGGCGGCGGTCACGCATCTGTCCAAGTCGGTGGCGCTGCATTGCGCCAAGCAGCAGACCGGCATCCGCAGCAATTCGGTGCATCCGGTGTTCATCAAGACGCCCATCCTCGATCCGCTGGTCGACCGGTTCGGCGCGGAAGAGGCCTATGCCAAGCTGGGCCGGCAGGTGCCGCTGGGCCAGATCGGCGAACCGGACGACATCGCCTATGCGGTGCTGTTTCTCGCCTCGGACGAGTCGAGGATGATCACCGGGGCCGAGATCAAGGTGGATGGCGGCATCAGCGCGATGTGACGCGCCTTTGGCGGTCTCGCGTCAGCGCTGGCGGACGACGGCCTGAAGCAGAAGGATTTTGGCGCCCGCGCCGCCCAGCATCTGGTCGGTGGTGGTCTGAAGGCGCGTCGTCAGCACGTCGAGATCGGCCTGGCGGCCGACGCGCATGCGCGTGGCGGCGAGATCGGAGACGTTGCGGAGCCAGGCGTCGCGCAGGCGGGGCAGGGTTTCCTGCGCTCTGGTGCGAAGGGCCGTGTCCTCGACGTCGAGGCCGAACTCGACGAGGAACATGCCATCGACGCGGTTCTGGCGAAGGATTGCGACGGCGATGGGTTCGACCGAAATCCATGCCGGCGAGGCGGTGATCTTGCGTTCCTGCTTTTCCGGCTTCTTCGCCGGGGCGGCTTCGGCGGCCATGGCGGGCGCGGCGAGCGCGCAGGCGAGCGTCAGGAGAAGAGGAAGGCGCATAAGCCGCGATCCTGGCCGAAGGCCGTGAAGATCGGGTTTATGTGCGGAAGAAAAGGGGGCGGATGGTGGAGCTGAGCGGAATCGAACCGCTGACCTCCTCATTGCGAACGAGGCGCTCTCCCAACTGAGCTACAGCCCC
>CAZBPO010000292.1:0-864 GCA_964493795.1 uncultured Flavobacteriaceae bacterium
TCCATGATGCCGCTAGCGGACTGTTCGGAGACGATCTCGTAATGCGTGGTCTCGCCGCGGATGACGCAACCCAGCGCGACATAGCCGTCGAACGGCCGTGGGATCGAGCCTTCGACGCTCGCCTCGACCGCCGACCGGATCGCGAAAGGAATTTCCAGCGCGCCGGGCATCGTGACGCGCTCATGAGTCGCACCGGACGCAGCAAGCGCAAGTTTCGCGCCTTCGTAAAGCGCGTCGGAAATATCTTCGTAGAAGCGGGCCTCGACGATGAGCAGATGCGGGCGGTTCGCCATCAGGCGGCTCCTTCCGTGGGAATGGTGCGCTGGCCGATGACGTTGAGGCCATAGCCGTCGAGACCGATCAGCTTCTTCGCCGGCGAGCGTGTGAGAATCGTCATGTCCTTGACGCCCAGATCGACGAGGATCTGCGCGCCGACGCCATACTCCTTGAGCATGTTGGTCATCCGCTCCTCGGGGTCCCGCGTCAGCGCGTCGGTGATCGAGGTGTCCTTTGTATCACGAATGAGGACGATGACGCCCCTGCCCTCACGCGCGATTTCACGCATCGACTGGCGCAGGAGATCGTTGCGGCCCGATTTCGCGCCGAGCAGGTCATCCATCGCGTTGATGGCGTGCATCCGCACGAGGACCGGGCCCGGCGAGGACAGGTCGCCCTTCACCAGCGCGACATGCTCGGCGTATTCCACCTTGTTGACGTAAACCGCCATCTTGAACGCGCCGCCATACTCGCTGTCGAACTCGCGGTCGAGCGTGCGTTCGATGAGATGGTCATAGCGGCGGCGATAGGCGATGAGGTCGGCGATCGTGCCGACCTTGAGGCCATGCAGCTGGGCGAATTTCACCA
>CAZBPO010000292.1:874-4069 GCA_964493795.1 uncultured Flavobacteriaceae bacterium
GACCGGCCAGACGCGCGATATCGACCGAGGCTTCTGTGTGGCCGGTGCGGACCAGCACGCCGCCGGGGCGCGCCACCAGCGGGAAGACGTGGCCGGGCGAGACCAGATCCTCGGCCCCCTTGGTCGCATCGATGGCCACGGCGATCGTGTGCGCGCGATCGTGCGCCGAGATGCCGGTCGAGATGCCTTCCCGCGCCTCGATGGAGACGGTGAATGCCGTGCCGTGGCGGGTGCGATTGTCGAGCGCCATCGGCGGAAGGCGAAGCTGCTCGGCGCGGTCAACATTCAGCGTCAGGCAGATCAGGCCGCGGCCGAACCGCGCCATGAAATTCACGGCGGCAGGCGTCGCCATCTGAGCGGGGATGACCAGATCGCCTTCGTTCTCGCGGTCCTCGGCGTCGACGAGGATGAACATGCGCCCGTTCCGCGCGTCTTCGATGACATCCTCGATAGACGAGATGTAGTCGGTGTATTCGTTCATAGGCGTGCGCCTTAATTGGCAGTTCTGATGCGCTCGACGTAGCGCGCCAGCGCGTCGATCTCCAGATTAATGCGCTGCCCCTGCGTCATCCCGCCGAAGGTGGTGTGCCCGAACGTGTGGGGGATGATGTTGACGCCGAAGGTCGAGCCCTCGACCTCGTTCACGGTCAGCGAGACGCCGTCGATGCAGATCGAGCCCTTGGGCGCGATATAGCGCATCAGATCGGCCGGGGCGTCGAAGCTGAAGCGCCAGGACTGCCCTTCCGGCGTGATCGCCCCCACCGTGCCCACGCCGTCGACATGGCCGGATACGATATGGCCGCCAAGCTCGTCGCCGACGCGCAGCGCGCGCTCGAGGTTGACGGAGTCGCCTACCTTCCAGTCGCCGATCGTCGTCTTCGACAGGGTTTCGGTGGACGCTTCGACCGCGAACCAGCCCTGCCCGTCGGTCACGCCGCGGCGGATCACGGTGAGGCAAGGGCCTGAACAGGCGATGGAGGCGCCGATATCTATGCGCGCCACGTCATAGGCTGTGTCGATCTCGATCAGAGTATCCCCGGGCCGGGTGATCGAGCGCACACGCCCCTTGTCGGTGATGATGCCGGTGAACATGCCTTGCCTCTAGTCCAGCGCGGCCCAGCTTTCCAGAACATCCGCGCCGACCGACGCGATATGGGACAGCGCGAAGCGCGGCGCAACGTCCGGCCCCTCTACGCCCATCGCCGCCACGGCGGGCAGGCCGTCACCGCCCATCACGAGCCCGGCGCGGAACGCATGAATGCGGTCGACGAGCCCGGCGCGGATCAACGCGCCGGCGATGCGCCCGCCGCCCTCGACCAGAACCCGTGTCAGCCCCCGCGCGCCCAGTTCGAGCGCGGCGGCGGCGAGGTCGAGTTCGCCCGTCGGCAGGACCGGAACTTCGATGATTTCGGCGCCGAGATCGCGGAAAGCGGTCGCCCTGCCCTTGTCGGCGTCGGCCCGGGCGAGCAGCCAGAGCGGCTGCTGCGTGGCGCTGCGGGCGAGTTTCGAGGTCAGCGGAAGCCGCAGACGTGCATCGGCCACGATGCGGACCGGTCGCCGCCCGGTCAGCCCCGGCAGCCTGACGTCGAGCTGCGGATCGTCGGCGATGGCGGTGCCGATGCCGCACAGCACCGCATCGGCCTGGGCGCGCATCAGATGTCCGCGGGCGCGCGCCGCCTCGCCGGTGATCCATTTGCTTGCGCCGGTATGGGCGGCGATCCGGCCATCCAGCGTCATCGCGGCCTTGAGTTCGAACAGCGGGCGGCCCTTGAGCACGCGCGTCAGAAAGCCCGCGGTGATCTCGGCCGCTTCGGCCCGGCCAGGCCCCAGTGTCACCTCGATTCCCGCCGCCCGCAGGCGCGCGAGCCCCTGCCCGGCGGTGCGCGGATCAGGGTCTTCGATGGCGACCACCGCACGCGCGATGCCCGCCGCCGCAAGGGCGTCGGCGCAAGGCGGCGTCTTGCCGATATGGGCGCAGGGCTCAAGCGTCACGTAAGCAGTCCCACCCCGGGCGCGCGCGCCCGCCTGCGTCAGCGCCTGAGTCTCGGCATGAGGGCGGCCGCTATCGGCGGTGCGTGCGCGCCCCGCCACATGTCCTTCGGCATCGAGCACGACGCAGCCGACCGACGGGTTCGGCCAAGTCAGCCCAAGGCCGCGCCGGGCGAGCCCCAGCGCCGCCGCCATGCCGGCGGTGTCACCTGTCGCGCGGTCCGTCATCGCCGCGCCCGTATTGCTGATCGACGAATTTCTCGAAGTCGTTCACTTCGCGGAAATTGCGATAGACGGACGCGAAGCGGACATAGGCGACGGGATCGAGCGTCTTGAGGCCTTCCATGACCAGCGCGCCGATCTGTTTGGAATCGATATCGGCCTCGCCCATGCTTTCCAGCCGCCGGACGATGCCGCTGACGAGGCGTTCGACACGTTCGGATTCGACCGGACGCTTGCGCACCGCCTTTTCGATGGAGCGATACAGCTTGTCGCGATCGAACGCCTCGCGCCGCCCCTGCTTCTTCAGAACTGTCAGCTCACGCAGCTGCACGCGCTCAAAGGTCGTGAAGCGGGCGCTGCAGGCCGGGCAAAGGCGGCGGCGGCGGATGGCCGAGTTATCTTCGGTAGGCCGCGAGTCCTTGACCTGGGTCTCGTCGCTTCCGCAGAAGGGGCAGCGCATGCGTTTCTCTCAGTAGATCGGGAAGCGCGCGCACAGATCGAGCGCGCGGGCCTTCACCCGCTCCTCGACCAGCGTGTTGCCGTCCGGACTGTTGGCGTTGAGGCCGTCGAGCACCTCGACGATCATCTCGCCGATCTGCTGGAACTCGGCGACGCCGAAGCCGCGGGTCGTGCCGGCCGGCGAGCCGAGACGGATGCCCGAGGTGAGCGCGGGCTTCTCAGGATCGAACGGGATGCCGTTCTTGTTCGCGGTGATGTGGGCGCGCTCCAGGGCATGTTCCGCGACCTTGCCGGTCACTTTCTTGGGCCGCAGATCGACGAGAACCAGGTGCGTGTCGGTGCCGCCGGAGATGATGTCGAGCCCGCCTGACTTGAGCGTGGCGGCCAGCGCCCTGGCGTTCTCGGCGACGTTCTTCGCGTAGATCTTGAACTCGGGCTGCAACGCTTCGCCGAAGGCGACCGCCTTGGCCGCGATCACATGCATCAACGGGCCGCCCTGAAGCCCCGGGAAGACCGCCGAGTTGA
>CAZBPO010000293.1:0-1928 GCA_964493795.1 uncultured Flavobacteriaceae bacterium
TCGCGAGCCACGGCCATCAGCTTCTCCAGCTCGCCCCGGTCCAGCCAGATGCCCCGGCAGGTCGGGCAGAAATCGAACTCCACGCCGTCGCGCCGCACGTTCTGCATCGCGGCGTCATCGTTGGGACAGACAAGCAGGGGCATCAGGCGAACTCCTCTTTCCCGGGTGATTGGCCGCCGTCGCCGCCGCGCGTGCGCCACAGCGAGTAGAAAATTCCGGCGGCAAGGATGGCGAAGGTGATGCCGAGCGACAGCTCGGGCGGGAACTTCTCAAGCCCCAGCGCATCGGCCAGGAAGATCTTTCCGCCGATGAAGATCAGCAGGATCGCCAGCGCCTGCTTGAGATAGGCGAAGCGGTGGATCACCGCCGCCAGCGCGAAATACAGCGCCCTCAGGCCCAGGATCGCGAAGATATTCGAGGTATAGACGATGTAGGGATCGGTCGTGATCGCGAAGATCGCAGGCACCGAATCGACCGCGAAGATCACGTCGGCGATCTCGATCATCACCAGCGCCAGGAACAACGGCGTCGCCCAGGTCACCAGCTTGCCGGATTTGGGATCGGCCTGCTTCACGAAGAAGCGGTCGCCATGCAGCGTTTCGGTCACCCGCATCCGCCGCTTCAGGAAACGCAGCAGCCCGCCTTCCGCCAGATTGGCGTCATGCGACGACCAGACCAGCATCTTCACGCCCGTGAACACCAGGAACACGGCGAAGAGATAGAGGACCCACGAAAATTCCTGCACCAGCGCGGTGCCGAAGCCGATCATCAGCGCGCGCAGCACGATCACGCCCAGAATGCCCCAGAACAGCACCCTGTGCTGGTACTGGCGCGGAATGGCGAACGAGCTGAAAATCATCGCGATGACGAAGACGTTGTCATCGCCAGGCTCTTCTCGACGACGAAGCCGGTCAGGTATTCGACGCCCGCCTGCTGGCCCAGCTGAAGCCAGACGAGGCCGCCGAACGCGACGCCCAGCGTGATGTACATCGCCGAGAGCCACAGGCTCTTCTTCACCCCGATTTCCTGGGAACCGCGGTTCAGGACGCCGAGGTCGAGCACCAGCAGCACGATGACCAGGCCGAGAAACCCGAGCCACATCCACACGGGCTGGCCCAGAAACAGATCTGTCAGAAATTCCATGTCACCCTCAAAACAGCATCGGAGGGTGGCGCATGCGGGCCTTGCGGCGCGTCTGGACCCGGCATCGAGCTCACCCGATGCGGTCCGACATCGCGATCCATAAGGATCGCCAGAGGGGCCCGGTACCGCAGCCCCGACCTAAGGCGTCCGCTGTCCGGCTTCAAGCCCCCCTTTCCGGGGAACGCGCGGATTTTACCGTCTCAGCGCCATCGCGAACTGGGCCCTGACCAGCCGCCAGATGAACCCCAGAGGCCATTTGCGATAGACCTTGCCGCCTTCGGGCAAAGTCACGCCCTCGGCGACATAGCGGGTCTGTATCCGCATCTCGACCGGCGGCCGGTCCGCCGGGGCGAAGCGATCCCGGTGGACCGAATACCAATGCCCTTTGCGGAAATTCAGGAACATCATCGCGCCGCAGCAATCGCCGACCGCCCGGATCGTCGGCGTGGTCTGCGACAGCCGGAACTCCTGCAGCCGCGTCTCGCCCTTCACGATCCGCATCCTGTCCTTGCGGAACAGGACCAGCGGCGTGCCGCCGGCCGCATCGGCGACGTTCGGCGCGCCGTCGATCGTTTCGATCGCCTTGGCCGCCAGCTGGCAGGCGTCGCAGTAACAGACCGCCGTCAGGATCGGCTCGCTCTCGACCGCCAGCTCGACCGCGCCGCAAACGCAGTGCGCGGTCCGCAGCCTCAGCGGCGGCTTGGCCATCAGCCGCGCAAGGTCCCGCCGGTCGCCTTGGCGACGGCGGCGACGATTTTCGCGGCCACCGCCTCGATCTCGCTTTC
>CAZBPO010000293.1:1938-3165 GCA_964493795.1 uncultured Flavobacteriaceae bacterium
CTTTCGGTCAGCGTCCTGTCCCTGGGCTGCAGTCGCACCGCGATCGCCAGCGACTTCGCGCCTTCGGCCACGCCCTTGCCCTGATAGACGTCGAACACCGAAACGCTGTCGATCAGCGCCTTATCCGCGCCGGCCGCCGCCTTCACCAGATCGGCCGCCGCCACGCTTTCCGGCACCACGAAGGCGAAGTCGCGCTCGACCGCCTGATAATCGGAAAGCACCAGCGCCGGCTTGGTCTTGGTCGCCTTGGCCTTGGCCAGCGGAATGGCGTCGAGGAACACCTCGAACGCCGCCGCCGGGGCTTTCAGGTCCATGGCCTCAAGCACCGCCGGATGCAGCTCGCCGAAACGCGCCACCACCGTCTTCGGCCCCAGCTTCAGCTGGCCGGAGCGGCCCGGGTGATACCAGCCGGGCGCGTCGGTCCATACCGACAGGTTCGCCGCCGGTCCGCCCAGCGCCTCGATCAGCGCCAGCGCGTCGGCCTTGGCGGTGAAGACATCCGGCGCCGGGGCCGCGCCCGCCCACTGACGCGGCGGTGTTCCGGCGCGCAGGCCCGTCGCCACATAGGGCTGGTCCGTTTCCGCCGCGCTGGCGAAAGCAGGCCCCACCTCGAACAGATGCGATGGCGTCAGGCCGCGCGCCGCATTGCGCACCGCCGCCGCGATCAGCGAGGGCAGAACGCTCGGGCGCATCGCGTCCAGATCGGCCGAGATGGGATTGGCCAGCTGCATCGTCTCGTCGCCGCCGCCGAACAGCGCGGCATGGGCGCGCGGGATGAAGGAATAGGTCACCGCCTCCACCAGACCGCGCCCGGCGAGAGCCCGCCTCGCCTCGCGCGCCCGGCGCTGCGCCGGGTCGAGCCCCGGCCGGGTCACTTCGGCCAGGCGCGGCAGCGGCGTGGAAGGGATCGTGTCGAGGCCGGCGAGACGCACCACCTCCTCCACCAGATCGGCGGGGCCGTGCAGATCGGGCCGCCATGACGGCGTGGTGATCTTGAAGGGCAGCGCCCCGGTGATGGTGCAGCCGATATCGCCCAGAGCCTTCAGGATGTCGGCGGTCGACAGCTCCACGCCCGTCAGCTTCTTCACCAGCTCAGGGTCGAATTCGATCGTCCGCCGCCCGTCCGGCGCGACCCCGGCGCTGACCACATGCGAGGCGTCGCCGCCGCACCATTCCAGGATCAGCTTGGTCGCCAGCTCCAGCCCGGACAGGTTGAACATCGGATCG
>CAZBPO010000293.1:3175-4063 GCA_964493795.1 uncultured Flavobacteriaceae bacterium
TGATGCCCAGCCTGCGCCCCGCCGTCGCTACCGCGACGGGATCGAACAGCGCCGCCTCGATGAAGACGTCGGTGGTGTCCTCGGTGCAGCCGGTCTCCTCGCCTCCCATCACGCCGGCGATGGCGCGCGGGGCCGCCGCATCGGCGATGACGATCATGTTCTCGTCCAGCTGATAGCTCTTGCCGTCCAGCGCCAGCAGAGTCTCGCCGGCCTTCGCCATGCGTGCGGTCAGATCGCCCGTCAGCTTGGCTGCGTCGAACACATGCAGCGGCCGCGCACGGTCCAGGCTGATCAGGTTCGTCACATCCACCAGCGCCGAAATCGGGCGCAGGCCCACGGCGCGCAGACGGTTCTGCACCCATGCGGGTGAGGGCCCGTTCTTCACGCCGCGGATCAGGCGGCCCTCGAACAGCGGCGCCAGCGGGGTCGCGACATGCGTTTTGACGGACGAGTCGAACGTGCCGATCACCGGCTTCACGTCTTCGGTGACGACATGGCCGATGCCCGCCGCCGCCAGATCGCGCGCCACGCCCGCCACGCCATTGCAGTCGCCGCGATTGGGCGTGATGGCGATATCGAACACTGGATCGTTCAGGCCCAGCACGTCGGCCAGCTTGGTGCCGACCACGGCGTTTTCCGGCAGCTCCAGAATGCCGTCGTGATCTTCGCCCAGCTTCAGCTCGCGCGCCGAGCACAGCATGCCGTTCGAGACGACGCCGCGGATCGCCCCGGCCTTCAGCTCAAGCCCGCTGGCGGGGATCACCGCGCCGACCGGCGCGAACACCACCTTGATGCCGGCGCGGGCGTTGGGCGCGCCGCACACCACCTCGACGTCGCCGTTCGCCGTCTCCACCTGACAGACCTGCAGCTTGTCGGCGTTGGGATGCC
>CAZBPO010000294.1:0-1628 GCA_964493795.1 uncultured Flavobacteriaceae bacterium
CACGCCGAAGATCGCATGATCTTCGTCGTGGTTGGCGATATAGATCAGCTGCTCCGGGAACAGGCGCGGATTCAACGTGTGATAGACGCCGCCGGCCCCGGTGATGCCGTACCAGGATTCAAGATGCCGCTCGGTATTCCAGGCCAGGGTGGCGAGGCGGTCGCCCTGCTTCACGCCACGCTTGGCCAGCGCCTTGGCGAGGATGAGCGAACGGCGGCGGATTTCGCGCCAGTTGGTGCGGCGCATCGGGCCTTCGATGCCGCGGCTGACGATTTCTTTGTCGCCGGCATAGGTGGCGGCGTGGTCCAGAACCTTGTGAACCAGAAGCGGCCAGTCCTGCATCAACCCAAGCATCGTTTCGTCCCCAACCATTTGTGACCTCAAGCCCCGGTTTTAGGGGGACGCGGCGCTGAGGTCCAGTTTCGCCAGATTTCGTGGCCTGCAATCGAGGCTCGGCGCGGCCCGACGCCGCTGGTCGAAACCCGCGCCGCGCTCAACGACGGCCAAGGACCGCGCTGGGGTCGGCGTGAACGAGGATCTCGGCGTTAGGCACGGCGGCAGCGACCGCAGCCTGGACATCCTCCACCAGACCGTGCGCCGCCTCGAGGCTGAGGCCGCCATCGAACACCGCATGGAGCTGGATGAAGACACGGCTGCCGGACTGGCGGGTCCGCAGATCGTGGATGTCGAGCACGCCGGGCACCGCCGACGCCGCGCGCAGGATGCGGCCGCGGTCATCCTCGGGAAGCTCGCGGTCGACCAGCTGGTCGAACGAACGACGCAGGATCGTGAAGGCGCTGCCGGCGATCGTCAGGGCGATCACGAGCCCGAAGGCTCCGTCGGCCCACAGAACGCCGAACACGCCGGCCAGCAGAAGCGCGGCGAAGACCGCGCCGTTTGACGCGAGGTCGGTGATGTAATGCAGCCGGTCGGCCGAGACGGCGAGCGACCCCGACCGGCGCACGACATATCCCTGATAGCTCGTCAGAGCGAAGGTGACGACGATGGACACGGCGGCCACGACGAGGCCGACCGTCTCGTGCGCGAGCGGTTCCGGGTCGAGCAGCCGGCGGACGGATTGGGCGATCAGGAACAGGGCCGAGCCGCCGACGATCGCCGCCTGGGCGAGGCCGGCCACCGCCTCGGCGCGGCCATGACCAAAACGGTGCTCGTCGTCGGCCGGAACGAGCGCGTAGCGGATGGCGAAGGCGTTCAGCGTGGAGGCGGCGAGGTCGAGACCCGAATCGGCGAACGAGGCGAGCATGGCGACCGACCCGGTCCACCACCACGCCACGAACTTGATGGCCGACAGCAGCACGGCCGTCGCCACGGCAGCGAGCGCCGCGCGCTTCATCAGCACGCCTGGATCGGTGGCCGGAATATGGACGCCTGCGGTCATGCCGAGAAACTACAGCAGCGAAAGGTCACGAGCCGCAGATATCTCTGCAAGCGCAAATCGTGTGCGACGATTGTCTTCGGCGTATCGGCGTCAGGGAAACAGGCGGCCGACCGCCCAGGGCGCGTCCGGCGAAGGGCGGCGATAGACGAGTCGGTCGTGGAGGCGGTGGGCGCCGTCCTGCCAAAACTCGATCTCCAGGGGGGTGACGCGGAAGCCCGACCAGTGCGGC
>CAZBPO010000294.1:1638-2869 GCA_964493795.1 uncultured Flavobacteriaceae bacterium
GCGATCCGGGCGCGGCACAAGTTCGTCGCCTTCGTGGAGCGCGGTGACGCGGGCGACTTCGGCCTGGAGCTCGGCCCGGTCTTTGAGCGGACGGGACTGGCGCGAGGCGATCGAGGCGAGGCGGCTGTCGCGCGGGCGCGAGGCGAAATAGGCGTCGGCCTCGGCTTTCGTGGCGTGGGTGACCGGCCCGCGAATGCGAATCTGGCGGCGCAGCGATTTCCAGTGGAACAGCAGCGCCGTCTTCGGGAGGGCCAGAAGCTCGGTTCCCTTGACGCTTTCGAAGTTGGTGTAGAAGACGAAGCCCTCGGCGTCATGGCCCTTGAGGAGGACCATGCGGAGGTTCGGCAGGCCATCGGCATCGACCGTGGCGACCGCCATGGCGTTGGGATCGTTGGGCTCGGCCTCGCCCGCATCGGCCAGCCAGGCGTCGAATCGCGCCATCGGGTCGGCTTCAGGCTGCATTTCGGGGATTTCAGGGCGATTGGAGGTCATCGCGTTCCTTTAACAGAGCGCGCCAGCGTCTTACATAGGGGCCGGAGCGGACCGAATTACCCCCGCGAACGGAAGAACGAATGGCTGACCCCTATAGCGTGCTTGGCGTGAAGAAGACCGCCAGCGAGGCCGAGATCAAGAAGGCCTTCCGCACGCTCGCGAAGAAATACCACCCGGACGCCAACAAGAACGACCCGGCCGCCGAGAAGAAGTTCAAGGAGGCGTCGGGCGCCTATGAGCTTTTGTCGGACAAGGACAAGCGCGCCGCCTTTGACCGGGGCGAGATCGACGCCAATGGCCAGCCGCGCGGGTTTGGCCCCCAGGGACCGTTCGGCGGCGGGGGGCCGCAAGGCGGCTTCGGCGATGGCGGCCATTTCGAATACGGCTTCGGCGGCGCGGGGCCTCAGGGCGGCTTCCGGCAGGGTGGCGGGGGATTCGACGACATCTTCTCGGACCTGTTTTCGGGCTTCGGCCGCAAGGGCGCGAAGCAGAAACCGCAGGGCGCCGACGTGAAATACGCCTTGTCGGTGAGCGCCGAGGACGCCGTTTCGGGCGCGACCCAGCGCGTGACGCTGGCCAGCGGCAAGACGCTGGACGTCAAGATTCCGGCCGGCATCGACGACGGCCAGCAGGTTCGCCTGCGGGGCCAGGGCCAGAACGGCGGCGACGCCATCGTCGTGGTCTCGATCGCGCCACACCGGATCTTTCAGCGCGACGGGCGCAATGTCCGGGTCGACCT
>CAZBPO010000294.1:2879-3254 GCA_964493795.1 uncultured Flavobacteriaceae bacterium
AGGGGCCAAGATCAATGTCCCCACGCCGACCGGGGCGGTGGCGCTGACTATTCCCGCCGGTTCCAACGGCGGCAAGACGCTGCGCCTGAAGGGCCGGGGCTGGCCGGCCAGCGGCGGACACGCCGCCGGCGACCTTTTGGTGACGGTGCGGCTGATGCTGCCCGAACAGGTTCCCGAGGCGCTGAAATCGGCGGCTTCGGCCGTCGGCTACGATCCGCGCAAGGGTTGGAGCCAGCCTTGAGTTTGACCCTCTTCCAAGGGGCGTGTTAGCAGCCTCGGCAGACCCTTTCCGGGATACGAGGAACTATGACCAGCCAGCTCATGGCGGGAAAGCGCGGCCTCATCATGGGCGTCGCCAATGACCGCTCCATCGCC
>CAZBPO010000294.1:3264-4043 GCA_964493795.1 uncultured Flavobacteriaceae bacterium
CGTTTGCGGCAGGACGGCAGGCGCCAAGGCCTGCATCTGCCTGGCCAGGCGGTCGAAAACGTCCGTCAGTGCAGTAAGTTTCTGATCCTGCATGTCTTTTTTATCCGTACCCAGCAATCAGTATACGCGGCATTGTTTAATATTCAATAAACTGCGGGAAACCGTGCCGTTTAAAGGCGCGGGGGTGGACGGAAGCGCCGTTTCCCTGTAGGAATCATCCCATCTTTTTGACGTTTGACAGATGAGGGTTTCCATGACGGGCGGCACCAAAACCGGATTTATGGCAGGCAAGCGCGGGCTTATTATGGGCGTCGCCAATGACCGCTCCATCGCCTGGGGCATCGCCAAGGCCCTGCACGGCGCGGGGGCCGAGGTGGCCTTCACCTATCAGGGGGACGCCCTGAAGAAGCGGGTGGACCCGTTGGCGGCCAGCGTGAACTCGCCGGCCGTCCTGCCCTGCGACGTGACCGATCCGGCCAGCATCGACGCCTGTTTCGATCACCTGCAGAAACTGTGGGGCGGGATCGACTTCGTGGTCCACGCCATCGCGTTCTCGGACAAGAACCAGCTGCAGGGCCGCTACGTCGATTCGACCTATGAGAACTTCCAGCTCTCGATGAACGTCTCGTGCTGGTCGTTCACGGCGGTGGCCCAGCGCGCCGAGAAGATGATGAACGATGGCGGCGCGCTGATCACGCTGACCTATTACGGCGCCGAGCGCGTCATGCCGCACTACAACATCATGGGCGTCGCCAAGGCCGCGCTGGCCGCCAGCGCGG
>CAZBPO010000295.1:0-1494 GCA_964493795.1 uncultured Flavobacteriaceae bacterium
GGGCTACGTCCCGGCCGACCGCAACCGTCCCGAGGACGCGCCGATCGGCCTGATCCCGGTCGACAGCCTGTACTCGCCGGTGCGCAAGGTGTCCTACAAGGTCGAGAACACCCGCGAGGGCCAGATCCTCGACTATGACAAGCTGACGCTGCAGGTGGAGACCAACGGCGCGCTCTCGGCCGAAACGGCTGTCGGCCTCGCGGCCCGCATCTTGGTCGACCAGCTTGGCACCTTCATCGGCTTCGAAGAGCCGGCGGAAGCCAAGAAGGACGAGCCCAAGCCCGAACTCGCGTTCAATCCGGCGCTGCTGAAGAAGGTCGACGAGCTGGAGCTCTCGGTCCGTTCGGCCAACTGCCTGAAGAACGACAACATCGTCTATATCGGCGATCTCATCCAGAAAACCGAAGGCGAGATGCTCCGCACCCCGAACTTCGGCCGCAAGTCGCTCAACGAGATCAAGGAAGTTCTCGCCAATATGGGCCTTCACCTGGGCATGGAAGTGCCCGGCTGGCCGCCCGAGAACATCGACGACCTCGCCAAGCGTTACGAAGACCAGTTCTGAGAAAGACAAGGCCATGCGCCACGGAAATTCGGGCCGCAAGCTCAACCGCACCCACGCTCATCGCGCCGCCATGTTCTCCAACATGGCCGCCGCTCTGGTGAAGCACGAGCAGATCAAGACGACGCTGCCCAAGGCTAAGGACCTGCGTCCGATCGTCGAGAAGCTCATCACCGTCGCCAAGCGCGCGAACGACAAGACCCGTCTTGCCGCCCGCCGCCAGCTGATCGCCGAGATCGGCGACGAAGCGTCGGCCGCCAAGATCATCGACGTGCTGGCGCCGCGTTACGCCAACCGTTCGGGCGGCTATACGCGCGTGCTCAAGGCCGGCATCCGCTTCGGCGACGCCGCCCCGATGGCGATCATCGAGTTCGTCGAGCGCGACGTCACCGCCAAGGGCAAGGACTCCGGTCCGGTCGTCGCCAAGGAAGAAGCCGAAGCGGCGTAAGCCCTTCGCTTCAGAAGACAGGAAAAGGGCGGCTCTTCGAGCCGCCCTTTTCGTTTGTGGTCGTGCCGCCGGCGCGCCTGGAGGCGCCGCTTTCAACCCTGCGGCGGCCAGGCTTTCTGGTTCCAATGCGGCGGCGTCGGCACGCCGCCGAGGCGCTTGTGCGCATAGACCAGCGACAGATAGGCGGTGAACAGCGCGGCGCCGATGAACTGGAGGAGCATCGTCACGAAGATGCTGGCCAGCGAAAAGCCCCATAACCCCGTCGCCGACCTGTCGAGCACGTCTCCCAAGGCGCTGATGATGTTGTCGAGCACCAGCTCGGCCAACACCAGGGGGAGCGCGATCAGGATGACGGCCAGCGCCATGCGCCAGATACTGCGCGACGTCATCTCCATTGAAGTCCGGACGTTCATGTCCGGGTCGCCGACCGAGATGGCGGGGAAGACCAAAGAGGACCGGAGCACCAGCAAGCCGACCCCGATCAGCA
>CAZBPO010000295.1:1504-4027 GCA_964493795.1 uncultured Flavobacteriaceae bacterium
CCCGCCAGCATGCCGATCAGCATCGCCCCCAGCGCCATAGCCAGCCAGTAGCCGATATAGGGGCCGACGGCCTGCGCGACCGGACGGCGGATAGTCATGACCGTCCTTAGAACGTGTTGATGGCGCTGGATCGCAAAGCCGGAGATCAGCGCCATCTGCAGCAGGACGCCGCCCAGCAGAAACAGCCACTGCATCCCGGTCGGTCCGGCATAGATGTTTCCGGTCGCCTGCAACTCGAACAGCGCGGCCTGGGTTTTCGCCGCGAAGCCGTCGGGCTGGAGGATCGGCCACATGCCAAGCGCGACGAGCGGCGCGCTCCAGGCGATCGCGTCGCGCACGATGCGGCCGAGATCATCGAACACTAACGAGAACGCGCGAAGGACGTAATCCGTCCCCTTCAATCCCGTATCCTGCATGCACGCCCCCTCGCTCGCGAAACGACGGGCTCTGGCGGCTATCGTCGAGTGCGGTTTGCACGAGACCATAGAGTCATTTTCGATGTGATTGAATCGGAACGGCGCTGTATCGCGAAGCCGGACAGCAGCACCAATTCAAAGCAGGCGTAGAGAAGACCCAGCAGGAAGGCGCGCCAGTCGAAAACGATCAAGCCGGTCCGCTGCGCCTCGGCCATCGCGGCGTTCGCTCTGTGCATTGTCTCGGGGTCCGTCAGGCCGCCGGGGCCGAACGTCGCCCACATGCCGAGCGCAAGGGCGGGCGTCATCCATGCGAGCGCGCTCAAGGCGACACGGCCAAAGTCGGAAAAGGTCAACGCGTAAGCGCGCAGGACGTAGTCGGTCCCCTTCAATCCGGCTGGCATCGGTTCCCCCTCGATCCCGGGGTTCAGCCAATCCACGCGCCGCCTTCGTGTCAATTGCACGGCATGCCGCATCAGACGCGACAGAATGCCTCCCGAGTGCGTTATACTCGGGTCCTATGAAGACGGTTCCCATGCGCACGATCATCGCCCCTATCGCCGCCCTCTGGCTCTCTGCATTCGCCTTCGCGCAGGATGCGCTGCCGCCGCCTGAGGCGCCGCCGCTGGAAACGGCGGCCGATCTTTCGGTCACCTTCGCGCCGGTGGTGAAGCGGGTCGCGCCGGCGGTCGTGAACGTCTATGCCAAGACTGTGGTTCGTAACCCCTATGCGGGCGACCCGTTCTACGAAGAGTTCTATGGGCCCCAGCAGGACCGCACGCAGAACTCGCTGGGCAGCGGCGTGATCGTCCGCGACGATGGCCTTATCGTCACCAACAACCACGTCATCGACGGCGCGGATCAGCTGATCGTGGTGCTGGCCGACCGGCGCGAGTTCGAGGCCACGGTTCAGCTGGCCGATCCGCGTACCGACATCGCCTTGCTGCGCATCGACACCAAGGGCGAAACCCTGCCCATCGTGCCGATGCGCGATTCCGACGGGGCGGAGGTGGGCGATCTGGTGCTCGCCATTGGCAACCCGTTCGGCGTGGGGCAGACGGTGACGCTGGGCATCGTCTCGGCGGTCGCGCGCAGCAATGTCGGCATCACCGACTATCAGTCGTTCATCCAGACCGACGCGGCGATCAATCCCGGCAATTCCGGCGGCGCGCTGGTGACGGCCGATGGGCAGCTCATCGGCATCAACACCGCGATCTTTTCGCGCTCGGGCGGTTCGATCGGCATCGGCTTCGCGATCCCCTCCAACATGGTCCGCGCGACCATCGACGGGGCGGGCGAGGGCGGCAAGATCGCCCGCGCCTGGCTGGGCGCGGAGACGCAGGAACTCACCCCCGACATCGCCGCCTCGCTCGATCTCGACCGGCCCCAGGGCGTGATCGTCCGCTCGGTCTATCCCGGCGGTCCGGCCGATAGCGCGGGCATCCGCACCGGCGACGTGATCTGGAAGATCGACGGGGTCGAGGTGAACGATCCTTCTGCCGTGCGCTATCGCATCGCGACGGCCGGCATCGGCAAGGTCGCGAAGCTGGAAGGCCCCAAGAACGGCGAGTGGGTCACATGGGAGGTCACGCTCGATGCGCCGCCCGACGGCGACCGCACCACGCTGGTCATCGAAAGCCGCAACCCCATGCAGGGCGCGCAGGTCGCCAATCTTTCCCCCGCCTATGCCGACGAGTTGGGGATCTCGGACATGACCGGCGTGGTGGTGCTGGGGGCGCAGCGCCGATCCATCGCGCGGCGCTATAATTTCCGTCCCGGCGACATCATCGTCGAGGTGAACGGCGCGAAGATCGACACCGTGGCGACGCTGGACGCCGAGCTGCAGCAGGGCGAGATGCAGGGCTGGCGCATCGTCGTGAAGCGCGCGGGCTCGCTCTACACGCTCGAGGTGCGCGCCTGACCGATCTGTTCGGCGCCGCTGGGCTAGAGAACGACGCGCCGCGGCCGCTCGCCGACCGGCTGCGTCCGCAGGCGCTCGATCAGGTCATCGGTCAAAGCCACCTGCTGAAAACCGACGGCCCGATCGGCCGGATGGTGGGGGCGGGGCGGATCGCCTCGATGATCCTGTGGGGGCCGCCGGGCACCGGCA
>CAZBPO010000296.1:0-4014 GCA_964493795.1 uncultured Flavobacteriaceae bacterium
GCCTGTTCGCCGCGCCCAGCCCCTTCACATAGGTCTGCCCCTCATAGCCCCCCACGAAGCTTTCGCTGTTCGAGGCCAGCACCGCCGTCGCCCCCGGCGCTATGAACAGGCCCGCCGCGTCGCGCAGCGTCACCACCGCCGCGGCGGGCGCCGCCGTCACCGCGAAATCCACATGCGCGCCCGCCCGGTCGCCCGGCGTGACGTCGCGCACCACCGTCGCGACATCCGCGCCCGCCGGCAGATCGTCAGGGTCTATCGCCAGACGATTGCGTTCATAGGCGCGCAAGCCCGTCACCAATATTCGGCCAGCCCCGTCCGTGCGCCCGACAAACCTGTTCTCCAGCTTCACCGCGACATCGGGCACGCCGGTATCGACCACCGCGAAGGCGTCATCGATCCGTGGACTGGCGAAAGCTCCCCCGCCTGCGAGCACCAGTGCGCCCTCCATCTGGACCGTTGCGTGAAGGCCGCCATTCCCATGCCAGACGGAGCCCTCGAACCGCGCAATGTCGGCCCGATAGGACAAACGCGCGGCCTGAATGTCCTCGCCGGCCCTGATGCGCCAGCCGAAGCCGCCAGGATCGCCATTCTCGGCCCTGATGACTTCCGCCACCAGCGCGGTCCGCCGCGCATTCGAGGTCAGATTGCCGCCGGCGCTCATCCGACCGCCCAGCGGGGCCGACACGCCGGCGAAAACGCCATGCCCCCCGCTATGTCCGATATCGGTGAAGGCTGAAACGAACAGCGTCACCGAGCCCGGCAGGTCCTGGCTGAAACTCGTCGAGGCGACCTCCGCGACCTCGTCCGCGGTGCGCGCGATCCGTGCATAGCTCAGCGTCAACGACGCGCCGTCCCACAGTTCAGGCAGCGCCAGCGCCACCTGATCCAGGGCGCGCGGCGGCGCGAACGATCCATACAGCGTGCTTACCGATGCGATGTCGGCGAACGTGTCTGAACCGCGCTGGCTCAACGCGAACACCCGCACATCGCCCAGCGCCAGCTCGACGCTTGCATGGACGCGCGCGCCCCACCGCCCGTCGAACCGGCTGGCCGCCGCCGCCAGCGACAACGCCCCGACGGCGCCCAGCCGCGTCACGAACCCCGCCCCGCCCATCGCCAGCCCGCCGCCGCCCTCAGCGTGCGCCTCCAGCGTCAGCACATCGCTGACGCCATAACGCACGCTGCCCGAGCCGAATATGCGCGTGTCGTAGGAATCGGTCGGCCCGCCGAAATCGCGCCTTGGCGCGCCGATCTCAAGCGACAGATCGAACAATCCCTCGGCCAGCATGTCGCCCGACGCATAGAACGGCGTCTCCGAAATCTGACTGCGCCCCAGCGCATCGCGCACCACGACTCGGGCCGTGCCGGCGCCGGTGGTCAACGGCAGATCGCTGATCTCGAACGGCCCCGCCGGCGCTTCCGTCGACACGCGCCGCGCCCCGTCGATATAGACCTCGACCGTCGAGGGCACGTCGGCCGTGCCTTCGAACCGCGCTGTAGGATGGGTCACCAGATCGGGCCGCAGCGCGAAGTTGCGGCGTATCTGCACGCCTCCCAGACGCACCGGCCGGCTCCACGCCAGCGCGCCCGTCACCAGATCGCCTGCCCGATAGGTCGTCGGCCCGCTCGGGTCCGACCAGCTCCAAGCCGTCTCCAGCCGCCGCCAGCGTGGGCCCGGCCCGGAGCTCCTGCCGATCGCCGCGCCGGAGATCATGCCGAACGGGCCGAACGCCCGCCCTTCCAGCAGCCCGGAGACGCCTTCGAAACGCCAGCCGTCGCTGCGTCCTCCGGCCGCGTAAAGCACATAGTTCAGCACCGCCCCCGTATCCGCGCTCACCGGCGCGATATCCGCCAGGCGCGGCGCGACCGCGATGCGATGTGGACGCAGCGCCGCCGCAGCGGCCGTGAAGCGCATCTCCTGTCTGGCGGCGTCATAGGCTGCGGCGACGCCCGCCAACCGCGCGAGCGCGATGCGGCCATCCGGGCCGATGGCCGCAGGATCGGCCAGCAGACCGAGCTCCTCCAGCTCCTCCGGCGCGATGCTCAACTCCCCGTCGGGGCCGACATGAAACGCCGCGACCAGCCCCACGGCCCGGCCGTTCACCAGAACCTCCAGATAGAGCGCGTCGCCCTCCCCCAGCATCGCGCCCTTCAGCGGCGGCGCATCATCGCCCCCCGCGCGCGCCGCGGGCGCCGCAGACATCAGTACCAGGATCGCCGCGCCGCAGACCGCGTCAGCGACCCGCCGGCGCCGCGATGGCATCGAACCGCCCCATCCCGCTTTCAGCCGTCAGGGAAATCGGCCCCGACGATCCGCGCCGCGTCACCGGGATCACCCAGCTCACTTCCGCGCCGCTCAGCACATACCCGACCAGGCCGCGCTTCTCGCCCAACGCGAGACCGTCGGCGGCGAGCGACAGATTGGCGATCCTCAGATGCCGTCCCCCGGCGTTGCGGGCCGTCAGGCGGATCGCGCCGTCCTCACGCGCCGCGCGCCAATCGACCGAGGGCGGCGCACCGGGCGCGGTGAAGAAGACGGGGATCGAATGACGCACCACAAGCGTCACCGCGCCGGCCCGCGCCCGCGCCGGATCTGGCAGTTCGTCCACCAGCACCCGATAGCTTTCCTCGCCCGCCGGCGCGTCCTTCCTCACCCGCACCACGCGAATGACGTTCTCCGCCCCCGGCGTCAGCGAGGCGATGGGCGGGCTCACCACGACGTCGCTGGTCGGCTCCAGCACGTCCTCGCCATTCACCTGACGCCAGCGGAAGATGCGCGCCTGCACGTTGATCACCGTCGCGCCGTCATTGCGGACGGTCAGGCTCGCCGCCTGCCGTGGCGCCTCCATCTGCAACATCACCGGCGCGACCCGCAGTGAGGCCGCCGCTGCGTCCGACGCCATGAATGCCGCCAGAACCAGCCCGGCGACCGCCCCTTTCACCGACATCCCCCGACGCCGGCTAGTAGGTGACGGTGGCGGTGATGATGTCGGCATAGGCGCCGACGCCGGGCGTCGTCTGCGGCGCGACGCGGCCATAGACGACGTGCGGTTCAGGATCGCCCGTGCCGCTTCCGCCGACCGTATCGACGCTGATGGTCGGGCCCCAAACGTCGCTGTAGCCCGCATCGCTGTAGAGGCTGTAGCCGACCGTCTGCGACGACGGACCGGTCATATAGCGCAGCGCAGCCGTCGCGCCGACGCCGGACCCAAGGCTCAGGCCGATCGTATAGGGCGTAGCGGTCGTGCACTGGACCGTGATTGTGCTGGTCGTGTCCACATTCGCCGCCAGCACCCCATGCGCGCCGAAAACAAGGTCCGTCGCTGCGTTGATCAGGCACTCGGCCTCGATGGTCAGCTGCACGTTGAAATCCGCCGTCGTCGTCGCGGCGGACGCGGTCCCCGCCGCCAGCGCGGCGGCGGCCAGGATGGATGTCGGTTTCGCTTTCATTCTCAACGCCTTCCTTGCGTCACACGCAGTCAGGTTAGGCGCCGGACGGCTAGGCCCCTGTAAATGCAAGGCGTGGCGCGGTTGCCGCAAAATTCGCAAGTCCCGGCGCGACTGCGCGCCCGCCCGGCGGCTTCCGCGCATCGCCAGCCGGCTCGTTAAGCATTTCCAGCCAGCCGGAGCGGCCAACTACGAATTTTACGAAAGATTTCTAACGACCGAGCGCCCGCGCCCGCGCCTTCGCGGCCTTGACCGCGCGCGTGACCAACCGTTCCAGCCCGCCGCTCGCCATCAGCACTTTCAACGCCGCCTCGGTCGTTCCGCCGGGGCTCGTGACGTCGCGCCTCAGCGTCTCGGCTGCGCGGTCCGGCCAGGCATCCAGCAACGCGCCCGAACCGGCCACCGTCGCCCGCGCCAGCCGTCCGGCCAGATCCGCCGGCAGCCCGGCCTCGACGCCCGCCGCCGTCATCGCCTCGACCAGCAGAAAGACATAGGCAGGGCCAGAACCCGACACCGCCGTCACTGCGTCGATGGGCGTCTCGTCCTCCAGCCAGTCCAGCGTTCCGG
>CAZBPO010000297.1:0-4001 GCA_964493795.1 uncultured Flavobacteriaceae bacterium
ATATCCGCGACGATCGGCACGCGCACCGCCCGCACGATCGACTTCAGCGCGGCCGTCGAAGCCTCGTCCGGGGCCGATACCCGCACGATGTCGGCCCCCGCCTCCTCCAGCGCCTTGACCTGACGGATCGTCGCCCCCGCGTCGGAGGTCAGCGTGTTGGTCATTGACTGCACGCTGATCGGCGCGTCGCCGCCGACCTCGACGCTGCCGACGCGGATCTTGCGCGATACGCGGCGGTGGATCTGGCGATAGGGGCGGACGGCGCTCATGGCCTCGGCCGTTACGGGTTGGTGGTTTCAGGGGCCGGCGTGGGAGCGGGCGTCGGCGCCGGGGTCGCGGCCGGCGTCGGAGTCGGCGCGGGCGTCGGACGCGGGGTCGGCGTCGGTTCCGGCAGCGGCTCGGCCCCGTAGGCTTCCGGCGAAAGCGCGAAATCGGCGATCGGCTCCCCGTCAGGGCCGGCGCGGCCGATGAACTCGCCATCCAGGATGACGTCCAGCGCCCCGGCGTCGCTGACCTTCAGCACAAGGTTCGCGCGCCGCGGCACGCGGTACGAGTCGCCGACCGCCAGGTTGCGGGCGATATAGGGCTGGCGCATGTCGGGCGCGGTGATCTCAAGCCGGGTCGGGCGGCGCGCAACGAAGACGATGCGCGCGGTGGCGTTCGTCCGCCCCATCTCGCGGCCCGTCGCGGCCTGCGGAGTTTCGCCCGGCGCGGGCGGCACGATGCCGCCCGGGCGCGGAACCGGGGTCGGTTCCGGCGTGGGAACGGGCGTCGGCACAGGCGTCGGCGCGGGCGTCGGCGCAGCCGGGCCGACCGTATCCGGCCGCGGCGTGGTGCCGCTGGCTGGGTCGGCGGTGCCTTCTGCGACCGTCGGGCCCAGCGGCCGGCTGCCGCCGATCCATCCCGCCTGCACGGCGAGATACCAGGCCCCCGCCACAGCGCCGGCGAGGCACAGCAGGATGATTCCGATCGAGACGAACGAGAAGCGTTGCTCCTCTTCGGGCACGGGAATGGCGAAATGGCCCTGCGGCTCCTCCGCCGCCAGCTCCGACTTGTAGCGGCGCACCACGTCGGCCGTGTCGAGGCGCAGATAATCGGCATAGGAGCGCACGAAGCCGACCGCATAGGCCTGGCCTGGCAGCAGGTCGTGCCGCGACTGTTCGATCGCCTCGACCAGATCCTTGCGGATCCTCAGGACCTGGCTGACCTGGGCGACGCTTTCGCCGCGCTGGAGGCGGATGGCGCGCAGCTCCATCCCGACGCTCTCGTCAGAGATGCCCGGGGCGTCCTTGATTTCCCTGAGATTGAGCCGGCGGCTTCCCTGGGGCTGGCCGTTTTCTGACGACACGATGATCTACTTACCCTGGCTGGGGCGCGCATATCGCGCCCGGCGGGCGACCCATGGCCGCCCGGACGGAATTTGGCGGCCACATAACCCTGCCGGGCGCTTCGATGCAACGCAGCGAACCCAAAACCGACGATATCTAGCAGATCATCTGGCGACCCACTCGTTCACCACTACTTGCTCGATTTCCGCTTTCTAGCAGGCTTGCGCCGCTTCGACAGCAGCAGCCGATCTTCCTCGACTTCGTGCGACCCTTCAAAATTCAACTTTCCTCGGGTCTCGAGCTCCGCGAGAGTTCGAAGCCGCCGATACAGTGACAGCAGGATTTTTAAACTTTTGTAAGGACTACCTGTTTGCGCGTGAATTCTTTTGACATCTGGCGAATTAATCAAGCGCGCCATAGATGATGCGCTTCTCTCTATGAACTTCAATTTTTCCCCTTCTAGTCCCAGCATTTCCTTTTCGCTCTTTATCCGCATCAACTCCCGACTTTGCATACCTTTTATAATTTGATTGTATGCAAAATTGGCCGAAACAAGACCACCTGCTATAGCAGTAACTATATATCCTACGTTCTTCGCTATTTCGACGACGAGCTCCAACTCGAACCAACCAGGCGATCCGTAACTCATAGATACGACGCGCGGTCGATACTGCCTCGGCGTTCCGAACTTCAAACGATCATAAAAATTTACGGCACTGTAACCACCGGCCCAAGGAAAAGCTTCGTATGCAGATGACATACCATCAGGAAATTCTTCGCTATCACTCCCGTATATCGCAAATGATTGATACGCAAAATAAACTTGCTCAAAAGTTCTAGGGAATATGTAAAGGTCTTCGAGAGACCATCGGCCGTCTATTTCTATCAAATAGTGACCAGATTTATTTTTCATTTCCCCCCCCTCCCAACAATTATATAGTCTAAATCGAAAAAATCATCACGCTCCGCATAATCATAACATCAAGTAAACTGACATCACAAACAATTTCAACGTTCATTCTGCCATCACGAAAACAAAATACCTGCCCTATCAAGAGCAGTAATATAAACGAAGGTTGTCACGATTTCACCCCAGATTGATAGGTGTGTTTACGACGACATCTATTCCTCGACCGCCGTGATCGGGCGGTCGTCGCCGCGC
Source organism: uncultured Flavobacteriaceae bacterium (assembly GCA_964493795.1). Lineage (GTDB taxonomy): Bacteria > Pseudomonadota > Alphaproteobacteria > Micropepsales > Micropepsaceae > JADZAI01. The sequence continues at coordinate 2,491 of CAZBPO010000297.1, forward strand.
GAGGCCTCCTCGTGCCAGACGCCATCGGCGTCCTCCCACGAGATCGAGACCGATTTGAGGTCGGGCAATTGTTGCTCGAAAGCGGCGGTGCGCGCCGCCTCGATGGCTGCGGCGCGCGTGGGAAACGGTTCGGAAAACACGCCGTCCGCCCTGTAGGCCCAGCCGCCGTCATGTTCGACGATGTGATAGGTGATTTTGGACATGGGGAAACTCCCGTTCCGAGGCCGCCAGTAAAGCAATGCACGGCCGGCGACGCCAGTTCCCAGATCGGCCCTGATCGGCGGTTCAGGCCAGTTTCACGCCGCTGCGCTCGCAGAACGCCTTGAACGCCGGCCGCAGCGAGTGGCCGGGATCGTCCAGCCGCTGGTTCAGGAACGCCGCGACCTTGTTGGAATCGGCGCTGCGGATCGCCTGTTTCACAGGCCCGATGCCGTGCGGCTGCATCGACAGGCTGGCGACCCCAAGGCCGACCAGCGCCAACGCCTCCAGCGGCCGCCCCGCCATCTCGCCGCACACCGCCACCGGCTTGCCGGCGATGGCGGCCGCGTCGATGACCGACTTGATGAACCGCAGGAAAGCGGGGCTGAGCGAATCGTAGCGGTCGCCGAGGCGCGGATTGCCGCGATCCGAGGCGAAAAAGAACTGCATCAGATCGTTGGTGCCGAGCGAGATGAAATCGGCCACGGCCAGCAGGGCCGGCAGCGAATACCCCAGCGACGGCACCTCGAGCATCGTTCCGGCGCGCACCTGCGCCGGCAGCGTCTGTCCCGTCCTGCGGGCGCGTTCCAGTTCGCGGTCGAGCAGGGCGCGGGCGCTGACGAACTCGGCCACCTCGGCGATCATCGGGAACATCACGTTCAGCGTGCGCCCCGGCGCGGCGGCGATCAGCGCCCGCAGCTGGTAGCGCAGCAGCGCCGGGCGATCGAGGCTGATGCGCACCGCGCGCCAGCCCATAGCGGGGTTCTCTTCCGCGTCGAGATGCATATAGGGCAGCACCTTGTCGCCGCCGAGGTCGAGCGTGCGGAACACGACGGGCCGCTCGCCCGCCGCATCCAGCGCCCGGGCGTAAAGCTCGGTCTGGCGCTTGAGGCTCGGCAGGCGCGTGGTGATCATGAAGGGCAGCTCGGTGCGGAACAGCCCGATGCCCGCGGCCCCGGTCTCATCCAGATGCGGCAGGTCGACGGCGAGGCCGGCGTTCAGGTTGAGCGCCACCTGCCGCCCGTCCAGCGTCACCGCCGGCTCGTGACGCAGCGCCGCGTATTCCTGCTCGCGCTGGGCGATGACCTGAAGCTTGGCGCGATAGGCCGACACCACCTCGGGCCCCGGCCTCAAATTCACCTCGCCCGTTTCGCCGTCGACCACGATCTGGTTGCCGGGATCGACCTGGTCGAGCAGGTTCTCGATGCGTCCGACCAGCGGAATGCCGATGGCCCGCGCGACGATGGCGACATGGCTGGTCGGCGAGCCCTCCTCCAGCACCACGGCCTTCAGCCGCGCGCGGTCATAGTCGA
>CAZBPO010000298.1:0-3989 GCA_964493795.1 uncultured Flavobacteriaceae bacterium
ATCCACGCCTGAACACTGCGTCCATCCTAAAAGCCGTGGATGGTCGGCCTCCGCCGACCATGACGCGATGGGTCAACGCCGCAATCGCGCCCCTAGCGCCCGCCCTCGCGCACGCCGCGCGCCCGCATCAGGTCGCCCAGCCTTTCGCCACGCAGGCGGCAGGTGGCGATCAGCCGGTCATACGACATGCAGCGTCCGGCCCGTCTTGCGCCCTCGCAGGGCGTGCAGGCGACCGTCTTGCCATAGGCGATCTCGGTCAACGCCCGGCGCGCTTCCTCTCCGCCGGGCTGATTCCATTCCGGCGCATCGAAATCGCCCAGCCGGATTTCCTGTCCGCTGGCCAGCACCAACCCGTCGCCGTCGATGATCTTGGTGACCCGCGCGGTCAGAATGCCGGCCGGCGTCGTCGCCACCACGGGCGCTGACGTCCCCCCGGCCAGATCGCGCGAGACCTGCGGCACGCCATACGTCGCGGCCGCAACGAACACACCCGCCACCACGACCAGCCAGAACAGCTCGCGCCGCCACGCGCTCGTGCGGCGGCGGCGCGGCCTGGCGCGGCCGACAAGGAAGATGACTTTGCCCTGACGCATCGGGCCAGCATCGCGCCGGGCGGGTAAACGATTTGCCTATCGCCGCCGCGCCGGTTGACGGCACGAAGCGCGGACGGCCAAATCGCAGAAAATATCCGGGAGACGAAACATGAAGCTCTATCACTGCGTCGGCGCGCGCTCGCTGCGCGCCGTCTGGATGCTCGAGGAACTGGGGCTCGACTATGAACTGGTCGTGCTGCCCTTCCCGCCCCGCGTGTTCCAGAAGGACTATCTGGGCATCAACCCGCTGGGCACGATCCCGTTCCTCGCCGACGGCGAGGCGCAGATGACCGAATCCTCCGCCATCTGCCACTATCTCGGCAGCACCTACGGCGACGGATCGCTGGTGGTGAAGCCGGGCGAACACGACTACGGCGCCTATCTGAACTGGCTGTTCTATTCCGACGCGACGGCGACGTTCCCGCAGACGCTGGTCCTGCGCTACACCCAGTTCGAACCCGAGGAACGCCGCCAGCCGCAGGTCGCCGAAGACTACGGCAAATGGTTCAAGAGCCGGCTGCGGCTGGTCGAGGCGCAGCTCGAGAAATCCGACTATCTCTGCGCCGGGCGCTTCACCGCCGCCGACATCGCCGTCGGCTATGCGGTGTATCTGGCCAAACGCCTTGGCCTCGACGACGAACTGAAAGCCCCGACCCGCGAATGGTATGAGCACATCACCGCGCGGGAGGCCTTCAAGCGGGCCGACGCGCGGCGCTGACGCGGGCCGATCCTCGCCCGGTGACGGGCGAGGGCCCTGCCTAGAGGCCCGATTCCCTCAGCACGTCGTCCAGCGTCATCGAATCCGGCGCGCCCGGCCCGAAGATCAGATTGGCGACGCCCCAGCCGTTCTCGGTCTGGTTCAGCACGACCTCGGTGTCGGACTTGGTCTCGAAATTCAGCGCTTCGACATGTACGCGCGCCACACCATCGGCTTCCGACAGCAGCTTGACCGAGACCAGCTTGAGGTCCTTGAAGTCCTGGCCGCTGATCAGAAAGTCCCAGTCGATGACCGGCTCGGGATGCGAGTCGATCTTCTCCAGCCGCGCCGCAAGCTCGGGCGTCGCATATTTCTGAACCTGGCTCACCACGTCGGGCATGTTCTCCATCGAACCTGACGCATCGGCCGCGTTCAGCGCGTCGAAATAGGTCTGGTACATTTCGGTGACGATGGCCTCAGGCCCAGGACCTGGCTCCGCCGCGGCCGCAAAGCCGGCCAAGCCGAACAGAACGAAAAAAGCGGCCAGAAACTTCATGGAGCGCACCTTGTTGTTGCGGCGGGAACATCGACCCCGTGTCGATCAGTTCGCCGGTTTCCTGAACTTGTAAACGAACTGGTCCGTATTGCCACGGATCGCCTCGTCGAACACGTTCAGCGTGTGGTCGTCTTGCGCGTTGCGCAGCACGTCGCTTTCGCCCTCGAACACGAAGCCGGCGGCCTCCACCTCGGCCTTCACCACGGCCGGGTCGATGCGGTGCAGCGTCTCCACCACCTCCATCGGCGCGCCGGGCGCGGCGGCGTGATCGACGATCACATAGACGCCGCCGGGCTTCAGCATCTCGAAGACCTGACGGTTGAACACCAGCGTATCGACCGCGCCGAAGCCCTTGGTGTGCAGGTCGTGATAGTTCTGCGCCGTCCAGACGACATCGGCGTCGCGGATGGTGGTGGTGGCCAGCATCGGCTCGATCACCGCCGTCACGTTCTTCAGCGCGGCGGCGACGGCGGTGGCGTTCTCGCCCAGCTTGTATTTGTCCTTCAGCTCCGTGGGCACCCACGCATAGACCGTGCCCTCCGCGCCGACGACGCCGGCGAACAGCCGCGTGAAATAGCCGCCGCCCGGCACCCAGTCGGCCACCACCGCGCCGGGCCGGACTTCGGCGAAGGCCAGCAGCTCTGCCGGATGGCGCACAGCATCGCGTGCGCGGTCGGCTACCGGGCGCGACGTGTCGGCCACTGCCGCAGCGATCGGATCGGCGGGCGTTTCGGCATGGCCGGGCAAGACCGCAAGGCACGAGGCGAGAAGAACGGCGGCGAGGCGTTTCATGGCGGGGGCTCCCTATTCGGCGGCGCGCGGCGCGCCCGACACCTGGGCCTTCGAGACCGAGGCGCGGACGACCGGAATTTCATGATCCTCTAGCGGCTTCATCCGGTTCTTGCGCTTCAAGGCTGCGTGAATGAAGGGTTCAAGCTCGTCCGCCTTCTTCGCGTCGCGCTCGGCCCGGCCTTGCTTGAAAGCCGGCATCACCTCGGCGGCGAACAGCTCAAGCGACTGACAGATATGCTCGTGCTTGTTGCGGCCGGCCTGCTGCATGAAGATCACCTGATCGACGCCGGCATCCTGGAACGCCGCCAGATGCGCGCGCATGTCTTCCGGCGTGCCGATGCCGGAGGCCAGGCTTTCCACATTGGCCAGCGCGTCGATGATCTCCTGCGTGCGGTCGCCGCGCTTGGCCAGATACTCGCCCCACAGATTGGTGCGGCCCGGCACCGTATCGTGCGCCACCAGCGCGTTCAGCGCATAGCCGAAGAACTCGAACCCCTCGTGCCCGCGCCGCACCGCTTCGGCGCGGTCGTGGTGGACCGAGAAGTTCGAGACCATCGCGATATTGGCGTTCACGCTGTGGCCCAGCGGCACGCAGTCCTCGGATTTGATGATGCCGTAATAGATCTCGGCCCAGGCCCGCGCCTCGGCCGGATCGACGAAGGAAAAGGCCAGCGCCCCCAGCCCGTTGCGCGCCGCCACCTTGATCGTGTCGCGATTGGTGCAGGCCATCCACATCGGCGGATGGGGCGACTGCACCGGCTTGGGCAGCACGTTGCGGCAGGGCATCGAGAAATACTTGCCCTCAAAACCGGGATAGGGGTCTAGCACCATCATGTTGGCGACCTGCTCGGCCGCCTCCAGCGCCATGGCGCGCTTCTCCTTGGCGGGAATATCAAAGCCGCCCAGCTCCAGCCGCGTCGCCCCCTCGCCGATGCCGAAATCGACGCGGCCCTTCGAGACGATGTCCAGCGTCGCCAGGCATTCCGCCGTGCGGGCCGGGTGGTTGTAGTTGGGGATCACCTGCCGGATGCCGTGGCCGAGGCGGATCTGTTTGGTGCGCGAGGCGGCGGCCGCCAGGAACACTTCCGGGGCCGACGAATGCGAATACTCGTCGAGGAAATGGTGCTCCACCTCCCAGGCATGGTCGAAGCCCAGGTCGTCGGCCAGTTCCACCTGATCCAGCGCCTCGTGGAACAGCCGCGCCTCGTCGCCAGGCAGCCAGGGTTTGGGCAGCTGAAGCTCGTAAAAGACGCCGAAGCGCATGGGGTTTCCTCGCCTGTCGTATTATCGTTGAGGCGAGCCTATACCCCCCGGCCCAAAAGAAAACGGCGGCCTTTCAGGGCCGCCGTCC
>CAZBPO010000299.1:0-1366 GCA_964493795.1 uncultured Flavobacteriaceae bacterium
TCGGCTTGACGCTGCCAGCCCTTGAAGGGGCTGCCGTCATATTCGAGGGTGAGCTTCCAGCGTGTCACGCCAGCACGCTCCCCTTCGCCACGGCGAAGCCGCGCAGCAGGTCGCCGGCCGCCATCGGACCGCGGCCGGGGCGTTGCAGGGTTTCCAGTTTCAGCGCGCCGGCTCCGCAGGCGATGGTCAGCGCATCGTCCAGCGCCTCGCCCGGCGCGCCCGCACCCTCGGCCCGTGCGGCTTTCAGGATCTTCACGCGCTCGCCGTTGATGGTGGTCCAGGCGCCCGGCGCGGGGCTGAGGCCGCGAATGCGGTTTCGGATCGCCTCCGAATCGTCGCTCCAGTTCAGCCGCGTCTCGTCCTTCGAGATTTTCGCGGCATAGGTCATGCCGTCCTCGCTCTGCGGCTGGGGCGTGATGCCGCCGCGTCCCAGCGCCGCCATGGTGCGCACCACAAGGTCGGCCCCCAGCGGCGAGAGCGCGTCGTGAAGCTGGCCGGCGGTCATCTCGGGTGTGATCGCCAGGCGCTCGGCCATCAGCACCGGGCCGGTATCGAGCCCTTCATCCATCAGCATGGTCATCACGCCGGTTTCCGCATCGCCCGCCATGATGGCGCGCTGGATCGGCGCTGCTCCGCGCCAGCGCGGCAGCAGCGAGGCGTGGATGTTCACGCAGCCCAGCTTCGGCGCATCGAGAATGGGCTTGGGCAGGATCAGGCCATAGGCGACGACCACCGCTGCATCGAGGTCCAGCGCCGCGAACTCCGCCTGCGCCTCGGCGTTGCGCAACGATTTGGGCGTGCGCACCGCGATGCCGTTCGCCTCGGCGAAGGCGTGGACAGCGGATTTCTGTTCGCTATGGCCGCGCCCGGCAGGCCGGGGCGGCTGGGAATAGACGGCGGCGATCTCGTGCCCGGCCGAAATCAGCGCGGCGAGCGGGGCGACGGAGAATGGGGGCGTGCCCATGAAGGCGAGGCGAAGCGTCATGGCGCGAGGCATGGCCTATCGCGGGCCGCGAGGGAAGCCTCAGCCGTAGCGCTTTTTCGCCTTGGACATCTTCCTGAGGATGATGTCGCGCTTCAGCTTGGACAGGTGGTCGATGAACAGCACGCCTTCCAGATGGTCCATCTCGTGCTGCAGGCAGGTGGCGAGCATGCCTTCGCAGTCCTGCTCGACCGGATTGCCGTGATAGTCGAGCCAGCGGGCGCGGATCTTCGCCGGGCGTTCGACATCCTCATACATCTCGGGCACCGACAGGCAGCCTTCCTCGTAGGACGACAGCTCGTCGGATTTCGACAGGATTTCCGGGTTCACGAAATAGCGCGGCTGCGGCGCCTCGTCCTTGCCGGCCAGGTCCATCACGATCAC
>CAZBPO010000299.1:1376-3985 GCA_964493795.1 uncultured Flavobacteriaceae bacterium
AAGCATGTCATCCATCAGCGCGCGCAGCGCCTCGGCCACGGCCTCGACGGGCATCGGGATCGTCTTGAGGCGCGGATCGGGCGCGGTCAGGATGGGGCGGATGGCCATGCGCCTCAGGTAAGAGGGGGGTGCGGCCGCGTCAAGCCGCGCGAAGGACACGATGGGGCGCGAAAGACTGGTCTTCATCTCGCCCTCCGAGCCGCCGGAGGAATGGGAAACCGCGCTGCGCGCCCTGGCGCCGGAGGTGGAATTCACCGTCTGCGACGGCGCGGTTCCGGCGGGAATCCGGGCCGAATGGGCCGTGGTGTGGAAGCCACCGGCTGGCGCGCTGGCCAGGGTGAGCGGGCTGAGATGCATCTTCTCGCTGGGCGCGGGCGTGGATCACGTCCTGTCGGACCCGGACTTCCCCGGGCACGTGCCGCTGTCGCGCGTGGTCGATCCGTATCTGACAGCCGGCATGAGCGAATATGTGGCGCTGCACGTGCTGGCGCATCACCGGGGCCTGACCCGGAACCTGGCCGAGCAGGCGGCGGGGCGCTGGACGCCCTTCGCCGCCAAACGGGCCGACGAGACGCGGGTGGGAATTCTGGGCCTCGGCGAGCTGGGGCTGGACGCGGCGCGCAAGCTCAAGCCTTTCGGATACCGGCTGGCGGGGTGGAGCGCGACGCGCAAGGACGAGCCGGGCGTGGAGAGCTTCGCCGGAACGGGCGAACTGGCGGCGTTTCTCAGGCGGACGGATATTCTGGTCTGCCTGCTGCCGCTGACGCCGCAGACGCGGGGCATCCTCAATACCGCGACGCTGGAGCTGTTGCCGCAAGGCGCGGCTGTCATCAACGTAGGCCGCGGCGGGCACCTGATCGAAAGCGATCTCATCGCCGCGCTGGACGAGGGGCATCTGTCGGGCGCGACGCTGGACGTCTTCCAGAGCGAGCCTCTGCCGCCCGAAAGCCCGCTCTGGTCGCACCCCAAAGTGGTGGTGACGCCGCATATGGCGGCGCTGACCGATGCGCGCTCCACCGCCGCCGCGATGGCGGAAAGCATGGCGCGCATCCGCGCCGGCGGCCGCCCGCTCTACGAGGTCGATCTGACGCGCGGCTATTGAGCGTTCAGAAGGTCTCGCCGACCATTTCCTCGCTTTTCGCCCACAGCGCTTCGGCGCGGGCGGGATCGACGGCGTAGTCGCGCACGCCGCCCCGTGTCGGCACTTCGGGCCCGCCTTCGACCCGCGCGGCGACGTGACAATCCTCGCAGTATTTGCCGCCGACCTCGTCGCCGGAAGCGACCGCACCAGCCCACACCGACGTCGCTGCGCCCTGGGGTATCGTCTTCCACTCGAAGGCCGGCGCGCCGGCCGGCTGCGCCTTGGCGAGGTTGTCCAGCATCGCCTGGCGCATCTGGTCATTCAGATGACGGCCAAGCTCGGTGACGATGCCGCCCGGATGCACCGCCGCCGCCCTGACGCCGCGCGATTTGTGGCGGGCGTCGAATGCGACCGCGAACAGGGCGTTGGCCGTCTTGGACCGGCCATAGGCGACGAACTCGTTATAGGGCGTGGTCTCGAAATTCGGATCGTCGAGATCGACATCGGCGAAGCGATGGCCCGACGAGGAGAGGCTGACGAGACGTCCGCCGTCCTTGATCAGCCCGGCGATGCGATTGGCGAAGACGAAATGGCCCAGATGATTGGTGCCGAACTGGGTCTCGAACCCGTCCGCCGTCTTGCCCTGAGGACAGGCCATCACGCCGGCATTGTTGATGACGATGTCGAAGGTCTCGCCTTTCGCGTTCAGCGCATCGGCGGCCTTGCGCACGCTGGCGAGCGAGGCGAGGTCCATTTCGACCAGTTCGATGCCGGGAATGCCCGCCGTCGCATCGCGTCCTTTGCCGAGATCGCGGACCGTGCCGACGACCTTCGCGCCATGGGCGGCGAGCGCGCGCGCCGTTTCGACGCCAAGGCCGGCCGAAACGCCGGTGATGAGAACCCGCTTGCCCGTCAGGTCGATGCCTTCCAACACCTCGTCGGTCGTGGATTTTGCACCGTATGTCATGAGCCGTCTCTCCCTGCTTTTTGTCGTGTTGTCGCCGCGCCTCAGCGCGGATAGAGCCTCGCGAAATGGTCCCAGAGCGGCTGGCGGTCGGGGGCCGGGCCGTCAAAGGCGAGCGCGTCGGGCGTCACGGCGTCGGTGGGCGCGCCGCTGGCCACCCAGATATGCGAGGACGGCACGATCCACGATACGTCATCCAGCGTGCCGGTGGCGACGAAGCTGAGCGCGGGATAGGCGACGGGTTCGTGCCACAGCCTTGTGCCGCAGGCGGCGCAGCGCGCGATGTCGATCTCGCGCCCGCTATCGGCCGTCTTGCGGAAGCGGGCGAGGTCGCCGCAGGCAAGCTCGATCGCGCCGCGTTCCATGTGCAGGAAGATCGCTGCGCCCGCGCCGCTGGAGCGGCGGCAATCGGTGCAGTGGCAGGCGTTGATCGCCCTGGGCCGGCCGGTGAGGCGATAGCGCGCCTGCCCGCACAGGCACCCGCCTTCATAGGGCGGGGCCGGGATGGGCGGGCGCGCCGGCATGGTCAGTCGTGCCGGAACAGCGTGCCGGCGCCGTGCTCGG
>CAZBPO010000300.1:0-3969 GCA_964493795.1 uncultured Flavobacteriaceae bacterium
GAGGCGGCAGGCGGCCGCGCCCTTCCGCTCATCTGCGACGTCCGCCACGAGGACCAGGTGTATGAAGCCGTCGAGCGCACGCTGGGCGCGTTCGGCGGCATCGACATCTGCGTCAACAACGCCAGCGCCATCTCCATGACCGGCACGCTCCAGACCGACATGAAGCGATACGATCTGATGCATCAGGTGAACGCGCGCGGCACCTTCCTCACCTCGAAGGCGTGCCTGCCGCATCTGAAGAAGGCGGCCAATCCGCACATCCTCAACCTCTCGCCGCCGCTCGACATGAAGCCGCACTGGTTCGCGCCGTCGACCGCCTACACGATGGCCAAATACGGCATGAGCATGTGCGTGCTGGGGATGGCCGAGGAGTTCCGCGCCGAAGGCATCGCGGTCAACGCGCTGTGGCCGCGCACCGCGATCGCGACCGCGGCGATCAAGTTCGCATTGCTGGGCGAGGAAGGCATGGGCATGTGCCGCGGTCCGGAGATCATGGCCGACGCCGCCTACGCGATCTTCAACAAAAGGGCGGCCGACTTCACCGGCAACTTCCTGATCGACGACAGTTTCCTGTGGGACGAGGGTCAGCGCGCGTTCGACCAGTATCGCGTCGATCCGACGCAGGATCTGGCGCCCGACTTCTTCGTCCCGGCCGACAGCGTCGCGCCGGTCAGCCTGAAGGCGCTCAGACCCGCATGATCGCGGCCGTCATACGTGCGGCGACGACCGACGAAGCGCCGGCGGTGGCCGAACTGTTTCTCGCCGTCCGCCGCTCGATGGAGCATGTCGCGCCCGCCGTGCACAGCGACGACGAGACGCGCCTTTGGGTGCGCGAGAAACTGTTCCGCGACGCTGCGGTCACCATCGCCATCATGGACGGCGAGATCGCAGCGATGATGGCGATGCGTCCCGGCTGGATCGACCAGCTTCATGTGCATCCGAGATTTCAGGGCCGGGGGCTTGGGAGCGCGCTGATGCAGACCGCCAAGCGCGACGAGCGCGGCGTTGGAGGGCTCCAGCTCTGGACATTTCAAGGCAACGATCGCGCGCGGCGCTTCTATGCGCGGCACGGTTTCGTCGAAGTCGAGATGACCGACGGGTTGCGCAACGAGGAAAAGACGCCCGACGTCAGGCTGGCGTGGACGCCCTGAGGGTTACTCGCGATAGCTGAGCAGCCGCCGGCCGGCGAACAGCATGTCGATCTGGTCCCACATCGACCCGGCGCGATTGACCTCGACATGGGTCACCTGCTCCAGCAGGTAGAGATGGGCCTTGCCGCCCAGCGCCGCCGCCAGTTTCTCCGATTGGGTCGAGGCGATCAGCGGGTCGTCCTTGCCATGTACCAGCAGCGCATCGGCCTTGAAGCCCGACAGGTCCTGCCGCGAAGGGTCGAGCTGATCGAGTTGGGCGCGCATGCCGGCGGGCAGAGCGGCAATCAGCGCCTCGACCTTGTCGGGATCGCGGTTTTCGATCAGGGCGTAGATCGCCTTGCCGTCGCCTTCCAGCGCCGCCACGTTCGACGACACGTCGGCGGCGGTGTCTTTCAGCTTGGCGGCCGCGATCGCCGCCAGACGTCCGCGATCGGGGCCGTCTATGCCTTGCGCCTGCGCGGCCAGAAAGGCCCAGAGCGCATAATCGGCCGGCGCTTCCTCCAGCCAGGGATCGCCATCGTTCAGGCGATGCTTGCGCGTGGTGACGAACCGGATGACGTCGGTCATCTCGTAATATCCGCCGATGAAGAACACGAACGCGACCTTGTCGTTCAGCGGCGCGCGGCTGGCGGCGATCAGCGACGGCCCGGCCATATAGGACAGCGCGGCGATGCCGATCTTGGTCTTCGGCGCGTCAGGGAAGTCGGTATCGGCCAGCCAGGTCGCGGCGTCGCTCAGCGCCTGGATGTCGCCGGCGTTGGCTTTCAGGCCGTCGAAAGCGGTCGTCTGCGGCACCAGCGTCAGATACCCGGCCCGCGCCAGCGATTCGGCGAAGGCGATGACCCGGGCGTCGCGCCGCGCATCCTCCACCAGCCCCGGGACGAAGACCATCCGTCCCTTGATCCGCTCGACCGGCGTGTAGAGATCGCCTTCGCCTGCGCGCCCTTCGACGGTCCAGCGCGCGCCGGATGCGGTCGGAGCGGGGTGCAGCGTCTTCCAGGTCGAATCGGCCGGCCCCGCCGCGATGTCCTCCAGAAACCACGCGGCTTCCATCATGCGCGGCATCCAATAGGCCGACGCCGCCGCGATCAGCCCCACGGCTGCCAGGATGTAGATGACGAAACGCCCGCGACCCTTTTTCATGCGCGCCTTCTAGCCCGACCGGACCGGCCGCGTGAAGGCGGCTGTTCGGGCCGGCCGCATGAGCGGGGCGTCAGGCGGGTTGCCAGGGCCGACCGCACGCGCTTTGATGCGGGGCTTCTGCGGTTTCTGCTTGTGGGGTGGCGATGACGCGCGGATCGACGACCGGACGGCTTCTGCGATGTGAGGGCTGGCGATGAACGTCGCGCCGCCACGCCGTGTGGCCGTCATCGGCTCTGGCGTCAGCGGCGCGCTCACCGCCGTTCATTTGACCCGTCTCGCGCCTGCCGACGTGCGCGTGACCCTGTTCGAGCGGGCCGACCGGCAGGCGCGCGGCGTCGCCTATGAAACCCGCGAGCCCGGCCATTTGCTGAACGTTCGCGCCGCGAATATGAGCGCCTTCGCCGACGAACCGCATCATTTCGAAGCCTGGCTCGACGCTCACCCGCGTCTCTATGCCGAGATTCAGCGTACGGCGGCGGGTGACTTCGTCTCGCGGGAGATCTACGGCCGTTATCTTGAGGATATCCTGCGCGAAGCCTGTCTCGGCGATCGCGGCGGCTGCATCGCGTTGCGCCAGGCCGATGTCGTATCTGTCGCCCGTGCATCGTCCGGCTTCACCGTGACCGATTCCACGGGACGGCGCGACCGCTTCGACGACGTCGTGCTGGCGATGGGCAATGTCAGCGACGCGGCCGGCGAATCCGGCCCCGTGTTCCGCAATCCGTGGACGCCTCAGGCGGTGCGCGGGCTCGACCCCGACCGGCCTGTGCTGATTCTGGGCACCGGTCTGACGATGATCGACACCGTCATTGCGCTGCGTCGGCAGGGCTTTCCGGGCCAGATTCTGGCGATGTCGCGGCGCGGTCTGCTGCCGCATCCGCATGCGCCGGCCAGCGCCTTGTCGTTGCCGCCGCTTTCGTCCACCGAGGCCACGCGCCTCTCACACCTCCTCCGGCGCCTCAGGCGCGAGGCGCGCGCCGCTGTCGCGGCCGGGGCCTGCTGGCGCTCGGTCGTGGATGCGCTGCGCCCGGTCACCCAGACGCTTTGGCAGGGGCTGGACCCGGCGGCGCAGGCCCGCTTCCTCCGCCATGCCCGCACATTCTGGGACGTTCATCGTCACCGTATCGCGCCGCCCGTGGCGGGCGCGATCGCCGACGAGATCCGCGGCGGCGGCCTCGCCATCGTGCCCGGCCGCATTCAGGCCGTGCAGCGCGAAATCGGCGGCGCGGGCGTGTCGGTTGCGTATCGCCCGCGTGGCGGCGGCACCCAGCGCGCCCTCAGCGTCCAGCGTCTCATCGTCGCGACAGGGGTGCCCGAACTCAGCCGCTCGCGTGACCATCTCGTGGAATCGCTGCTCGCCTCGGGGCTCGTCCGGCTCGATCCGCTGGGCCTCGGGCTGGACGCCACCCGCGCGCTGGGGGTCCGCAACGCCGGCGGCGCGCGAGAGACGGGCTTGTGGGCGCTCGGCCCGGTCGTGCGCGGCGTTTTCTGGGAGTGCACGGCGGTTCCCGACATCCGCGTCCAGGCCGCCCAGCTCGCGCGCACCATCCTCAAGCCGGTGGAACTCCGGCTCGCCGCCGTCTCCTGACCGGCGCGGTTTGGTTCTGGGCGCGGATGCGCGCTAGAGCCAATCCACATTCAGGATTCCCAAAGCTGAGGGGTGGTGACTCACTGC
>CAZBPO010000301.1:0-1000 GCA_964493795.1 uncultured Flavobacteriaceae bacterium
CCGAACGCTGCGCCGATCTTACCCCGCTGGTTTACGCCCGGCTGTTCGCAGACCATCCCGAGATGGAGCGACTGTTCTGGCGCGACCGCGAGACCCATGCCGTGCGCGGTGAGATGCTGGCGCGCGTCATCGAGGCGATCCTCGATTTCGTCGGCGAGCGCGCCTATGCCCGCGCGCTGATCCAGTGCGAGGTCATCACGCACGAAGGCTATGACGTGCCGCGCGAGGTGTTCGTCACCTTCTTCGCCACGCTCGCCGCAACCCTGCGCGAGACGCTGGGCGACGACTGGACCGGCGACATCGACGCCGCCTGGGCGCGCACGCTCAAAGCTCTCGCCTTCTATGTCGAGAACCCCGACCAACTGACCGCGCCCGAACATGTCGGGCGCGAAAGCCTGCCGGCCTAGGAGGCGAGAATGGCGAGCGAACCCAAGACCAAACCGACCGATGTCAGCGCCGCCGCCTTCGTCGATGCGGTCGCCGACGAAACCCGCCGCAAGGACGGGAAAGCCCTGCTGAAACTCTTCAAGGAAGTCACCGGGCAAAAGCCTGTGATGTGGGGGCCGTCGATCATCGGCTACGGCGTCTATCAAAGCCCCACCGGCCCCTGGCCGCGCACGGGCTTTTCCCCGCGCAAGGCCGAACAGGTGCTCTACGTGCTGGCCGACTACCCCGAACTCGACGGCCTGCTCGCCAAGCACAAGACCGGCAAGTCATGCCTCTACATAAAGAAGCTGGCCGACGTGGATGCGGACGTCCTGAAACAGATCGTCACCGCCTGCTGGGCCGAGATGGCCCGGCGGCATTCCTGACGCTTATTCGATCGCCAGCAGCGCCTCATAATCCACCAGGCTCGCCACCCGCACCGCCTCGTCCAGTTCGCTGATGCCCGCCAGCATCACGCTCACGCCGCTGTCGGGGCGCGGGGCGGAGCTTTACGGCGGCCGCTTCAACCCGAAGGGCGTGCCCGCGCTCTATACGTCGCTGACGGTGATGACGG
>CAZBPO010000301.1:1010-3956 GCA_964493795.1 uncultured Flavobacteriaceae bacterium
ACGCCGCTGTCGGGGCGCGCGGGAAACACCGCCATCGCACCGGGCCAGAACACGGCCGGATGGCCGTTCACGTCGATCAGTTGCGCCTTCAGAAGCTCCAGCCCCTCAGGATCGAGCATCTTCTCAGCCTCGGCTTCGGTCTCCTCAGCCGTCCACAGACGGACCTGAAGGATCACCGGGCCGCGCACCGAGGGCGATGCGAAAATGCGGCTGACCGAAAGCTGGCCGTCTTCTTCCGAAGCCTCGATCATGTCGTCCATGCTGCGCGTATAGCCGTCGATCTCGGCAGGCATCGCCGCCGAGACCGGGGCGATGCGCGGATCGTCTTCTGCGAAGGCGGGGCCGGCGGCGAGAACCAGAGCGGCCGTCGCCGCATGCACAAAAGAACGCAACATGATCCATCCATCCTTCAAAGCTGAAACGCCAGACGGCGCGGCATGAACGCCGCGCCGGCTTCGACCCTCGCTATGTCCGGAAAGATCGTCTGTGATGACGCACACCCGGGGCCGGGCCGCGACAACACGGTTTCGAGATCGCCGTCTTCGGGAATTTTCCCGTCAGACCCTTACGGCTTCCCGATCGCCAGCAGCGCCTCATAGTCGACAAGGCCCGCCAGACGCGCCGCTTCGTCGGCGTCGTTGAGGCCGGCGATCGACACCGCGACGCCGCTGTCCGGGCGTCCCGGAAACACGCTCGACGCACCCTCGATGAAGAACCCGGGGTGGCCGGCCACTTCGATCAGCTTGCCGTTCATCGCGCCAAGGGTCTCGGGGTCCAGCATCCGGCTGGCCTCGTCCTCCACCTCATCGGCGGGCCACAGCCGCACCATGACGACCACCGGCCCAGCGCCGCCGCCCGACGAAATGAATATCCGCGCCAGCGAAAGCTGCCCGTCGTCCTCCTGCACGTCGATGACGTCCTCGACGTTGCGGGTATAGCCGTCGATCTCGGCGGGGATCGCCGCCGCGACAAGCGCAAGGCGCGGATCGTCCTCGGCCTGCGCCACGCCTGCGAAAACCATCGCGACCGCAGCCGCACGCACAATCGAACGCAACATCATTCAGGCTCCCTCAATTCCCAACATCAGCTTGGCGTTCTGCACCGCCGCGCCTGAGGCACCTTTGCCCAGATTGTCCAGTCGCGCCACCAGAACCGCCTGCCTGTGCGCCTCGTTGCCGTACACGCGCAGCTCCAGGCTGTTGGTGCCGTTCAAGGGCTCCGCGTCGATGCGGTCCTTGCGCGGCTCGCTCAAGGGGTCGCGGACCACGCTCACCCAGCGGCTCCCGGCATAGCGCCTGGCCAGCGTCTCGGTCAGATCGGAGACCGTCGGCCTGCCGGGCAGCGCGTCCAGATGCAGGGGCACGCTCACCAGCATGCCCTGCCGGTAATTGCCGACCGAAGGCACGAAGATCGGCCGGCGCGTCAGGCCCGCGTTCTGCTGGGTCTCGGGCACGTGCTTGTGGTTCAGCGACAGCCCGTAAAGCTCGAACGACGGCCCCTGCCCGCTTTCGTCGGCTTCGATCATCGCCTTGCCGCCGCCGGAATAGCCGCTGACCGCGTTGATCGAGATCGGATAGTCGGCGGGCACCAACCCGGCATCCACAAGCGGGCGGATCAGGGCGACCCCGCCCGTGGGATAGCAGCCCGGATTGCTGACCCGCCGCGACGACGCCACCAGCGCGGCCTGCGTATCGGTCAGTTCGGGAAAGCCATAAACCCAGCCCGGCGCCACGCGGAACGCGGTCGACGCGTCCAGCAGCTTGGGCCCGCCGCCGGGCAGCGCGTCGGCCATCGCCGCGGCTTCCTTCGAGGCGTCGTCGGGCAGGCACAGAATGGCCAGGTCAACGCCGGCCAGCATCTCGCGGCGCGCATCCGCGTCCTTGCGCCGTTCGGGCGCGATGCTTTTCAGCTCGAACGCCGGATCGTTCTCAAGCCGCTGACGGATCTCCAGACCCGTCGTGCCGTGCTCGCCGTCGATGAAGATGGTGGGTTTGCTCAAGGTCTCGTCTCCGTCGCCGCCGCGTGAAGCCGGATCGGCGAAAATGTTGATCGAGGCGCTCAGTCGAGCGTCGGCAGGTTCGCTGGGTCGCGGCCCAGCAGCTCAAGCGTCGTGAAGTCCTCGCATCGCAGCGCGCCGTCCGTGCGGATGATCCCCGCGCCCGCGCCCTCGCCCCAGCGTTCGGCCTGGATCAGGATCACCGGTTCGCGCACCGGCTCGTCGGCGGAAGGGTCCTGCGTGAACCAGGCGTATTGCGGCACCTCGATACCGGGCACCGGTTCGCCGGGCAGGCGCTCTTCGCCGTTGTCGAAGAAGATGTGGTCATAGGTGCACACCGCCCGCCCCGCCTTGACGTCGTCCGGCGTCGAGGCCCGTCCCGACACATAGCGGTCGGCGGGCAGCGGCGGCCAACCGGCGGCCCATACGGGCGCTGCGGCCAGCCCTGCCAGGGCGATCAGAACGGCTAGTCTCGTCATCGGCGTCGATCTCAAACGAAAAGGGCGTCCGTCGCCGGACGCCCTTTCCAGATAACACGAAAGCGGCAGCGTCTCAGCGCTTGGAGAACTGGAAGCTGCGGCGCGCCTTGGGCTTGCCGTACTTCTTGCGCTCCACGACGCGCGGGTCGCGGGTCAGGAAGCCGCCGGCCTTCACGATGCCGCGAAGCTCGGGCTCCATGGCGACGAGCGCGCGCGACAGGCCGTGGCGCAGCGCGCCGGCCTGGCCCGACAGGCCGCCGCCGGCGATCGTGGCGACGATGTCGTACTGGCCTTCGCGGTTCGCGGCGACCAGCGGCTGGTGGATCAGCATGCGCAGAACGGGACGCGCGAAATACACGGTCTCGTCACGGCCTTCGATCGTCACCTTGCCGGTGCCGCGCTTCAGCCACACGCGGGCGATGGCGTTCTTGCGGCGGCCGGTCGCATAGGCGCGGCCGAGCTTGTCGATCT
>CAZBPO010000302.1:0-3936 GCA_964493795.1 uncultured Flavobacteriaceae bacterium
CCATCCGCAACGCCCGGGGCGGCGCGGATGGTCGCGACGTGATCGATGTTCACGCCGAGGCGCAGGGTCATGCGAGACCCCGGCTGCCCGGCTTGATGGCCGGGGTTCCCGCCAGATGCGGCGGCAATTTGTCGGCCTCCCATGCGGGGATCTTGAGACTGGCGAGCGCGATCAGCTTCACGCCCAGCTTGGCCTTGCCGCCGGAGCGGTCGATCAGGCAGGCCTCCGCCGCGACCTTCGCGCCGGTGGCCTTCACGGCCTCGATGCACTCGCGCGACGACAGGCCCGTCGTCACGATGTCCTCGACGATCAGGACGCGCATGGACTTGTCCAGGTGGAAGCCGCGGCGCAGCACGAACTGTCCGTTCTCGCGCTCCACATACATAGCGGGCAGTCCCATCGCCCGCCCCATCTCGTAGCCCGGAATGATGCCGCCCACGGCGGGCGACACGATCGCGTCGATACGGCCGGGCACCTGCTCGCGCACTTTCGCGGCCAGCGCCCGGGCCAGCCGCGCCGTACGCTTGGCGTCCTGAAACACCAGCGCCTTCTGCAGGAAGGTGTCGCTGTGGAGGCCGCTGGAAAGGATGAAATGTCCCTTCAGCAACGCCCCGGCCTTGGCGAATTCCTTGAGGACTTGATCGGGCGTCATGACGGACTCGCAGGCTGGATTCGGATGCGGATGTTTACGGCACGCCCGCCCGCCGGGCTAGCCGCGCATGCGCTCGACCGAGCCGACGACGGACGACGCCCTCAGCGCGGTCATGATGTTGGTGACGTGCTTGACGTCGCGCACTTCGATATCGACCGCGAACTGAAAGAAGCTGGACGACCGCTCGACGATCTTGAGATTGGCGATATTGCCGCCCGCCTTGGCGATGATGGTGCACAGCGTCGCGAGCGCGCCGCTCTCGTTCTTGATGTCGACGTTCAGACGGGCCGTCGCTTCGCCGGTATCGGCCGCAAAGCTCTCCCACCCAAGGTCGATCCAGCGATCCGGCTGGTCCTGCGCGGCGGCCAGACGGTCGCAGTCGATCGTGTGGACCACGACGCCATGGCCGGGCTCCATCAACCCGACGATCCGGTCGCCCGGCAGCGGGTGGCAACAGGTGCCGAGGTGATAGGCGACGCCCGCCGTCAGCCCGCGAATGGGGATCAGGCCGTGGCCGTTGGCCTTCGACTTGCGCGATCCGTCCGACGCGCTTTCGGGGAATACGGCGTGGACGACGTCCTTCAACGCCACCTGCCCCTGCCCCACGGCCGCGAAGAGATCATCGCCCGTCTTGAACTTCAGCCGCTTGATCGCTTCCTCGACGCCCTTTTCGGTCAGCTCCTGATCGGCCTGCTGGAACGCCTTTTCGGCGATCCGGCGGCCGATCTTGACGATCTCGGCGCGATGGACCGAGCGCACATAGCGCCGGATCGCCGAGCGCGCCTTGCCGGTGACGACCATCGTCTCCCAGGCCGGCTGCGGCGTCTGGCTTTTGGAGCGGACGATCTCGACCTCGTCGCCGTTCTGCAGCTGCGTCCGCAGCGGCGCCGCGCGGCCGTTGATGCGCGCGCCGACGGTCTGGTTGCCGACATCGGTGTGGACCGCATAGGCGAAATCGACCGGCGTCGCGCCCTTGGGCAGAGCGATCAGCGCGCCTTTGGGCGTGAAGCAGAACACCTGATCCTGGAACAGCTCCAGCCGCGTATTCTCGATGACATCCTCAAGCGTCTCGCCCTCGCGGGCCATCTCGCCCAGACGCTGGAGAAAGGCGTAGGCGGCATGAGCCTCGCCGTTCTCGGCGTTCACCTTCTCCTTGTAGGACCAGTGCGCGGCGACGCCCCGCTCTGCGATATCGTTCATCTCGACGGTGCGGATCTGCACCTCGATGCGCGCATTGTCCGGGCCGACGATCGTGGTGTGCAGCGACTGATAGCCGTTCGGCTTCTTCAGCGAGATGTAGTCCTTGAACCGCCCCGGCACCGTGCGCCAGGTCATGTGCAGAACGCCCAGCGCCTTGTAGCAGTCGGCGACCGAGCCTGTGACGACGCGAAAGCCCATCACGTCCGACAGCTGCTCGAACGAGATGCTCTTCTCCTGCATCTTGCGCCAGATCGAATACGGGCGCTTCTGCCGCCCCCGCACCCAGGCATCGACATTGCTGGCGATGAGGGCGCGCTTGATCTCGTCGGTGATGCGCTGAACCCGCCCGCCGCTTTCGGCGGTCAGGAAATCCTGCCGCTTGACGATGGAGTCGCGCGCGTCGGGGTTGATCTCCTGGAAGGCCAGGTCCTCAAGTTCTTCGCGCAGCTCGTGCATGCCGATGCGGCCCGCCAGCGGCGCATAGAGGTCCATCGTCTCCTGCGCGATGCGCTGGCGCTTCTCGGGCTTGGGAATGTGCGAGAGCGTCCGCATGTTGTGCAGACGGTCGGCCAGCTTCACCAGCAGCACGCGCACATCGTCCGAGATCGCCAGCACGAACTTGCGGAAATTCTCGGCGTCCTTGGTGCGCTCGGATTGCAGCTCCAGCTTGGACAGCTTGGTGACGCCGTCGACGAGGCCCGCGATCTCCTTGCCGAAGATGCGGTCGATGTCCTCGTAGGTGGTTTCGGTATCCTCGATCGTGTCGTGCAGCAGCGCCGTCACGACCGTCGGCGCGTCGAGCTTCAGCTCGGTGCAGATGCCGGCGACTTCCAGGGGGTGCGAGAAATATGGGTCGCCCGAGGCGCGGCGCTGCGAGCCGTGCGCCTTCATCGAGAACACATAGGCCCGGTTCAGCAGAGTCTCGTCGGCGTCCGGCTCATAGGCGTGGACGCGTTCGACGAGTTCATATTGACGCATCATGGCGTCAGGCCCCGCATCTCACGGCGGGGCCGGAAGCGATCCGCGAAGGCGTTACATACCCTCGTCGTAGGCGTCATCTTCCGGTTCCGGCTCGCGTTCGGGCGCCTGCTGCGTCACGGCCTTGAAGAAGTCCTCTTCGGACATCTGGAGGTCTTCCGGCTTGTCCTCGACCTCGGCGACGGTGACGGCCGCCGCGACGGGCACGTCTTCCATCTCCTGGTGACGCTGCAGGCTGCGCGTCATCTCGTTGCGGAGCTGATCGACGGTGACCGTCTGTTCGGCGATCTCGCGCAGCGCGACCACCGGGTTCTTGTCGTTATCGCGCTCGACCGTCATCTGGACGCCGGCCGAGAGCGCGCGGGCGCGCTGGGCCGAGAGCAGGACCAGCTCGAAACGGTTCGGAATTTTGTCGACGCAATCCTCGACGGTGACGCGCGCCATCGCCGCACTCCTTCAGGGTCTGAACGGGAAGCAAGCCTGATACAGGCGGGATGGTCGGGCTGCAACCCCTTATCGCGGGTTAATTTGGGCAGGAAATGCCCGATTTCCAAGAGCTTCGGCGGTTTTCAACAGCGATTCCACATCCGCGCCCGTCACCGGGTGCCGCCAGTGCGGGGCGACGTCTCGCAGAGGGGCCAGCACGAAGGCTCTCTCATGCGCCCGGGGATGCGGCAAAACCGGGTTTTCCGGCCCGTTTTCCACCCGCCCGCCATAGTCGATGAGGTCGAGATCGAGCGTCCGCGGCGCGTTGGGGACGCTCCGCGCCCGCCCCAGCCGCGCCTCGATCCGGTGGAGGACGGCCAGAAGTTCCGCCGGGCCGAGCTCGGTGCGGACCTCCGCGACCGCGTTCGTGAAGGGCGGGTCCGATGGGTCGGGCCAGGCCGGCGAGGTATAGAAGCGCGACAGCGCGGCCAGCTCGACGCCTTCCGGCGCGAGTAGTTCCAACGCCGCCCGCAAGGTCCGCTCGGGCGGCCCGTATTCGGACGGCAGATTGGCGCCCAGGGCGATCAGGATCATCAGATTGTTATCGCGCTTTTCCCCGCAAACGCCTATCCTGCACCGATATTCACATAGTGACGCGGCTGAAACGCCGCGTCACTATG
>CAZBPO010000303.1:0-3930 GCA_964493795.1 uncultured Flavobacteriaceae bacterium
AGGTCGGCGCGAAGCTGCGCGAGATGATGCCGTGGATCACCAAGAACAAGCTGGTGGACAAGGCGCGCAACTAGCCGAAACCGGGGCAGGGCGGCGCAAGCCGCCCTGTCGCATCCGGCGTTTCGTCAGTCGAGCGCCGAGCCCAGCAGGCTGACGGCGATGATCCGGTCGATCGTCTGTCCGTCTGCGGCGCATGGCATCCAGAGGCTTTCAAGCGATTTGTGGTCGTCGTTCGGCAGGGCCAGCGCGCGCGGCGCCATGAGATGCAGCCATGTGCCGGCGCTTTCGACAGCCGAAATCAATCCGTTGAGCGCGCGCCGCAGGGCGACGGCGCTGACCTCGTCGACGGATTTTCCGGCGAGATTCCGGCCGATATAGTCGGTCATGCGGGTGCCGATCAGCCTGATCCTGTAGCGCGGCGCTTCCGGCGACAGCGTGTAGATGTGGACATTCGGCAGCACCGGCTTCAACTCGGCGGGGCCAAGCGCCGCCGGGTGCGGAAACGCCTGCTCACCTGCGGCGACGCGCCAGAGCGACAGAATTCGGACAAGTTGCGGATTGGCGTCTGGAAGCAACGATCCCGCCGCCCAGCGGCCGGGAAAGGCCTCCATCATCAGTTCGATATTCTGCGCCATGACCGGCTCTCCGCAAAACCGATGAACTTGCATGCCGGCTCGACGCAGCGGGCAGGCAAACTATGGATGTCTCGCATCGCGAGGGTTAACGCGCGCGAAAAGTTTCGCGTGAATCGGCGGATTTCACCAGTCGTTCAGAGCAGGTTCAAAATCTGCGTCGCATGGCTGACGCGGGCCGATCCGCCGTTAAGATCGCGGCGATCGTTGTTTGTGGGAAGGGTTGATATGCGCATCGTCGCCGGACTGCTGCTGAGTATCGCCGTCTATCTGCCGTCCGCAGCTCATGCGGAAACTCAAAGCGAGACATTGACGGCGCGAGTCGACGCGGCGATCGCCGGGGCGGCGGCCGGGAAGGACGCCGAAGCGCTCAGAGCGTGGATATCCGCGTCAATCACGCAGGAAACCTATGACGGGGCGATGAAAGGCGCGCGCGGCGCGTTCCTGACTGGCAGCGGAAGCGGGACGGATCAGGCGCTGCTGCTCTCGCAGATGATCAAGCATGCTGCGCCGGATACGAGCTTTCGGTTCGCGGCCTGCGCACCTCAGATATTTGCATTCGTCCCGGAGCCTCTTGCGGCCGCGCCGTTCGATATCGACGAACTGGCCGGGGCGGTTGAGGACGCGGACGTGCAGGCGGCGGTCCGGGAGCTGGCCGCGCTGAGGCGTGAAGCAGGGGAGGTCGCGCGCGACCAGGCGCGATGGATCGCCGATGCGCTGGCGAGCGCCGGGCTGCCTGCGACATCCCGCGATGTTTCGGTACGGCACGTCTGGCTCCAGGCGCAGGACGGCCAGACATGGCGCGACCTCGATACGACGACGGCGGATGGCGCCGCGCCTTGCAGCGCTGTGGAGACGTTCGACACCCTGCCCGAGGCGTTCTTCCACACTGTTGAAATCGCGCTGGTGGTGGAAAGGCGCACCGATGCAGGCGTCGTCGCGACGCCCGCCGTGAAGCGGTCTTTGCGGATCGCGGACATCGCTGTTGCTGAGATCGTGGCGGGTTTCGGCGAGCCCATGGGGCTGGTCGAGAGACGCATCGACGCTGAGACCCAGCGCATCGTCTACACGCCGGTTTTGCGGGTCGACGGCGACACGACGACCGGCGAGCCGGTCATGCTTCCGTTCGTTCCAGAAGGTATCGGTAAAGCGATCGCGCGATCGCTGGGCGGCGCGATCGCCGCGCTCGGCGGGGACGCTGAGGAGGACGATCAGGACCAAAGCGTAACGGGAGTCTGGCTGGCGTTCGACATGAAGGGTCCGGCCAGTCAACGCTCGTTGACGGCCGTGATCGTGGACCGCGTGGGCTTTGCCGCCCGTCAGTCCGGGCAAGTCGCTACCGCTGAGTTGCAGCCGTTCGTCTATGTGCCCGGTGACTATGCCGCGTTCGCCGCTTTCTGGCAGATCGGCGTGCTTACCGGGATTCAGCAGGCTGATTTGCCTGCGGCGGAAATCGATCTCGACACGCTTGATGGAGTCTCGCGCGGGCTTGACGAGCTGCTGCGCCTTTTCCCTGCGATACGGCGTGATTTCGGCATCGCGGCGGCCGGAGATGCCACACTGCTTGTCGCGGGGCTGGAGCCCGTGGGCACCGAAGGATCAGCCTTTACGCTGACCCTGAACGCGCTGCATGTGCCCGGAGGCGGAACCGATGTGGAGGCCGCAGCAGCCGACGCCGCTGCGCTTCTCGCCGCCGAGACCATGCTTGCGGCGCTGGCGGGGGGAGAACTGCACGCCGCCGCCGATTCCCGCAGCGTGCTGGAGGCCGCGCGCCGCGCGGGCACGGCGCTCGCCGTGTTCAGGCCCGGCGACGACGCGCGCGTGGCGGGCGCATCCCGTGACGCTCTGGCGCGATTGCAGGCGCGCCTCGATGCTGGTTATGCGGTGCTTGCGCCGGCGACCGCTCCGCGTGTCGGCGATGAAGCGGTCATCGCCTGGCTGACGGTCGATCCGGGAACCGGGCTGGTGCGGGATGAGCACCAGTCTGGCCGGCATGCTGCGGCGGTCGAGTATCAGATCAATACCAGCCGGTCGATCAGCACATGGGAACGGTTCCGGCGCTTCTCGTGCGCGGTGATGCGTCCGGTCGTGGTGGCCGGCGCTTTGGTCTACGGCGCTACCGGCGGCGCAGCGGGAGGCGACCTGCTCAAGGTGGTGGCCAAGACGGCGCAGGCGGCCGCCGAAAACCGGAAAAAGACCGAGGCGGCCGCCAAGATCGCCTGCTCCGGTGGGAGCGGGGCGCCGCCCTGACGCTTTTTTGCACTGCGACACTTGCCGCACAGGTTAACGGCCGCTACAACCGCAGCCGTTGAGCGGGGCTTAACGACTCGTTGAAATTCGGGCGTTAACCTTTGTTCATAAAAGGCAATTTCGTTCGCGCCGACGAGGGCCAGCAGTGATCGCTGCACAGGTCAATTCTGGAAACCGCGATCCGGAAGCTTACGGGCTGCCGGTGGGCGTCGGCGCGTTCGCGCGACTTTGCGAGGGCCTGCTCCTTAGGCGCCTAGGCGCCCCTAGGCGCCGCCATCGCTCTTGGGATTCGTTCGAAGAGCCGGCGTCTAGGGGAGACGACGAGCCGAACCTGATCACAAGATTCCGACAAGGGCCTCGCAGCCATGACCATTCAATCAGAACCCAACCGCGTCATCATCTTCGACACCACGTTGCGCGACGGCGAGCAGTCGCCCGGCGCGGCCATGAATCTGGAAGAGAAGCTGAGGATCGCCGAAGCGCTGGACCAGTTCGGCGTCGACGTGATCGAGGCGGGTTTCCCCATTTCCTCGAACGGCGATTTCGACGCCGTGACCGAAATCTCGAAAGTGGTGAAGAACGCGACCGTGTGCGGTCTTTCCCGCGCCGGCGTGAAGGACATCGACCGCGCCGGCGATGCCGTGAAGCACGCGGTGCGGGGGCGCATCCATACCTTCATCTCCACAAGCCCCGTGCACATGAAGCACAAGCTGAACATGGCGCCCGAGCAGGTGCTTGAAGCGGTGGCCGCCAGCATCGCCCATGCGCGCAATCTGGTGGACGACGTGGAGTGGTCGGCCGAAGACGCGACGCGGACGGAGTTCGACTTTCTCTGCCGCTGCGTCGAGGTGGCGATCCGCGCCGGGGCAAGCACCATCAATCTGCCCGATACGGTCGGCTATGCGACGCCGCAGGAATATGCCGATCTTTTCCGCCGCGTGATCGAACGCGTTCCGGGCGCCGATACGGTCAGGTTCTCGACCCATTGCCACAACGATCTGGGCCTGGCGGTGGCGCGCTCGCTGGCCGGCGTTCTGGGCGGCGCGCG
>CAZBPO010000304.1:0-335 GCA_964493795.1 uncultured Flavobacteriaceae bacterium
GGTCATGGAGAGGCCCTTCATGACCGTCAGCAGGCCGATCAGCGCGCCGAAGACGCGGCCGGTCTTGCCGCGCACCAGCTCGGCGGCGTCGGGATTGCGCTTTTGCGGCATGATCGACGAGCCGGTCGAGAAGCCGTCGGACAGGCGCACGAAGCCGAATTGCGGCGTCGACCAGATGACGATCTCTTCGGCGAGGCGCGACAGATGCATCGAAAGAATCGCGGCGGCGGAGAGATATTCGATGGCGAAATCGCGCGCCGAGACGGCGTCGAGCGAGTTGCGCATCGGGGCGTCGAAGCCGAGCGCCCTGGCGGTCTGATCGCGGTCGATGGGGA
>CAZBPO010000304.1:345-3899 GCA_964493795.1 uncultured Flavobacteriaceae bacterium
GGAACGACGTGCCGGCCAGCGCCGCCGCGCCGAGCGGGCTTTCATTGAGGCGCTTGCGGGCGTCGAGCAGGCGGCCGAGGTCGCGGCCGAACATTTCGGCATAGGCGAGACAGTGATGGCCGAAAGTCACCGGCTGCGCGCTTTGCATGTGGGTGAAGCCCGGCATCACGTCGCCGGCATGGGCCTCGGCCTTGTCGACGAGCGAGGCGATCAGGGCTTTAACATCGGCCGCTTCGGCGTCGATGGCGTCGCGCAGCCAGAGGCGGAAATCGGTCGCGACCTGATCGTTGCGCGAGCGCGCGGTATG
The DNA here is from genome assembly GCA_964493795.1 of uncultured Flavobacteriaceae bacterium. GTDB lineage: Bacteria > Pseudomonadota > Alphaproteobacteria > Micropepsales > Micropepsaceae > JADZAI01. The sequence goes on from CAZBPO010000304.1 coordinate 653, forward strand.
CAGGCGGCCGGCGGCGGGACCGATGAGCTCCGACAGCCGCGCCTCGACATTCATGTGAATGTCTTCGTATTCGGCGCGGAACGGGAACGCGCCATCACGAATCTCTGAAGCGATGGTGGAAAGGCCATCCTGGATGGCGCTTGAATCATCGGCCGAAATCAGGCCCTTGGCCTCAAGCATGCGGACATGCGCCAGGGAGCCCTCGATGTCCTGTTTCGCCATGCGGCGGTCAAAGCCGATGGAGACGTTGATCGCCGCCATGACTTCATCCGGCCCGGCGGCGAAACGCCCGCCCCACATGTCATTCGCGCTCAAGGGAAAGAGGCTCCTGTGCCCTGGAAAATAGCCATTCTGGCCGGGGTTCTGCTGGCCGTCGCGGCCGGCCTGCTGGTTTTCACCATGCGAGAGGGCGAGGAGCCCAGTCAACAGAGCGCGCAGCCGCAAAGGACGGAAAATGCGGCTTCCGGCGCGTTTTTGACGACGCCCGAAGGACGCCCGCAGGCGGCGGATGACGTGTTCCTGGACGGGGCCGGGGCGGAGGTGCGGCTGGCCGATTTCAGGGGCAAGCCGGTGGTGCTCAACTTCTGGGCGACCTGGTGCGCGCCCTGCGTGAAGGAATTGCCGTCGCTGGTGCGCCTGCAGCAGGCGCGGGGCGATCTGGTCGTCATCGCGCTGAACGTCGACAGCAAGGCCGAGATGAAGATCGGCGAGTTCCTGAAGGAGGTCGAGGCGGACGCGCTGGAGGCTTATACCGACCCCAAGAAGAAGCTGTGGCGTGCCTATCGGCTGAACAGCCTGCCGACCACGTTCATCATCGACGCCGAGGGACGTCTGGTCGGGCGGCGGGACCGTGATGCCGAGTGGGATTCGCCCGAGGCGATCGCGGCGATCGACGCGGCGCTGGGGCGCTGAACGCCAGCGCATTTCTTCGATGCGGCGCAGGTCGCTGCAATTTAGCTCGTCGCTTTTCAACCTTGTATTGCGTTGAAGTTTGACGAAGTTCGCCCGCGCGAGGTGCGGGAGTAAAACGCGATGTCATATTCCGTGCGCGGACTGCCACACGCCATACTGGCGTTGTGCGCGTTCGCTCTTTTGGCGCTAGGGGGGGCGGCCGAGGCGGCGGAGAGTCGCTGTGTCACCGACTGCAAGGTCCAGTGCAAGCTGGAGGAAACCGAATGCCTCATGCAGGTCACGACGATCTGCCTGATCCATCCCGTTCTCGCGCCGGCGTGCCGCAACGTCTATCACCGCCAGTGCAGGGCGGGCGGCACGTATTGCAGGAAGGTGCGCTGCGAGACGATTTTCAACTGCGACGAGCCCAAGCCCCCGGCGGCGCCCAAGCCGCGTAAGGAAGGGCGCACCGTCAACGATCCGCACCTCTACACGTTCGACGGCTTCGCCTACGATTTCCAGGCCGCCGGCGAATTCGTTCTGGCGCGCAGTCTGGACGGCGAGTTTTTGGTGCAGACGCGCCAGCGGCCCTGGGGGACCAGCAACGCTGTCGCCGTCAACGGCGCCGTCGCGATGAAGGTGGGAGGCAGCCGCCTCGGTTTTTATGCGGGCGACGCGCCGGCGGTGCGGTATGACGGCGAAATCCTGGCCGTCGGCGACGGCGAAACGGTCGACCTGGCCGACGGCGTCAGCCTGACGCGCACGGGCAACATCTATCAGGTGAACTGGCCCGGCGAAGACGCGGCGCAGGTGCGGGTCTCGGCGGGCCGGTGGATCAATCTGACCGTCTATCCGGCGGCGGCGCATGCCGGCCGGCTGGAGGGGCTGCTGGGCGATTTCAACGGCGCGCGCGGCGACGACATCAAGCCGCGCGACGGCGCGCCGCTCGATACGTCGCGGCCCATCTCTGTCACCGACATCTATGGGGTTTTCGGCGACAGCTGGCGGCTGTCGCAGGAAGAGTCGCTGTTCGACTATGAACCCGGCGAAACCACGCAGACCTTCACGATTCCCGGGTTTCCCAGTCGCCACCTGACGCTCGCCGATGTCGACCCGGAAGCGCGCGCGCTGGCCGAGAGCGCCTGCGGGGCGCGTGATTTCGCCTCGCCGGTCGTGCTGGAGGATTGCCTGTTCGACGTCGGCGTCACGGGCGAGCGGGGCTTCGCCGAAGATGTGGACGACCTGGCGGACATCACCCGGCTTGCGGTGACGACGCCCATGTCCCTGACCGACTGGCGGCAGGCCGGCGCGCCCGCCGCCGGCAACTGGACCCTGTCCGAGGACGGCCTGACGGTGACGCAGAGCGTCAACGGCGACCCGACTTTCTTCGTCAGCCCGACCGACTTGATCGACGTCACGATCCGCGGCCGGCTGCGCGTCGAGGCCGGCGACGACGACCTGATCGGCTTCGTCGCGGGTTACAGGTCGCCGCTGGAGGAAGGCGACGCGGAATCGGACTTCATCCTGATCGACTGGAAATCCAAGCGGCAGGTCTGGAGCGGCGAACTGGCGGACGAAGGCCTGCGCCTGGTGCGTTTCAAGGGCGTGGCGGACCAGATCGCCCCGCATTTCTGGGGCGCGGTCGATGGCGGGCCGGTCAGCCTGCTGGCGACCAGCCATGGCGAGGGCAAGGGCTGGCGCAGGGATACCGATCATGCGTTCGAGCTGCGCTATGGCGCGGAGCGCGTTCAGGTCTTCATCGATGGCGAGCTGGTCTTCGACGAGACCGGCGCGTTCCAGCCGGGCCGGTTCGGCTTTTACAACTACTCGCAGCCGGGGGTCGTTTATTCCGATTTCGAACTGACGCCGGGCGTGACGTTCGAGGAGGGCCACTGAGATGCGCGCGTTGAGGGCATGGCTGGTCGCCTCGGTCGTTCTGTACGTTCTGGCTGTGGTCGCCTCGTCGAGCCTGGCGGTTGCCCAATATGGCGGCGGCATCGGATTCGGCGACAGGGCGGCGCTGGCGGCGGGCGATCTGCTGGAGCTGTGGGCCTACGCGCTGATCCTGGCGGGCGTTTTCGGGATCGCGCTCTTGCTGGCGGCGGCGATTTCACGCCTGACGGGCCTTGCGGGCTTTCCGCTCTTCCTGCTGGCCGGGACGGGCGCTGCGGCGGGACTGCCGGCGGCCGGCTGGTGGGCGCTTGGCGCGCCGCCGCTGCTGGCGACCGACAGCGCAGCGGGCCTCGCCGCGCAGGCCGGGGCGGGCGTCGTCGCCGGGCTGATCTTTGCGGCGATGCGCGGGCGACGGGCGCGGGGCCGCTGACCTCTGGCTAGATGCCGGCCCCGCCTTCGGGGT
>CAZBPO010000305.1:0-914 GCA_964493795.1 uncultured Flavobacteriaceae bacterium
CGACCGCGCCCTCCGCGATCAGCGCGCCGATCTGCTGGTCGCCGCCGAGCGGGCCGCTCTTCATGCGTTTGACGGCGAGTTCGGGATAGGCCTCGGCGATCGCAACGATCTTGCCGAGCAGGGCGCCGACCTGGCCTTCCGCCCGGGCGCGATCTTCCGGCGTCTTCGCTGCGGTGGCGGCGGCGCGGGCCTGGGTGACGGCCTCGAACGTGCCCTTTTCGTGCGCGGCGTAGCCCTTCACCGTCTCGACGATGTTGGGGATGAGGTCTGAGCGGCGCTTGAGCTGGGTCTCGATGCCGCTCCAGCCTTCCTTCACCAGGTTCAGCAGGCGGATGAGGCTGTTATAGATGCCGACGCCCCACAGAACCGCGAGAACGGCGACGCCAAGTACGATGAGCCAAGTGTAGTCCATCCCGATACTCTCCCCGAGTGGCGCGCCGGAAGCTGCGCGCAGAGACCGGGATTTTATCCGGCGTCGGGCCGGAACGCCAATGCCGGGCGGAGCTTCGGGACCGAATTCAGCGCGCCAAAGGCCGGCGGGCGGCCACAGGCGGAGCGAAAGCCGTGTCGATCTGTCGCGTCAGGCGCTGGATATCGTCGGCCGCGAGGCCCGTCGCGCTGCGCGTGAGATAGGGAATCTGGGCGCGGATCGCCTCGCGCACCGCCACGTCACGGCGCACGATGCCGGCGAGCGGCGGCGCGAATCCGAGGAATTTCGACGTCGCCCGTTCCAGCGCCGCGTATGTGCGGCGGCCTTCGGCCTCGTCGCCAGCCATGTTGACGGCGACGGCGAGGGCGGGCGGTGCAGCGCGCTGCGACAGCAACTTTATCAGCGCATAAGCGTCGGTGAGCGAGGTCGGCTCGTCGGTGAGGACGACCAGGTCCGGGGCGATCTCGCGGGCCTCGTGGACGAC
>CAZBPO010000305.1:924-3894 GCA_964493795.1 uncultured Flavobacteriaceae bacterium
CACGCGGCCCGCGGCCGAGGCGAGCTCGAGCATGGTGGCGTCGAGGCCGGCCCCCAGGTCGACGATCGTGCGGTCGTAGCCCGCCGAGGCCATCCTGAAGCTTCGCCCCAGCAGTTCGATTTCATGACGCGGCAGGTTGCGCAGCGCGGCGTTGCCCGACCGGCCCGCCACGAGATCGAATCCCCGCCGCACGCCGGCTCCGCCATCGAACGGCGTCACCGCCTCGGCCAGAGTCATGCCGCCGGACACGACAGACAGAAGATCGCCGCGCGGCGCGACGCCGAGCTGGACGTCGATATTGGCGAGGCCGAGATCGCCGTCGAGCAGCAGAACGCGGGACGGGACGGCGGCGGCGGCGAAGCTCTGCGCCAGGGCGATCGACAGGAAGGTCTTTCCGACGCCGCCTTTCCCGGATGCGACGGCGATGAGCGCGGCGGTCATGAACGGGCTCCGGCGATAGGTGCGGCGGGATCGCCGGTCAGCAGCCGTCGCGCCAGCGCGAACGGATTCAGCGGCTCCATGGTTTCGGCGATGTAGGGGCTGGCCGAGGCTTGCGCGAGGGCCAGACCGGAAACCCGGGCAGCCCCGATCAGGCCGCCGAGGCGGCGGGCGATGTCGAGGCGGGTGGCGATCATGCGGCGGGCGCCCAAAGCCTTGAAGATGACCGCCTGATCCTCAAGGTCGCGCCCGCCCTGCGCGGCCGCGACGAGGACAGGTTCGGCGTCAGGTCCGCAGGCGGCGATGAGACGGCGCAGGTGGGTCAGTTCAGCGCGGTCGAGCGGATTTGCGCCCTGGGTATCGACGATAATCGCGCGCGCGGGGTCTTCGGCGCGCAGACGTTCGATGAGGGCCGCGAGATCGCCCGGCTCGGTCTCGGCCTGAACCGGCAGGCGGACGATCCCGGCGAAGGCTTCGATCTGGCCGAAGGCGCCGGCGCTGGCGTCGGTGGTGACGAGAATGGCGGCGCGGCCGGACAGTATCGCGCGAACCGCGACCTTTGCGGCGGCTGCGGTCTTGCCCGCGCCGGGCAGGCCGATCAGCACGAGCGGACCGTCCGGCTCTGCCGGCAGGGGAGCGAAGGAAAGATGCAGGTCGAGCGCCTGCCCGAGCGCATCGGGGCCTGGCATCGCGCCGAGCCGCGCCGCGTCGGCCATCAGCTGGGCCGCGAGGTCCGGGTGGATTTCATGGAAGCGCAGCTTGGCGAGAACGCTCTCGGCCGACCAGGGATCGCGGACGGGGACCGGCGCAGGATCGGAGCGGTCGACCGCAGCGACGAGTCGTCGTTCGAGTTCGGCTTCCAGCGCGGCCAGCCGCGACAAGGCCGCGCCGGGATCTTCGAGCGCAGGCGCGCGTTCGGCGGCGGCCTTGACCTCGATGCCGTTGCGCGAGCGTTCCGACGACAGGATGACGGCGTCCTCGCCCATCTCCGCGCGGACCATGGCCATGACCTCAGGCATGGTGGGAGCGGTGAACGACCGGACGCGCATGGATCAGATCTGACCCATCGACTTGAGCTTGGCGCTGGGATGCACTTCGGCCTGGCTCATCACGAAGGTGGTCGGACGGAAGCGTTCGACCAGCGAGCGCACGAAGGGGCGCACCGAGGGGCTGGTGAGAAGCACGGGCGTTTCGCCCTCCATCGACGCGCCGTCGAAGGCGCGGCGGACGGCGGCGATGAAGTCCTGAAGCTTGGACGGCGCCATGGCGAGCTGGCGTTCCTCGCCCTGACCGATGATCGATTCGGCGAAGGCCTGTTCCCATTGCGGCGACAGCGCGATAAGCGGCAGCAGGCCCTGGCCGTTGGCGACGGCGCGGCTGATCTGACGGGCGAGGCGGGTGCGGACGTGTTCGGTCATCACCATCGCCGTCTGCGCGCGGCCGGCGGTTTCGGCGATGCCTTCCAGGATGGTCGGCAGGTCGCGGATCGAGACGCGCTCGGACAGCAGCGTCTGAAGGACGCGCTGGACCGTCGCCATCGAGACCTGCTGGGGGATGAGTTCGTCGGCCAGCTTGCGGGTTTCGGCGGGCAGATCGTCGATGAGCTTCTTGGTCTCCGCGTAGGAGAGAAGCTCGGGCATGTGCTCTTTAAGGATTTCGGTGAGGTGGGTGGTGAGCACGGTCGCGGGATCGACGATGGTGAGCCCGCGGAACGAAGCCTCTTCCCGGTAGTCCTCGTCGATCCAGGCGGCTGGCAGGCCGAAGGCCGGCTCGCGCGTCGGCATACCGGGCAGGTCGATCGGCTCGCCACGCGGGTCCATGACCATCAGCTGGCCCGGCATCAGCTCGCCCCGGCCGGCTTCGACCTCTTTCACCGAGATGCGGTATTCCTGGGCGGCGAGCTGCATGTTGTCGAGAATGCGGACCGAAGGCATCACGAAGCCCAGATCGCCCGCGATCTGCCGGCGCAGCGACTTGATCTGGTCGGTCAGGCGATAGCCGCGTGAGTCGTTGATGAGGGGCAGAAGCCCGTAGCCGAGCTCGATCTTGAGTTGGTCGAGGGCCAGCGCGGTGGAGATGGGCTCTTCGGCCGGCGGGGCCTGGGCCTCGATCCGGGCGGTTTCTTCCTTGGCGGCGTCGTTGCGCTTGCGCGCCTGGCCGGCAGCGTAGGCGCCATAGCCGGCCGCAGCCGAGATCGAGGCGAAGATCAGCGTCGGAACGCCAGGCAGCAGCGCCATCACGCCGATCATGAACGAGGCCATGCCCAGCGCCTGAGGGTAGAATGACAGCTGGCCGAACATCGCCTTATCGGCCGAACCCTCGACGCCGGCCTTGGAGACCATGAGGCCTGCGGCGGTCGAGACGATGAGGGCGGGGATCTGGGTGACGAGGCCGTCGCCGACGGTCAGCAGCGTGTAGGCCTGAAAGGCCGCGCCGAACGCCATGCCTTCCTGGCCGACGCCGATGACGAGGCCGCCCAGAATGTTGATGACGGTGATGAGCAGGCCGGCGATGGCGTCGCCGCGCACGAAT
>CAZBPO010000306.1:0-3889 GCA_964493795.1 uncultured Flavobacteriaceae bacterium
AGCAACCCGCCGCCCGCGTCGCCCTTCCATCACTCAACTATGTCAATCAACGTCGCCGGCTCGCCAGCGAGGCGCGGCTTGTATGCGGCGACCGGATGGCTGTCAACGCGAAATCGGAAAGTTTTTTCGATCTTTTTTTGTTGCGTCATCGCGGGGCGTTCCACGCCGATAAATTCACGGTTTAGGATCGCCGCATGACGAATGTGAGCATCGCTCTGGCGTTAGGTGGCGGGGTCGCGCGCGGGTGGAGCCATATCGGCGTTCTGCGCACACTGATCCGCGCCGGATTCGAGCCTGACATCATCGCCGGCACGTCCATCGGCGCCGTCGTCGGCGGCCTGCATCTGGCTGGAAAGCTCGATGCGCTGGAAGCCTGGGCGCGCCAGCTCGACTCGCGCCGGGTGCGCGCGATGATGGACATCTCGCTGACCAGCGGCGGGCTCGTTTCAGGGCGCAAGCTCGCCGCGCTGCTTGATGAGTATATCGGCGGCGTGCTGATCGAGAATCTCACGCGCAACTTCGCCGCCGTCACCACCGAGCTGAGGACCGGCCACGAGATCTGGCTGCGCACCGGCCTGCTGACGCAGGCGATGCGCGCCTCCTACGCCCTACCCGGCGTCTTCCCCGCGATGAACATCGACGGACGATTCTTCGTCGACGGCGCACTGACCAATCCGGTGCCCACCGCCGCGGCGCGCGCCATGGGCGGGCGGCTGGTGATCGGCGTCGGCCTGCATGTCGATGGACAACAGGCCGACGACGACATCTCGGCCGCCGGCCCGTTCGGCGACGATGACGGATCATGGACCGACTGGATCCGGCCCGACCGCATGGTCGCCAGGATGATCTTCGGCCCGCGCAAGGACGGTCCCGGCATCTCGGCCACCATGACCGGCGCGCTCAACATCATGCTGGACCGGCTTACGCGCATGCGTCTCGCCGCGAACCCCGCCGACGTCATGATCGAACCCGATGTCAGCCACATCGGACTGCTCGACTTTCACCGGGCCGACGAACTGATCGCCCTGGGCGGCCAGGCGGCCCAGCGCGCCTTGCCGGCGATCGAGAAGCTCGCGCGCGCGCTCGACTGAGCGCTCAGTCCTCGACGTCGATGAACTCCAGCAGGTCGCCCGGCTGGCAATTGAGGCACCGGCACAACGCGTCCAGCGTCTCGAAGCGCACGCCCTTCACCTTGCCGGTGCGCAGCAGCGACAGGTTGGCCTCCGTCATGCCCACGTCCGCCGCCAGATCCTTCGCCCGCATCTTGCGCAGCGCCAGCATCACATCCAGCCTTACGATGATCGCCATGCGTCACACGATCTGATCGTGTTCGGACTTCAGCGAGCCGGCCGCGCCGATCGCATCGTACAGCACGCGCCCGATCACGATCAGCGCCAGCCCAAGCCCGCCAAGAACCACCGGGCCGGATTCCAGGTCGGCCACGAACGTGCCCCGGCGGTCCAGCCACAGCAGCGCCGTCGGCACCACCACGATGCTCAGCGCCGAAGCCGTCACCAGCGACGCGCCGATCTCCTTCACCAGCCTGGCGGTCGATACGGTCCAAAGCCCGCCCTGCTCCAGCCGCTTCAGATAGTCCTGGCCGTACCAGAGCGCCGTCGCCAGCGCGAAGGCGGGCGCCGCGCCCAACGCCTGCCTCAGGAAGGCGTCCACGACGTCCCAGGCCCTGAACGCGTCGCCGGCGGCATGCGCTTCGCGCAGATCCGCCGTGCGCTCCATCCCATGAGACACGATCTCCGAGACGATCAGCACGATCGCCAGCACGAACAAGCCATAGACCCAGGGACGCAGGCGCCTGGCTTCTTCCGCAGCCCTGACGGCCGCAGCGGCGAGTAGATCGGCAGACATCAGAACCCCTTACTGCATCGAGATGATAAATTATCGTTATGAGATAATTTATATCGCGTCAACAAAAAGTTCTTGCTGCCAATCTCCGCTCACTCCGACGCCGACTCCTCGCCGTCATCGTCGCTGTGTTCCTCGGGCTCGTCGGGGGTTTCCTCCACAGGATCGGCCGCCTCGGCCGCCCCCGAAGACGGCAGCGCCAGCGCCTTCTCCATGAAGAAATTCGCCAGCTCGTAGCAGATCTTCACCTTGCGCTCGGCATAGACGAAGAACGCGTTCGCCTGCCCGCACTGCTCCACCGACACGACGATGGGCGCGCTGAGACGGAACGTATTCTCCATCTGGAAGGCGATGGTCTCCAGCACGCCGCTGGCCTGCAGCAGATGCCCCGCCGTCGCGAACGCACCGGCGTCCTCATAGACGACTGAGACCTCGGCGGTCGGCGCTTCCTCATCGGCCAGCATGTTGTCTTCCAGCAGGCTGTCCCAGGTGCTTTCGGCCTTCTTGAAATCGTACTGGCAGTTGGCCTGCCGCTCGGGCGGCATCCCGGCATCGTCGGCGACCCATTTGTAGCCATCCGGATCATCGCCGACCAAAAGACAGATCACCGCATAGCCGCGCTGCTCGTCGATCGAATGCAGCCCATAGGTGAGGTTGGCGTAGAGGCCCGCCTCGAACCAGGCGTCGACCACGCTGACGATCATCCGCTCCAGCGCCGGGTCGTCCTCTTCGGCGATCATGTTGATGGTGGCGAACGAATCGACCGCGTCCTCCTCCTTGCCCAGCACGGGCAGCTGGTACTCGAAGATCATGCCGTGGCCGAACTCGTGGAAGGTCAGCCAGGCGATGTTGCCCACGAAGAACAACGCCTTCGCCTCGATGTCGTCCGCCGTCGCCCCGCTGCCGTCAGGCTCCTGCCAGGCTTCGATCGCCCCGGCGATCACGTCGCCGAAGGTCGGCGAACTGGTGGCCGATTCCTCCTGCGCCATGGCCGACGTAAAAAAACGCGCGGCGGCGGCCGCGGCGAAGAACTTGCGCATTGGTGATCCCCGAACGTCTCCCGCCGGAGCAAATACCTGCCCGCCGGTTTTCGCCAGCGGCGAAACGGCGCAGGGTCAGGTCCGCGCGCGGTGACGGCCGGGGATGATCGTCAGACGGCTCGCCGCAGCCTTCAGACGCTGAACGATCGCCTGCCCGTCGCTCCACGAAACCTCATGGGCGAGCGAGAGCAGGACCACCAGATCGGCAAGATCGCCCGAGCCCGGCCCGCCATAGATCTCGATCATATCGGGAGACACGTCGTCGCGCCCGGGCGGCGAGGCGTAGCGGACCTCGGCGGTTTCGATCGGCTTGGGACCGGTCAGCCGGTCGAACAGGCGATCCTCGCCGTCCGAGCGCCGCGTGCCCAATGCCGTGCAGGCGGCGCTCAGAACGGCCGCCAGCGCCTCGCCCTCGGCCCAGCCATCCGGGCCCAGCTTCAGCTCCAGAACCAGGAAATCGCCATCCGGCCGCTTGTCCAATAGCAGAGCCGGCGCGTCGCCCGGACGCCCCAGCATGCGAACGAGGCCCTGAGAAGGTTTGCTCATCAGGGCCCCTCGATCGCCTTAGTGGACGCGCCGGCTGGCCGGCGCGGTCGGCGCGCGGCGCGACGGCGCATCCTCGTCCGCGCCGAAGCTGACGCCGTTCAGCGTCAGCCCGTGATCGTCGGCCGAGACATCCACTTTCGCACCGTCCACCACGTCGCCTTTCAGGATCAGCTGGGCCAGCGGGTCCTGCAACGCCTTCTGGATCACCCGCTTCAGTGGCCGCGCGCCATAGACGGGGTCGTAGCCGGCATTCGCCAGCCAGGCCCGCGCCTTGCCGTCCAGCGTCAGCGCGATCTTGCGGTCGGCCAACAGCTTTTCAAAGCGGCGCAGCTGGATCTCCACCACGCCGTCCATCTGGGCCCGGCCAAGCCTGCGGAACAGGATGATCTCGTCGATCCGGTTCAGGAATTCGGGCCGGAAGCGGCCGCGCACCTGCTCCA
>CAZBPO010000307.1:0-1631 GCA_964493795.1 uncultured Flavobacteriaceae bacterium
GCGGCTGTGGAACCGGCTGTTCTTCGCCGGCTCGCTGATGGCCAGCGTCACCTCAAGCCCCAGCACATAGAGCCCCAGCATGTAGCCCTGGGTCAGCGCGGCCATCAGCGAGCCGGCGAAGAACAGCCGGTTCCACAGCCGCTTGTATTTCGCGTGCGCCTTGATGCGGAATTCGAAGGCCACCCCGCGCAGGATCAGGCCGATCAGCAGCAGTGCGACAGGCAGATACAGCGCCCCCAGGATCACGCCATGGGCGATCGGAAAGGCGACCAGCAGCAGCCCGACCGCCAGCACCAGCCATGTCTCGTTGGCGTCCCAGAAGGGGCCGATGGACGAGATCATGCGGTCCTGCTCGGCTTCGTTGGCGAAGGGCATCAGGATGCCGACGCCCAGGTCATAGCCGTCGAGGATCACGTAGATCAGGATCGACAGCCCCATCAGCGCGGCGAAGACGAAGGGCAGCCAGATTGCGGGATCGTCGAACATCAGGCGGCTCCCTGCGCGCCAAGCGTCGCCTGGATCGCGCCTTCCTCGGGCTCGCCGGTCGGCTTGGCGTTGATGCGGGCGAGATAGAACAGCACCGAGATATAGGCGACCAGCAGGATCACGTAGGTCGCCAGATACATCAGCAGGGTCGTCAGGATCATCGGCGCCGTCGTCGCCGAGGTGGCGTCGGCGGTGGTCAGCACGCCGGTGACGAGCCACGGTTGGCGGCCGATCTCGGTCACGTACCAGCCCGCCAGCGTGGCGACCCAGCCGGAAAAGGTCATCGCGACCAGCACGCGGCCCAGCCAAAGGCTGATCTCGCCGCGCCGCCACAGACGAAGGGTCGCCCACCATGAGACGATCAGCATCAGCAGGCCGATGCCCACCATGACGCGGAACCCCCAGAAGACCGGCGCGACGGGCGGATGCGCGCCGACATAGTCGTTGAGGCCGGGCACCACGCCGTCGGCGCTGTGGCGCAGGATCCAGCTCGCGCCGTTCGGTATCGCGATCTCGAAATGGTTGGTGCGGTTCGCCTCATCGGGCCAGGCGAAGAGAATGAGCGGTACGTTGGGGCCGGTCTCCCAGTTCGCTTCCATCGCCGCGACCTTCGCCGGCTGATGCTCCAGCGTGTTCAGGCCGTGCAGGTCACCGACATAGACCTGGATGGGGATCAGGATCGCGGCGAGCCGCACCGCCGTGCCCAGCGCCCGCTTCACGGCGTCGGCGCGGTCGCCGCGCAGCCAGCGATAGGCCGACAGGCCGGCGATCAGGAACGAGACGGTCAGGCCCGAGGCCAGCAGCATATGCGTCAGGCGATAAGGCATGGACGGGTTGAAGATGATCGCCCACCAGTCGGCGGCGTGGACGACGCCGTCGCGGATTTCGTGGCCTACGGGCGTGTGCATCCAGCTGTTGAGGACGATGATCCAGAAGGCGGACAGCGTGGTGCCGGCGGCGACCAGGAAGGTGGCGAGCGTGTGCACCCAGCCCGGCACGCGCTTGAAGCCGAACAGCATGATGCCCAGGAAGACGGCCTCGAGGAAAAAGGCGGTCAGCACTTCATAGGCGAGCAGGGGGCCGGCGACGTTGCCGACCTTCTCCATGAAGCCCGGCCAGTTGGTGCCGAACTGGAAGCTCATCGT
>CAZBPO010000307.1:1641-3887 GCA_964493795.1 uncultured Flavobacteriaceae bacterium
GCAGCACCCAGCCAAGCGCGATGGTGATGGCCGGGAACAGGATGTGGAACGAGATGTTCGCGGCGAACTGGATGCGGGCGAGAAGTAGGGCTTCCATGCACGTCAGCCTTCGTTGGCGGCCAGGCCGGCGGGATCGGAGACGGCCCGGCTTCTGCCGGTAAGCTTGTCCTTGAACTCAAGTACGCGCTGCACCTTGGCCCCCAGCGCCAGCAGCTTGATCAACCGCTTGTCGTCCATGCGCTTCACATCGTCATACCAGCGGGTCAGCGTCTCGATGAGCGCCAGCATGTCGGTCATGCGGGTCTGCGCATGGCGCTCGGCCGGCGTGTCCGAGGCCTGCATCACCAACTCGCGCAGGATCGACAGGGTCGGATCGACCTCGCGCTTCTTTCGTTCCTCGACCAGCGTGCGCAGGATCGTCCACAGGTCGGACGGGGTCGCGAAATGGTCACGCCGGTCGCCCGGCCTGTGGATCAGGCGGACCAGATTCCAGCCCTGAAGCTCTTTCAGCCCCATCGAGACGTTCGAGCGTGAAAAGCCGAGCTGTTCGACGATCTGGTCGGCGTTGAGCGGTTCGGGAGCGAGGAACAGCAAGGCATAGATCTGCCCGACGGTGCGATTGAAGCCCCAGCGGCTGCCCATCTCGCCGAAATGCAGCACGAAAGCCTGGGTGAGCGGCGGCAGGGCCATGGTCATTTCCGTTATTTCAGAAATTACTGAAATAACGGAAATGACCGGATGTCAATCCGTGTCGGCCGGTTCCGGCCAGTCCGCGCCCTGCATCTCCATCAGACGCGAAACGGTGCGCTCGAACTCGAACGCGCCGTCGCCTGCGGGATAAAGCCGTTCCGGCGGTGCGGCGGCGGAGCAGATGAGACGTCGCCGGGCCTCGTAGAGCGCATCGATCAGGGTGACGAAGCGTTTGGCCTCGTTGCGCCGGGCCGGTTCCAGCAAGGGGATGTGTTCCAGGATCAACGTATGCGCCGCGCCGGCGATCGCCAGCATGTCCTGAGGGCCGAGCGGCTGTGCGCAGAGTTCGGCGAAGCTGGCGCGTGCGACCCCGTGGGCGAAGCGGCCAAGGGTGAGCGTGCGCCCCAGAAGATGCAGCGTTTCCGGCCGCCCCTCCGTCCCGTCGGTCAGCTGCTTCCAGGTCTCGTCCAGCGCCGCGGCGGCGGCCGCGTCGTCGGGCGTCAGATAGACCGGCTGTCCCTTGATGCGGCCCAGGCGATAGTCGGTGGGCCCGGCGATGCGCACGACATCGAGCTTCTGCTCCAGCATGCCGATGAACGGCAGGAAGAGCTGGCGATTGATGCCGTCCTTGTAGAGGTCGCCGGGCGGGCGGTTGGAGGTCGCGACGACGGTGACGCCTTCGGCGAACAGCGTCTCGAACAGGCGGCCGAGCAGCATCGCGTCGGCGATGTCGGTCACCTGGAATTCGTCGAAACACAGCAGTCGCGCCGCCCTGGCGATGGCTTTCGCGACAGGCCCGATCGGGTCTCCGGGCTCGTCGGCGCGCATCCGGCGGATCGCCTCGTGCGTCTCGCCCATGAAGGCGTGGAAATGGACCCGACGCTTCGCCTCGATGGGGGCGGCGTCGAAGAACAGGTCCATCAGCATCGACTTGCCGCGACCGACCGGACCCCAGAGATAGAGTCCGCGCGGCGGCGGTCGCTTGCGTGCGAAGCCCAGCAGGCCGCGCGACCGGCCATGGGCGTGTTCGGCGAGCGCCCGGGCGAGCGCGTCCAGGCGCTCTACCGCCTCGGCCTGCGCCGGATCGGCGGCGATGTCGCCGCGTTCGATCAGCACGGCATAAGCTTCACGGGGTGATGGCATGTCCCGCCGGTTTACGGCGGCGCGGCGCGCAGCGCCAGCCGGCAGTGGGGCCGGCTGGCGGCCTGTTTCATGCGCCAGCGATCCGCGGCAGGATCAGCGTGTCGAAGGTCTGCGGATCGTATCCGATATAGACCTGCCACACGCCGTTCTCCTGCCAGAAGATCGCCGGCACGAAGGTCTCGACGCCATTGGCCGCGAGGATGTCGCGCAGCTGCGCGATGAAGGCGCGGCCCTGTTCGACATAGGCGGCGCGCTCCGGGTCGGCATCGGCGTCGGGCGGAAGGGTTTCGGTTTCGTAGAAGGTGACCGGATCGGTCTCGAACCAGCGTTCGTACAATGCGAAATCGCGCGTCTTCCACAGCTCGGCCACCATGGCGCGTTCGCCAGGGCGCGAGCGCGGCTTTCCTTCGGCG
>CAZBPO010000308.1:0-3872 GCA_964493795.1 uncultured Flavobacteriaceae bacterium
ACACGAGGGGGACATGCTCGGTCGCGCGCGCACCGCGACGGCCGCGCGCGAAGGGTTCGCGCTGGCCGCCCCGCCGATCCGTCTGTGCACCGACAACGCCGCGATGATCGCCTGGGCGGGGCTGGAGCGCTTTCAGACCGGCGACCGGGCCGGGCTCGATGCCGCGGCCCACGCCCGCTGGCCGCTCAGCGCCTGAGATCTGAAGACCAGCCAAGAAAAAGGGGCCCGGCAAAGCCGGACCCCTGAGGGTTGGACCGCTGCGGGACTGCTCTCAGGAAGGCAGCAGCGGACCAGGGAAAACTGGAAATTCGGGAATGTGGGAACGTCGCCGGGGCCGCCGCCCTCAGGCGACGAACGAGCCGACGCCCTGGACGGCGAAGACGATGGCGTAGGTCATAAGGCCCGCGCCGATCAGGATCGCCGTGATCTTCTGCGTGATGCTCTCGCCGGTCTCAGTCTTCGTGGACATATTCGTCTCTCCTTGCGTTGCCGATGGACGGCGGGAGAGGCGTTTGCCCGGCCTGTGCGGGGGCCTAGCGCTTCATCTCGCCGGCCGGCGGGCTCATCGCCGCGTCGACGAGACAGATATACGTCAGCCCTGATTGGTGATCAATGAATAAAACCAATTTCGTTCACTGATCATCGGTTACTGTTCATCCGTCACACTCAGCTATGCCGCAGCCCCGATTTCGGGGGCGATCAGCGTATCGGTCTCGCTGAACGGACACTCGCGCGCCGAGCCCTTCTTTCCCGCCAGCCCGACCAGAAGCAGGCGCGTTACGCCGTCGAACTCCCGCTCCAGCGCGGGCAGCTTCAGGTTGGACCACAACTGGGGGTAGCGGAACTTCATCAGCGCCGACTGCAGCATCTCGGAGGTATGCGAGACGTCGTCGAGATCGAACTCGCCATTGGCGATGCCCTCGGCGAGCAGCGCGTCGATGATTTCGCGCTCACGCGCCAGGCGGCCATTCACCCAGGACGGCCGCTCGGTCTTGATGATCTGGGCCAGCTCGAAAATCTTGGGATCGCTCTCGATCTGCTCGTAGGTCCAGACCATGTCGAGATGAAACAAATCCCGCAGACGGGCGACCACGGGAAGCCCCGGCCTGCGCGCGATGTCCTCCAGCGCCTTGAACTGCTGTTCGCCATGCTCGTCGGCGATGGCCAGCGCGATATCGATCTTGCCGGGGAAATAGCGATAGAGGTTGCCGGGACTCATCTGCAAGTCGGCGGCGATCTCGGCCATCGAGGTCTTCGCATACCCGTAGTGCTTGAAACGCTTGGTCGCCGCATCGAGAATTTTCTCGCGCATGGCGTTCTTACTGACCATCCTGTACCGCCTTCCCCCGAAAGCCCGCCACCTCCGGGTTCATCGCCCGAAGCTTGTGCGGGGTCGAGGCTAGTCCACCCTTTGTGAATAATCAACGAAACGTTCATTTGACGCACATGGTTGCCGAATACCGATCCATCGCCGTTCTGGGAGCCGGGGCCTGGGGAACCGCCCTGGCCGTCGCCGCAAAGCGGGCCGGGCGCGACGTCGCCTTGTGGGCGCGCGAACCGGACGTCCGCGCGGCGATCGCCGGACGCGGCGAAAATACGCCATTCCTGCCCGGCATCAGGCTGACCCCGGGTCTTGCTCTGCCGGAAGACGCAGCCGCCGCAGCCGCCGGGGCAGATGCGGTTCTGCTCGCCGCGCCCGCCCAGCATCTGCGCCAGCAGATCGCCCTGATCGCGCCGGCGGTGAAGCCGGGCACGCCCTTGGTGGTCTGCGCCAAAGGGCTTGAGCGCGGCACCGGCCGGCTGATGACCGAGATCGTCGCCGAGGCGGCGCCGGACGCCGAGGTCGCGATCCTGTCGGGGCCAAGCTTCGCCGAGGACGTGGCGCGCGGTCTGCCGACCGCCGTGACGCTGGCGGCGCGCACGCTTCCGCTGGCCGAGAAGCTGGCTTCGGCACTCGCCAGCCCGTCCTTCCGCCCCTATGCCAATGACGACCCGGTCGGGGCGGCCATCGGCGGGGCGGTCAAGAACGTGCTGGCCATCGCCTGCGGCATCGCCGAGGGCAAGGGCTTCGGGGCCAGCGCCCGGGCGGCGCTGATCGCCCGCGGTTTCGCCGAAATGCGCCGCTTCGGCCTGGCGCTGGGGGCCAAACCCGACACGCTGACCGGCCTCGCCGGCTTCGGCGATCTCATCCTCACCTGCACCACCGCCCAGTCGCGCAATTTCGCCTTCGGCCTGGCGCTGGGGTCGGGCGAGAGCGTGGCCGAGGCCGACGGGCACGCCCGCGGCGTGGTCGAAGGCGAGGCGAGCGCGAGGCCGGTGGTCGATCGCGCCGCCGCCCTTGGCGTCGACATGCCCATCGCCGAGGCCGTCGCCGGCATCGTCGACGGCCTGCCCATCGAGACCGCCATCGCCGCGCTGCTGGCCCGGCCGCTGCGGCCCGAACACGAATGACGGTTTGAAGATAAGGAACACGTTCCTATATCCTGCCGTCAGGGCCGCGCCGGCCCGTGAACGGAAAGAAGAAGGGGAGGGGGGACGAAAAATCCCAATTCAACTCCACCCCGCGCCGGGCTAGGAACGAGCGACAAGGGGAACCGCCATGCTTTTCGCCATTCACTGCCTCGACAAGCCGCTCTCGACTGCGCTGCGCGCCGTGACGCGCGACGAACACCTCGCCTATGTCGCCGGAAGCGGCGACATCGTCCGCATCGCCGGACCGCTGATGACCGAAGACGGCGAGCGCATGGCCGGTTCGTTCATCGTGCTGGAGGCGGACTCGCTCGACGCCGCCCGCGCCTGGAACGCGAACGATCCCTATTCGAAGGTCGGCCTGTTCGGGCAGGTCGATATCCGTCCCTTCCGATGGACCTTCGCGGACGGCGCGAAGCGCGAAGGCTGAGCGCATGAAATACTGGCTCATCAAGTCGGAGCCCGACGTCTGGAGCTGGGACCAGCAGGTCGCCAAGGGAGAAGCCGGAGAGCCGTGGAGCGGCGTGCGCAATCACACCGCCAAGCTGAACCTGATGGCGATGAAGAAAGGCGACCTCGCCTTCTTCTACCACTCCAATATCGGCAAGGAGGTCGTCGGCATCTGCACGGTGGCCAGGGAAGCCTATCCCGATCCCACCGCCGAGACCGGCTCGCCCTGGGCCGTCTGCGCTTTCGTCGCCGTCCGGCCGCTGAAGATGCCGGTGACGCTGGCGGCCGTGAAGGCGGAACCCAGGCTCAGCGAAACCGCCCTGCTGAAATATTCCCGCCTTTCGGTGCAGCCCGTGACGCCGGCCGAGTGGAAGCTGATCTGCAAGATGGGCGGCGTCACGGCGTGACGCGGCTCTGCGCGCTGGCCGACCTTGAGGCGACCGGCGCGAAGGGCGTCACGCTGGCCGATGGCCGCGAGCTGGTCGTCGTGCAGTCCAGCGCCGGCCCCCGCGCCTATCTCAACGCCTGTCCGCATACGGGCGTGACGCTGGAGACCTTTCCCGACCGCTTCCTCGACGCCGACCGGGGCCTGCTGATCTGCACGGTGCATGGCGCGCGTTTCCTGCCTGCCACGGGGCTTTGCGTCTCGGGCCCTTGCGCCGGCCGCCACCTCGCGCCCATCTCCATCCGGATCGACGAGGACGAGGTAAGGCTGGATGTTTGACGGCGGCGACCGGCCCGAGGGCACCAAGCCCGAAATCTATGCCGAAATGGCCGCGCAGCTGACCGGGCTGCTGCACGGCGAGCGCGACCCCATCGCCAACGCCGCCAACATGGCGGCGCTGGTCGGCTGGGGCCTTGCCGACCTCAACTGGGCCGGCTTCTACATCATGCGCGGCGGCGAGCTGGTGCTCGGCCCCTTTATCGGCAAGCCGGCCTGCGTGCGCATCGCC
>CAZBPO010000309.1:0-3867 GCA_964493795.1 uncultured Flavobacteriaceae bacterium
CCCCGTCGATCGAGGTGTGACGGATGCGCGGGTTCAGCACGCTCATCAGGTTCAGCGCCTGCACCACGTCCGGGCAGTTCTGGCAGGTCAGCGAGAAATAGGTCTCGAAGTGATAGTCGCCGTCCAGCGCCTGGACCTGCTCGATCAGGTCCTGCGCCTCCTTCGACGGGTGCCCGCCCACCTGCAGTAGCGCCAGCACCAGCGAATTGAATTCATGCCCCATCGGCAGGCCCGCGAAGCGCACGGCGACATCCGTGGCGACGCGGCGTATCTCGAATGACGGCCGGCGCGCGTCGTCGTCGCGCCGCTCATAGCGGATCTTGTCGCTTAGCCCTGCGATCTCCTCCAGAAGCTCGGCCAGCTCGCGCGACTTCGCGCCCTCGTCCAGCGAGGCGATAAGCTCGATCGGCTGCGTGACGCGCTCCAGATAGGCCTTGAGCTGCGCCTTCAGATTGGCGTCCAACATGGCATGTCTCCTGAAGGTTCGGGAAATGAGGGGGCGTCCCCCGAAGCCGTCATGGCTTCGGGGTTCGTCCGGATCGGGCGTCTCTGCGGCTTAGATCTTGCCGACGAGATCCAGCGACGGGGCCAGGGTCTTCTCACCCTCTTCCCACTTGGCGGGGCAGACTTCGCCGGGATGCGCCGCAACATACTGCGCGGCCTTCACCTTGCGCAGCAGCTCGGCGGCGTTGCGGCCGATGCCTTCGGCGGTGATTTCCATGAACTGGATCACGCCTTCCGGGTCGACCAGGAACGTGCCGCGATCGGCCAGGCCCTGGCCTTCGCGCATCACGCCGAAATTGTTGGTCACGACGCCCGACGGATCGCCGATCATAGTGTACTTGATCTTGCCGATGGCCGGCGAAGTGTCAGCCCAGGCCTTGTGCGAGAAATGCGTGTCGGTCGAAACCGAATAGACTTCGACGCCCAGCTCGCGGAACAGCTCGTAATTGTCGGCCAGGTCTTCCAGCTCCGTCGGGCAGACGAAGGTGAAGTCGGCGGGGTAGAAGAACACGACCGCCCATTTGCCCTTCAGGTCGGCGTCGCTGACGGTCAGGAACTTGCCGTCCTTGTAGGCCTGCGCGGTGAAGGGTTTGATCTGCGAATTGATGAGAGACATCCGAATCCTCTTGGAAAGATGGGAACCCGGACGACATAGCCGCTTGCTGCAGCGCGTCAAAACCGATTTTTCTGCGGAATTTGATCGATTTCCTCAATCAGTGAATTTATTCCGTGACGCAGCCGTCATTCATGACGCCGGCGACAATTAGCCTCTTCACGGCGCGCCGCTCCGCCGTTTAACTCCACCCCAAAGAATACCGGAGGAAACCACATGACGTTCAAGGAATACGCGCAATATGACGGTCTCGGCCTCGCCGACCTGATCGCGAAAAAGAAGGTCTCTGCCGCCGAGGCGCTGGAAGCCGCGATCACCCTCGCCGAAAAGCACAACCCTGCGCTCAACGCCATTATCCTGCCGCTCTACGATCAGGCGCGGGCGCGCGCGAAGACCCGCCTGAAAGGCGCCTTCGCGGGCGTCCCGTTCCTGATGAAGGACATTCTGGGCGGCATGGCCGGCGTTGCCACCCGTCAGGGCTCCGCCTACATGCCCGACGCGCCGTCGCCGCACGATTCCACCCTCACCACGCGCTTCCACAAGGCCGGCTTCGTCACCTTCGGCAAGACGAACGTTCCCGAATACGGCCTGCTCCCGGTCACCGAATCCGCCCTCTATGGCCCGGCGCGCAGCCCGTGGAACACCAACCACACGCCGGGCGGCTCCAGCGGCGGCGCGGCGGCGGCGGTGGCCGCCGGCATCGTGCCCATCGCGCACGCCAATGACGGCGGCGGCTCGATCCGCATTCCGGCCTCCAGCTCCGGTCTTGTCGGCCTCAAGCCGACGCGCGCCCGCAACCCGCTCGGGCCCGATCTCGGCGATGTGCAAAGCGGCATCATCGCTGAAGGCGTCGTCAGCCGCACGGTGCGCGATACCGCCGCCGTTCTCGACGCCACCCACGGCGTCGAGCCGGGCGATCCCTACGCCGCCCCGGCCTTCGCCGGTTCGTTCGCCGACGAAGCCCGGCGCAAGCCGCGCAAGCTGCGGATCGGCTTCGCCACCAAAAACCTGGAAGGCCAGAAAGTCCACGCCGATTGCATCGCCGCCGTCCGCAGCGCGGCCAGGCTCTGCGAAAGCCTCGGACACATCGTCGAGGAATCCTCCCCGCCCGTCGAACCGGCGGTGCTGACCCAGGCCTTCACCGTGGTGTGGGCCGCCGGCCTCACCCAGCAGCTCAGGTTCATCGAATTTCTGACGAACCGCGCGCCATCGCCGGACAACGTCCAGCCCCTCACCTACGCCTTCTACCAGCTTGGCCGCGCCATCACCGCCGCCGACTATCTCGACGCCATCGTGATGTTCCAGACCGCCGGCCGTCAGGTGGCGCAGTGGCACCAGACCTATGACGTGTGGCTGACGCCGACCCTCGGCGCTCCGCCGGCCGAAATCGGCGTCATCGATACATCGCAGTCCGACATCGCCGCCGCGACCGGCCCCCTGCTGGGCTATGTCCCCTTCACGCCGCTTCAGAACATCACTGGTCAGCCGGCGATCAACCTGCCGCTGCACTGGAACAAGGCCGGCCTGCCCATCGGCGTTCAGTTCGCCGGACGCTTCGGCGACGAAGCGACGCTGCTCCGCCTCGCCGGACAGCTCGAAAAGGCCAAACCCTGGAAAGACAAGCGCCCACCCATCTACGGCTGAGGGAGATTGTCATGAACTATGATGAGTATGCCCGGCTCGACGGCGTCGCGATGGCCGCGCTGGTGCGCAAGGGCGATGTCACGCCGGCTGAACTGCTTGAATGCGCCATCGCCCGCGCCGAAGCGGTGAACGAGCGCCTCAACGCCATCGTCTACAAGGGCTACGATGACGCGCGAAAAGCGGCCGGCAAGGTCGACCGCGATGCGCCGTTCGCCGGCGTGCCATTCCTCATCAAAGACCTCTACTGCGACGTCGCGGGCTGGCCGATGTCGAACGGCTCGCGCTTCTTCCGTGACTACGTCTCCACCGAAGACAGCGAATGGGTCCGGCGCTGCCGCAAGGCGGGGCTGGTCATCATGGGCAAGTCGAACACGCCCGAATTCGGCATAACGGGCACGACCGAGGGCGCGCATCTCGGCCCCTGTCGCAGCCCGTTCGGACAGAACCGCATCGCCGGCGGCTCATCCGGCGGCTCGGCCTCGGCCGTCGCGGCCGGCATCGTGCCCCTGGCCCATGCGACCGACGGCCTCGGCTCCATCCGCATTCCCGCCGCCTGCAACGGCCTCGTCGGCCTCAAGGTCACGCGCGGCCGCAACCCGATGGACTGGAACTCGCCCGTCACCGAGCTATCGGTCGGCCATGTCGTTTCGGTCAGCGTGCGCGACAGCGCCGCCATGCTCGACGCCGTTTCGGGTCCCGTGGCGCACGCGCCCTTCGCCTATCCCGCCGCGCCGGCCTCGTTCCTGGCGGAAGCGCTGGGCCGCCCCAGGCAGCTCACCATCGCCTGGTCAGCCGAAAACCCGTCGGGCACGCCGCTGCATGAGGACGTGGCGGCGGGACTCGACGCGACCGTCGCCAAACTGGCCGAGCTTGGCCACAAGGTGATCGAGCGCCCGATCAAAACCGACTGGCGGCAGCTCTATCGCGCCCAGAGCGCCCACTCGGCAGGCCATTTCGGCGCGGGCATCACGCAGTCCATCGCCGAGGTCGGGCGTGAGCCCGAGGCCGGCGATTTCGAGCCCCTGACGATGACCTATTGGGAGGGCTCGAAGCGCATACCCGCCGACCGCTCCGCCTTCGCCCGCATGGTGAGCGTGCCGAAGGCG
>CAZBPO010000310.1:0-3851 GCA_964493795.1 uncultured Flavobacteriaceae bacterium
ACGCCATGTGGTGGATCCGCGCCTCGATCCAGGAATACATCCTGCGCTCGTGGTCCCTCGTGAAGATGGGCACCACGGCCGCCCAGAAAAAGCTGTTCTTCAACCTGCGCAAGGTGAAGGGCCAGATGAAGGCGCTCGAGGAAGGCGATCTGCGTCCCGAGAACGTCGCCGCCATCGCCACCAAGCTGGGCGTGACCGAGGACGAGGTCGTCTCGATGAACCGGCGCATGTCGGCGCCCGATTCCTCGCTCAACGCCCCGCTGCGCTCGGATACCGAAAGCGAATGGCAGGATTTCCTCACCGACGACAGCGCGGATCAGGAAACCATGCTGGCCGAGCGCGACGAGATGGACGAGCGCCACGAGCTGCTTCAGGCGGCGCTGGGCGAGCTGACCGATCGCGAGAAGGCGATCATCCAGGCCCGCCGCCTCAAGGACGAGCCCGAGACGCTGGAAGAGCTGTCGACCCAGTTCGGCGTCAGCCGCGAACGCGTGCGCCAAATCGAGGTGCGCGCCTTTGAAAAGCTGCAAAAGGCCATGAAGGCCGGGCTCGCCAAGCTCCGCGCCGGCGCAGCCGGGGCGGTCGAACAGGCCCGCGCCCTCCCCGCTTCCTGACCACCGACCAAAGCCTTTCCTCCTCCGTTCCTACGAGGGAGGTGGCGGCGAAGCCGGCGGAGGGGGGCGTAGCTGGCGCTCTCAGTCCAGCATGCCCCGCGCCAGCGCGGCGGCGACGATGGGGATAAGGATCAGCACCGTCGTCTCCATGTGCAGCCATTTGCGGTTGGCGCGCACCTCGGCGTCGGGCGGTAGATAGTCAGGATCGGCCTTCAACCGGCCGTTCCATCTCAGGAACGCCAGCGTGGGCTTCAGGCTCAGCAGCCCGACGATCACGAACATCCCGATCTTCACCCAGAACAGGATGTTGCCCTCGTAATAGTCCCAGCCCTTGAGACCCCAGATCGCGCGGCTGAAGCCGACCGCCAGCACCAGCAGCGAAACCGCGCCGTAAAGCCCGTCGACGGCGGCGAGCCGCCTGACCGTCGCGGCGTTCAGCCCCGGTTTCGCATAGACGATCTCCACGCTGATGATCGCGAACAGCGCGAACACCAGCACGTGATGCGCCGACGCCAGAATAAAGTCCGTCCACATGCCGCGCCCCCTCAGCTGGCCGGCGTCAGGATCTTCAGCCCCGCGATGCCGGCGATAATCAGCACGATACAACCGATCCGCGCGACGGTCGCGGGGTCATTGAACAGGATCATGCCCAGGATCACCGTCCCCACGGTGCCGATCCCCGTCCAAACCGCATAGCCCGTGCCCACCGGCAGCGTCTTCAGCGCCAGCCCCAGAAACAGCACGCTCAACACCATCGCCGCGACGGTCAGCAGCGTCGGCGTCAGCTTCGAGAATCCTTCGGTGTATTTCAGTCCGATCGCCCAGCCGATCTCCAGCAATCCGGCGATGAACAGATAGGTCCAGGCCATGACGGCCCTCCTTCTTCAAAGAGGCAGGGCCGTCCCCGCGTGCGGTATGAACGCGCCGGGTCGTCCCGGCGCGCATCCGTTATATCAGGCCGCCAGCACCTTATCGAGCCTGCCGCGGATGATCGCTTCGGCCTCGCTCACGATCCGCGCCACCAGCTCCTTGCAGCTGGGAATGTCGTGGATCAGGCCCTGCGTCTGCCCGGCCGACCAGATGCCGTAATCGGTGTCGCCGGTTTCATAAACCTGGCCCCCGCGCGTGCCGGCCACCAGATCCTTGACGTCCTCGAACTTGGCGCCGCCCTTCTTCTCGATGGCGACGACTTCCTGGCTCACCGCATTGCGCGCCACGCGCGCCGAGTTGTGCAGCGTGCGGAAGATAATGTCGGTCGCGCGCTCGTCATTGGTGACGAGTTGCTCCTTCACCTTCTGATGGATCGGGGCTTCCGTGGTCGCCATGAAGCGCGTGCCCATGTTCACGCCTTCGCAGCCCAGCGCCAGCGCCGCCACCAGCCCGCGCGCATCAGCGATGCCGCCTGACGCGATGACGGGAATCTTCAACCGCGCCGTCGTCACCGGAAACAGCACCAGCCCGCCGACGTCTTCCTCGCCCGGATGGCCCGCGCACTCGAATCCGTCGATCGAGACCGCGTCCACGCCGATGCTTTCGGCCTTCACGGCATGGCGCGCGGTGACGCATTTGTGGATCACCTTCACGCCCGCCGCCTTGAACGCCGGCAGATGCGGCTGCGGATTGTTGCCGGCGGTCTCGACCGCCTTGATGCCGCTCTCGATGATCACCTGACGATACTCGTCATAGGGGATCGGGTTGATCGTCGGCAGGATGGTCAGATTGATGCCGAACGGCTTGTCGGTCAGGTCGCGAGTCTTCTGGATCTCCTTGACCAGAAGCTCCGGCGAACCGGGAGTCAGCGCGGTCAGAAAGCCCAGCGCGCCGGCGTCGGCGACGGCGGCGATCAGCTCCGCCTTGCCGACCCGGGTCATGCCCCCGCAGGTGATCGGCGCCTCGACGCCGAACATCTCGGTGAAGCGTGTCTTGATGGCCATGTCATTCCCCTCAAAGCCAGTTTTTGTGATTAGCGATTGAGGCGCAGATTGCCGCCGCTCAGCGTGCGGCGCAACTGGTCAAAGGCTCGCCTTACGTCAGCGGCAACCACGAAAAGGCGGGCGCTCGCGTGAGCGCCCGCCCTGTCGTGAATCGCCTGCCGTCAGGCGATTTACATGCTCGACATGCCCTTGGCGTGCTTCAGATGCGACTGCACCGTCTTCACGCTTTCGGTGGCGAAGTCCTTGAACGCCGGGTCGTCGCCACCGGCCACATAGTTCTCGTGCAGCTGCAGCGACGCCTCGTGCGCCGCGATCTGTTGCGCCATGAACACGCCGTCAAAGGCCGCGTCCTCGGCGGCGTTCAGGTCGTCGATCATCTTCTGGTGCGCGTCGTCCAGAGACGATGGAACCGAGCCCTCGGCCTGGCTCACCAGAACCTCCAGCTTCGAGTTGGCGGCCGTGTGATCGGCGATCAGCATCTTGGCGAAGGCCTTCACCTGCTCCGACGAGCTGCGTTCCCAGGCGATGTTGGCCGCCTCGATCTCATACAGATTGGCGATGGCCGCCGCGTTGGCATAGCCCTCGCGCGTCAAAGCGGTCGCTTCCTGCGCCGCCTCTACGGCTTCGCCTGCGGGCGTTCCTGCGGGCGCCACGCCGTCATCGGCGGCGTAGGCGGCGAAGCTGAACGTGCCGGCCAGCAGAGCGGCGGCGAGTGTCATGCGTTTCATGTCGTCCTCCATGGTGGCCACGGGCGCGCGGGAAAGCGCTCGGCCCGGGTTCGTATGGAGACGGAAACGCCTTATCGCCGGAATTGATCCGGCGGAACTTCAATCCGCGAACGGGTTCCGCACCAGGATCGTGTCTTCGCGTTCCGGGCTGGTGGAAAGAATCGCCACCGGCGCATCGATCAGCTCCTCGATGCGCCGAACATATTTGATCGCCTGCCCGGGCAGGTCCTTCCACTGACGCGCGCCCTGCGTGGTGCCGCTCCAGCCTTCCATCGTTTCATAGATGGGTTCCACCCGCGCCTGCTCGGCCGGCGAGGCCGGGAAATAGTCGATCTCTTTCCCGTCCAGCCTGTAGCCCGTCGCGATGCGGATTTCCGGGAACCCGTCCAGCACGTCCAGCTTGGTCAGCGCGATGCCGCGAATGCCGCCGGTCTGCACGGTCTGGCGCACCAGCGTCGAATCGAACCAGCCGCAACGCCGCTTGCGCCCCGTCACCGTGCCGAACTCATGGCCCCGTGTGCCGATCAGCACGCCGGTCTCGTCCAGCAGTTCCGTCGGGAACGGGCCTTCGCCCA
>CAZBPO010000311.1:0-3820 GCA_964493795.1 uncultured Flavobacteriaceae bacterium
GTCGCGGCGGCCGACGAGCAGGGCGCGCCGCGCGCCGCGCTGCAGGGCACGACGCAGAACGATCTCATCAAGGAGTATCTGTCGCGCGGGACCTATATTTTTCCGCCGAAGCCTTCTCTCAGGCTGATCACCGACATGATCGCGTGGACCACGGGCGAGCTGCCCAAGTGGAACCCGATGAATGTCTGTTCCTACCATCTGCAGGAGGCCGGTGCCGGCCCGGTGGAGGAGGCGGCCTTTGCGCTGGCGACGGCGACGAGCGTGCTGAACGCCTTGCAGGCCGACGAACGCATCTCGCGCGATCAGTTCCATCAGGGCGTCGGGCGCATCTCGTTCTTCGTGAATGCGGGCGTGAAGTTCATCACCGAGATCTGCAAGCTGCGGGCGATGGGCGAGCTTTGGGACGAGCTGTGCACCCATCGCTACGGCGTGACCGACCCCAAGCAGAAGCTGTTCCGCTATGGCGTGCAGGTGAACTCGCTGGGCCTGACCGAGCCGCAGCCGGAGAACAACGTCTATCGCATCCTGTTCGGGATGCTGGGCGTGACGCTGTCGAAAAAGGCGCGGGCCCGCGCCGTGCAGCTGCCCGCCTGGAACGAGGCGATGGGCCTGCCGCGTCCGTGGGACCAGCAATGGTCGCTGCGGCTGCAGCAGATCGCCGCCTTCGAGACCGACATGCTGGACTATGACGACATCTTCGACGGCAGCCACGTGATCGAGGGCAAGGTCGCCAAGATGAAGGCCGAGATCCTGGCCGAGCTGGAGCGCATCGAGGCGATGGGCGGCGCGGCGACGCAGGACGCCATCGTTTACATGAAGGAACAGCTGGTCGCGGCCAACGCGACGCGGGTGGCGGCGATCGAGGCGGGCGACATCAAGGTGGTGGGCGTCAACGCCTATACCGAGACCGCGCCCTCGCCGCTGGGCGAAGGCGTCGACGCGATCATGACGGTGGAGGACGGCGTCGAGGCCGATCAGGTGGCGCGTCTGGCGGCCTGGCGCGCGGCGCGCGACGCCGACGCGGCGGCCAAGGCGCTGGCGGAGCTGGAAGCGGCGGCGCGCGGCGGGGCGAACATCATGCCGCCCTCGATCGCCTGCGCGAAGGCAGGGGTGACGACCGGCGAATGGGCCGATGCGCTGCGCCGCGTGTTCGGGCAGTATCGCGCGCCGACGGGTCTGGCCCGCGAGGCGCGGCTGTCGAACGATCCCGGCATCGTGGCGGTGCGCGAGGAGGTGGCGGCACTGTCGGCGAAGCTGGGGCGGACGCTGACCTTCCTGGTGGCCAAGCCCGGCCTCGATGGCCATTCCAACGGGGCGGAGCAGATCGCGACCCGCGCGCGTGAGGTGGGCATGGAGGCGATCTATGACGGCATCCGCTTCACGCCGGCCGAAATCGCCGAACAGGCGGCGAAGACAGGCGCGCATGTGGTGGGCCTGTCGATCCTATCGGGCAGCCATGTGGCGCTTGCCGAAGCGGTGACGGCCGAGCTGAAGAAGCGCGGGCTCGCCGTGCCGGTTATCGCGGGCGGGATCATTCCGCCTGAGGACGCGGCCCGTCTGAAGGCGGCGGGAATCGCGGCGGTCTATACGCCCAAGGATTTCGAGCTGACGGGCATCATGCGCGGCATTGTCGGGGTGGTCGACGCGGCGACGCCGGACAAGGCGGCGTAGAACGAGGCGCCTATTCGCCGTTGAGCGTAACTTCGCCGACCTCGCACAAATTGATCTGCCGCCAGTCGCCCGTGTCGCCGTCGCTATAGGTGACGCGGATGTCCCACATGCAGATACTGTCTGTGCGATCGAAGCTCACCTGAGCGGTCTCGCCGTTGGCCAGGACCTCGCGGCCCAGAATGTCCGGACCCCAGCGGGTCTCGGACGACGGCGAGACGTTCAGCTGCACCACCACATGGCCGGTACGGTTGACGACGGAGAAATCCTGCTGTGCGGCCATGGCCGGGGTAGCGGTGATAAGGGTCGCCAGCGAGGCCCCGGCGAAGAAACCCAGTTTCATGAAGTCCTGCTCCCACACGCGGTTGAGCAAGGCTTGCAGGGTTCCCGCAGGCCGGCAACGGCCAAATTGGCGCAGTCTCTTCAAGGTGTACGGGCGAGACCTTTCGGCCTCGCCCGTCTTTCGAACGCCAGTGCCGGCGGCTCTGGATCCCGGCTCGAGGCCGGGATGACAATCAGCGTGGGACGTTACGAGTTGACGATCCGCCAGGAGCCGTCGCGATCGCGGCAGGCGACGCCGGTGTCCACGTAGGGACGGCCGTCGATATAGACGACCTGCTCGAACTCCTGGCACTCGCCGCGATAGCCATAGTTGTAGCCATCGACGCGACGCAGCGGCGTGACGTTGCCGTAGCGCCCGCTATGGGGATTGCGCCACTCGTAGCGGCGGCCATAGCTGCGGTCGTCGAAGGCGTCGCTGTACGAGCGGTTGTAGTAGTAGGCGTCGGCCCGGCGGTTGTCGCAGCCGTTCCGCGCGATGGCGTTGCCGGCGATGCCGCCCAGGATCGCGCCGCCCACGGCGGCCATGGCGCGGTCGTCCGAACCGCCCCCGAACTGGCCGCCGATCACGCCGCCGGCGACCGCCCCGGCCACGGTTCCGAAGGCTTCGTTGTCGGAGCAGCCGTCATAGCGATCGTAGCCGTAGCGGCCGCGATCGTCGCGATCATAACCATATCCGCCGCCGGCGGTCGGGCCGCCGGGGTGATAGGTCACCGACCGCGTGGTGGTGGTGGTGCAGGCGGCGAGTGCAAGCGCCGTGATTGCGCTGGCGGCGACGGCTTTCAACATGGGTCTTCTCCCTGTCCGGCCCGCCTGAGGGCGGGGCGTCGCGACGCCAACCCTGCGTCGCGGCGTTTCGCCGGACAAAACGGCCGGACGGGCCTTCGGTTCCTGAACGGGACAAGGGTGCGGCGCGCGGCGGCCTTGCCGCGCCGCGCGGGCGCAGGCATGAGGAACTCATCAAGATATTTTCGCAATCGAGGACCATCATGATCGATCTGACCCGTGGCGCCCGCGAGACCGAGATCGCGGCGCGCGTCGACGCCTTTATCCGCGACGTCGTCATTCCCTATGAAACCGATGCACGCATCGGCCATCACGGACCGTCGGACGAACTGGCCTATGAGCTGAAGGACAAGGCGCGGGCCGCGGGCCTGCTGTCGCCGCATGTCGGCGAGGCGTTCGGGGGCATGGGGCTGAACCATCGCGAGATCGCGACGGTGTTCCGCGCCGCCGGCTATTCGATGCTGGGGCCGATCGCGCTCAACATCATGGCCCCGGACGAGGGGAACATGGCGCTGCTGGAGAAGGTGGCGAGCGCGGAGCAGCAGGACCGTTTCCTGCGTCCGCTGGCGGCGGGCAAGGCGCGTTCGGCGTTTTTCATGACCGAGCCGGACGGCGGGGCGGGCTCTGACCCCTCGATGATGAAGACGACCGCCCGGCGCGAGGGCAATCACTGGGTGATCGCCGGCCGCAAGACGCTGATCACCGGCGCGGACGGCGCTTCGGTCGGCATCGTGATGGCGAAGACCGAGGAAGGCGCGACGCTGTTTCTGTGCGATCTGCCCGATCCGGCGGTGAAGATCGAGCGCGTGCTCGACACCATCGACCGCACCATGCCCGGCGGGCATTCGGTGGTGGCGCTGGATGAGCTCAGGCTCACCGCCGACGCCGTGCTGGGCGAGGTGGGACAGGGTTTCAAATATGCGCAGGTGCGTCTCGCCCCGGCGCGGCTGACCCATTGCATGCGCTGGTGGGGCGCGGCGAAACGGGCGCACGACATCGCCACCGACTATGCGGTGCATCGCCAGGC
>CAZBPO010000312.1:0-3801 GCA_964493795.1 uncultured Flavobacteriaceae bacterium
GAAGCCGCCGCCACGCTGACCAGAGGCCGTTATGACGACGAAGCCCGGCTGACGGCATTCGCCGCCTCGGTGGATGTCGTCACCTATGAATTCGAGAACGTACCGGCCGCCTGCGCGGCGCTATTGGACGGGCTGAAGCCGGTGCGGCCGGGCGTAAAGGCGCTGGAGGTGGCGCAGGACCGCGTGATCGAGAAGAGCGCGATGCGGGCCATGGGCCTGGGCACCGCACCCTTCGCGAAGGCGGACGATGCGGAGGAGGCGCGCGACGCCTTCGCGGCGCTGGGCGGCGGGCCGGCGATCCTGAAGACGCGGCGGCTCGGCTATGACGGCAAGGGGCAGGCGCGGGTGGGAAGCGCCGACGAGGCCGCCGCCGCCGTCGCACGGTTCGGCGCGCCCTGCATCCTTGAGGGCCTGGTCGGCTTTGAGCGGGAGATCTCGGTCGTGGCGGCGCGCGGGATCGACGGCCGCATCGAGGCCTTCGAGCCGGCCGAGAACACGCACAAAGACGGCATCCTGCATCGTTCGGTCGCGCCGGCCCGGCTGAAGCCGCAGGTGGCCGCCGACGCCTGGCGGATCGCCGGGACGATCCTCGAGGCGCTGGACTATGTCGGCGTCATCGGCGTCGAGCTGTTCCTCGACCGCGACGGAACGCTGCTGGTCAACGAGATCGCGCCCCGGGTCCACAATTCCGGGCACTGGACGATGGACGCCTGCGCGGTCAGCCAGTTCGAGCAGCATATCCGGGCAGTGGCCGGCTGGCCCTTGAAGCCGGCCGTGCGCTTTGCGGATTGCGAGATGGAGAACCTGATCGGCGACGATGTGCTGCGGTGGCGCGAGATCGCGGCCGAGCCGAATGCCTGCGTGCATCTCTATGGCAAGTCCGAGGCGCGCCCGGGGCGCAAGATGGGGCATGTGAACCGCCTGTTCCCGTTCTCGGAGCGGCGCTGATGTACACGCCTGAGCATTTCCGCCCGGCCGACGAGGACGCGGCGCTTGAGGCGATCGCGCGCTGGCCGCTGGCCATGCTGGCGACCGACGGGCCGGCGCTGACCCATCTGCCGATGCTGCGCGAGGGCGATGCGCTGATCGGGCATGTCGCCATAG
Organism: uncultured Flavobacteriaceae bacterium; assembly: GCA_964493795.1. Lineage (GTDB taxonomy): Bacteria > Pseudomonadota > Alphaproteobacteria > Micropepsales > Micropepsaceae > JADZAI01. The sequence goes on from CAZBPO010000312.1 coordinate 1,105, forward strand.
GCAACGATCACTGGAAGCGGGCCGCCGACGGATCGGCAGCGGTGGCGGCGTTCACCGGGCCGGACGCCTATGTCTCGCCGGGCTTCTACGCCTCGAAGGCCGAGCACGGGCGGGTGGTGCCGACCTGGAACTATGTCGCGGTGCATGTGCACGGGCCGATCCGCTGGACCCATGATGCGGCCGAAAAGCTGGCCATCGTGCGGGCGCTGACCGACGCCTTCGAGGCGCGCGAGGTGAGGCCCTGGTCGGTGGACGACGCGCCGCCGGAATACATACAGGCGATGCTGCGCGGCATCGTGGGGGTGAGGCTGGAGATCGGGCGGATCGAGGCGCAGTTCAAGCTGAGCCAGAACCGCTTTGAGGACGACCGTTCAGGCGTCGAGCTGGGTCTGACGGAACGCGGCGTCGAGGGCGAGGATGTCGCGCGGCTGATGCGGGCTCACTTGCCGCGCGAGGGATAGCGGAGCGCGCCGAGCAGGCTGAACGGGTTGGGGAGCTTGGAGACGATGGCTTCGACCCCGGACTTCGCCTTTTCGATCGACATCACGTTCTCGATCCGGCGGTCGAGGAAGTCCCAGGTCGGCTGGCCGTCTTCGCTCTCGTCGCCGAACCAGTAGAGCATGGTGGACGTGACGACGCCGGCCAGAAGCAGGCGCTTGGTGTAGTAGTTGAAGTCGGTGGCGGTATCGCCGACGCCGCGCCAGATCGCGTCGGCGGTGCGAAACGAGAGCTCAGCGCCCATCGGCGCGTTCAGCGGCAGGGCCAGGAAAGCGGCGGCGCGGCGGGCGGCGATCTTGCGGCCGGCCATCTTTTCAAGCCGCAGCCGGACGCCCCGGGTGACGCGGGCGCGGATCTTGAAATCCTTGAGATCGGCGGCCTCAAGCTCGGTCCTGACCTCGTCGTCGAGCTTTTCGCTCCAGGCGCGCAGCAGGTCTTTCGGGCCGCCGGGGAAGGCGAGCGCGGCGAGATCGGGGGCGATCTTGAGGTCGCGGGCGGCGTCGTCGAGGGCGCGGGGCGTGAAGCCGTCGAACGTGACGTTCTCGATCGCGGCTTCGAGCAGCGCGGCGCGGGCCTTCGCCAGTTTCGCCTCGTCCTTGCTTTTGGCGGCCATGGTCAGTCCTGCGGCTGGAGGTGGTGGCGCGCTTCGCTTTCGAAGATGAGCCGGGTGAGGTCGGTCATGCGCTGAGGATACAGCAAGCCGTCGAGATGGTCGCATTCGTGCTGAACCACGCGGGCGTGAAAGCCGCGCGCGACGCGGGTGACGGCGTTGCCCTCAAGATCGACGCCGGAATAGCGGATATGGGCCGGGCGCTCGACCAGCCCCCTGAGGCCCGGCACCGAGAGGCAGCCCTCCCAGCCCGCCTCGCGCGTTTCCGACAGAATCTCGATCACCGGATTGGCGAGGATGGTGAGCGGGGCGGTGTGATCGAAACGTTCGTCTTCGGCGAGGCCCGGATCGGCGCGCTCGCCGGGCGCCTGGAAGACGACGAGACGCAGGGGCACATGCACCTGCGGCGCGGCGAGGCCGGCTCCGTTGGCGTCGATCATCGTTTCGATCATGTCGCGGGCGAGGGTGCGGATTTCCGGCGCGGTGGGGTCGGGCACCTCGTCGGCCCGGCGGGCGAGGACCGGATGGCCCATGCGGGCGATCTTGAGAATGGTCATGCAGGCGATCCTTGGCGGGGCTTCAGCCTATCGCAAGAGGGGAATTTGTTTCGCGGGGGCGACACAAAATTTGTTCGTTGGTCGCTGAGGGCATTCGTTTGTCAGTTTTGAGGGGGCGGTCGCAGAGCGAGGCGACATATCGTTTCACGGCCTTGAAACAAGATTCTTTTGAACGTCGATTTTCGAGGGGGCCGGCATTCGTTGGTATTCGTTTGTCGGTTTTCGATGCTGCCCAGGCTGTCATCGCCGGAACAAGTCCGGCGATGACAGAGGGGGGGAAGGACAGGAATGCAGTGCGCCATCGTAGGAAAATAGGCATATGGTTGCGGTGCATCAACCCCTTCGACACATTTCGCTTAACGCAACGGAACAGCAGTTTCCGGGCGAGGGAGAGCGGCATGTATTCTCAGACATTGGACAAATCCTATTTCCCGGCCATGGGCGGGCCTGAACCCGCGCCGACGACGGTGGGCGAGATGCTGCGCGCGGCGGCGACCGCCGCGCCCCACCGGCCGGCGCTGAAGGAGCTTGGCTATGACGGGGCGATCGGCCGGGTGTGGACCTATGCCGAATTGCTGGCCGACGCCGAGCGGATGGCGCGGGCGCTGGCCAGCCGCCATGCCGAGGGCGCGCGGGTGGCGGTGTTCGCCAACAACGTGCCGGAATGGGTGCTGCTGGAGCTTGGCTGCGCGCTGGCCGGGGTGGTGCTGGTGACCGTCAATCCCGGCTATCAGAAGCGCGAGCTGAAATACGTGCTGGAGCAGTCGCGCGCCGAGGCGATCTATCTGGTCAAGGATTTCCGCGGCAATCCGATGCAGGCGATCGCGGAGGCGGTGTGCGACGAGGTGCCGGCGATCCGCCATCGCATCGTGCTGACCGACCACGCGGCGCTGTTCGAGGGCGAACATACCGGTGAGAGGCGGATGCCCAAACCGGGTGACGCGGTGCAGATTCAATACACGTCGGGCACCACCGGCTTTCCCAAGGGCGCGGTGCTGCATCACAACGGACTGGTCCGCAACGGCATCGACA
>CAZBPO010000313.1:0-3759 GCA_964493795.1 uncultured Flavobacteriaceae bacterium
GCGGATGCAGAATGACGCCAATGCCGGCATGGCCGAGATGTCGGCCAGATTCCGCGCCGGCGGCGGCGAGATCGACGTGGCGGTGGGCTGAGGCGGGCGCGGTCTTCGCGGTGCATCAGCTGTGGCGGCCTGGCCGCCCTGCGCGCCGCCTTGATTTGTTTGTTTGAATGACATACAAATAACTCATGAGCGAGGCGGCGCGGCATCTGCAACGGGCGACGCGGGCGGGCGGGCGCAAGACCCGGTCGGTCCTGCTGGATCGGGCTGCTGCGCTGTTCATGAAGCGGGGTTTCGCGGACGTCGCGCTGACCGAGATCGCGGCGGCGGCGGACGCCTTTCCCAGCCAGATTTCCTATTACTTCAAGACCAAGGAAGCGCTGTTCGTGGAGGCGGCGTGCCGCGAGCTGCTGCATCTGGGCCAAGCGGCCGAGACCGCCGCCGCCGGGGCGGGCGGGGCGGAGGCTTACCGCGATGCGCTGATCGGCGCGGTCGCGCCCTCGCCCGTGCTGGCGCTGATGATCGAGGCGATGGCGCTGGCCCGCCGCCGCGCCGACCTGACGGCGATGATCGCCCGCACCTTCGAGCGGCTGCACGAGGAAGGCACGCGCGCCTATGGCGAGCAGCGCGCCCGGCGCGGCTGGACCGGATCGGACGACGCGCGCGCGACCTCGCAGCGCTTCTGGGATCTGGCCTTCGGGGTGAGCCTGCGCGTGGCGGCGACCGGCGGCGGACCCGCCGTCGCGGTGAGCGAAATGAAGCAGGCGATGCGCGCGGACGCCTATCCGGCTGAAGGATCAAGACCATGAGCGAAGCGGCGAGCGTGCGGCGTGTGCAGGCGAGTGCGATCCTGCCGGCGGAGACGCTGGCCAAGGTGCGGGCGCGCGTGCCCTTCGCCGGGCCTTTGATGATCCTGCATGCCTGGGCGGTGATCGCGCTGGCCATCGCGATGGTCGACTGGACGCCGGCGCTGCACTGGGCGCTGTTGATCGTGACCGTGCCGCTGGCGATCGCGGTGATCGGGTCGCGCCAGCTGGGGCTGTCGATCCTGCTGCATGAGGGGGCGCATGGCTGTATGGCGCGCGACCCGAAGGCGAACATGGCGATCAGCCAGCTCTTCTGCGCCTGGCCGGTCTTCGCCGACACGAAGACCTATCGCGACTATCATCTGGCGCATCACGCGCATGCCCAGACGATGAAGGACCCCGACCTCATTCTGTCGGCGCCGTTTCCGGTGACGCGGATCAGCCTGCGGCGCAAGCTGATCCGCGACCTGACCGGGCAGACCGGCTTCAAGCAGCGCAAGGCGCAGCTGAAGGCGGCGCTGGGCCAGCCGGGAACCGGTTTCGCGGCGCGGGCGGCGGTGTTCTGGACGCGGCTGGGGCCGCAGGTTCTGGTCAACGCCGCGCTGTGGGGCGCGATGGCGGCGGCGGGGGTGTGGTGGGCCTATCCGCTGCTGTGGATCGCGCCGCTGCTGACCTGGCAGCAGGCGGTGACGCGGGTGCGGAACATCGCCGAGCATGCGCTGATCCCGGTGGACGGCGACCCGCTGGGCGTGGCGCGGACCACGAAGGCGGGGCCGGTCGCGCGGCTGTTCCTGGCCCCCTACTACGTCAACTATCACGCCGAGCATCACGTCATGATGTACGTGCCCTGCTACCGCCTGCCGGCGCTGCACGCCGCGCTGATGGCGAGCGGGGAACGCGGCCGCATCGTGGTGAGCCCGACCTATCGCGATATCCTGACCCGGGCGGCGGGGAAGCCGGCGCTGGCGGCCTGAACCGGGTCCCGCCTCGCTTGACGTGCGGCGGGGATGGCTTAGGACTTCGCCCGACCTGTTACCGAAGAGGGAAACCATGCGCCATATCGTCTGGCTGGCCGCTGCGCTTGCGCTGGCCGCGCCCGCCGCCGCCGAGGGCGATGCGGAAAAGGGCAAGGCCTCTTTCGCCAAATGCGCCGCCTGTCATCAGGTCGGGCCGGACGCCAAGCAGGGCATCGGGCCGGCGCTGAACGGCACGATCGGCCGCCAGCCCGGCACGCTGGACGGCTATAACTATTCCGCCGCGATGAAGGCCTTTGGCGAGGCCAACCCGGCATGGACCGATGAGTTGCTCGACGCCTATCTGGAGAAGCCCTCGGCCGTCGTGAAGGGCGGCAAGATGGCCTTCGCCGGCATCCGCAAGCCCGAGGAACGGGCGAACGTGATCGCCTATCTGAAGACGTTCCCGTAAGGACGGCGCGCCGCGCGCCCGGGTTCAGCGAAGGCCGCCGACCAGCGTCTGCACGGCGATCCGCTTGATCTCTGCAGGATCGCCCCAGGGATATTCGGGGATGCAGATCAGGTTGTAGGCGACGCCCTGAAGGCAGCAGACGAGCGCGTTCTTGATGTCGTCGGGATCGCCCGCCCGCACCTCGCCTCTTTCCTGTGCCTCCGTCACGGCGCGCCGGTAGGCGGTGAGATTGAGCAGGGCGGGCGAACTTTGCGCGAAGTACTGGTCGCCGGGCTCTCTCGGGTGATCCTCGACCAGAAAAACGGCCATGAAGTCGTCGGGCCGTCCCAGCCAGAAATCGATGGTGGCCAGACAGAGCGCGGCCAGCCGGTCCGGCGCGGCATGGTCGTTCCAGGCCCGCGCCAGCGCCGCCGACAGATCGGTGAAGATCCCCTCCCACAGGAAGTGCAGCAATTGCCGCTTGCCGGGGAACAGCGCGTAGAGCGTCGAGGGCTGGCACGCGGCGCGCGCCGCGACCTTGCGCATAGATACGCCGCGATAGCCTTCGGCTGCGAACAAATCCCGCGCCGCTTTTACGATCCTCTGGCGGCTGGCCTCGGCCTGACCGGCGCTGCGCGGCGGACGGCCCCGGCGCGCGGCCGGGCGGGGGGTGTCGGTGGTCATGACTTGAATTTACAGAACGCGTTCATTAAAATAAACCCCGCGGATGGCTGAGGCCAGCGGAGGGCAGGATGACGGCTTTTGACCCGGCTTGGGACGCGATTGTCGTCGGGGCGGGATTTTCAGGCCTCAAGGCGGCGCTGGAGCTGCAGGCCGCCGGCAAGCGGGCTCTGGTGCTGGAGGCGCGCGACCGGGTCGGCGGCCGCTCGATGGCCGGCGAGATCTGCGGACAGGTGGTGGATTTCGGCGGGCAGTGGGTTGGGCCGCAGCAAAAGCTGTTGCTGGCCGAGGCGCGCGCGCAGGGCGTCGACATCATGCCGCAATACACCAAGGGCGCCAGTCTGATGAGCTATCAGGGGCGGGTACGGCGCTATCACGGCGATATCCCCAGGCTGCCGATCCTGTCGCTGCTGGAGCTTGGCCTGATCCAGCGCCGCTGGACGCGCGACATGAAGGCGCTGCCGGAAGCCGCGCCATGGACCGCGCCCCGCGCCGCGCAATGGGATGCGCTTTCGCTGGACGCCTGGATCGCGCGCCATGTCCGCACGGGCGGGGCGCGGGCGTTCGTGCGCGCGGTGGCGGGCGCGTTGCTGTGCGCCGGCGCTGCGCAGGTCTCGTATCTGTTTTTCCTCGACATGCTGAAACGGGCGGGCGGCCTGGCGACGATGATCGGTGTCGAGGGCGGCGCGCAGCAGGACAAGTTCGTCGGCGGGGCATGGCAGATCGCCGCGCGCATGGCCGACAGGCTGGCCGGGAGCATCGAACTGAATGCGCCGGTGACGGCGATCGAGCAGGACGACGCGGGCGTGCGCGTCACGACGGCGCGCCGCGTTTTCACGGCGCGCCATGTCATCATGGCGACGCCGCCCGC
>CAZBPO010000314.1:0-3745 GCA_964493795.1 uncultured Flavobacteriaceae bacterium
AGCCCCATCAGCACGAGCAGGAACAGCGCCGCGAACATCTTGGCGACCTGAAGCCGGTTGCCGGCCTCGAGGATGCGCCAGGCGAGGCCGCCGGACGATCCGGACGAGGCCGCGAACTCGGCCACCACCGCGCCGATCAGCGCCAGGCCACCCGCCGTCTTCAGGCCGGCCAGGATATAGGGCAGGGCCGAGGGCAGCAGCAGGCGGCGGAAGGTCTGCCAGCGCGAGGCGCGGTAGAGGCGGAAGAGATCGCGCAGATTGGGATCGGCCGCCTTGAGGCCCGCCGTCGCAGTCGCGAGGACCGGGAAGAAGGCGACGATCCAGGCGAGGATGAGGACGGCGAGCCAGGCATTGTCGAGCTTGACCCAGACCAGCAGCAGCGGCGCGATGGCGACGACCGGCGTGACCTGAAGCATGACGGCATAGGGCGCGAGCATCGCTTCGGCGAGGCGGCTGGAGGCGAACAGGCCGGCGAGCGCGATGCCGCTGACCACCGCCAGCGCGAAGGCGATCGCCGTAGTCCGCAGCGTGACGCCCGCAGCCGTGAACAGCGAGCCGTCATCGGTGACGAGCGCTGTCCAGATCGCCGAAGGAGGCGGCAGGACGAAACGTCGTATCTGCCAGTGCTCGACCGCCCATTCCCAGAAGCCGATCAGCCCGATCAGCAGGAGCAGCGGCAGGACGATGCGGAGGATGCGAAAGGTCATGCGTGCGCGTGCCTGAGCGCGGCGAGCACCTGGCGCGCGACCTCATTGAATTCCGGGCTGGTGCGATAGGCCTCGCCGCGCGGGTATGGCGCGGGGTTGGGAATGTCGGCGACCAGCCGGCCGGGGCGGCCCGAAAGGACGAGGATACGCTGCGAGAGATAGACGCTCTCGAAGACCGAATGCGTGACGAAAATGGTCGTGAAACGCTGGGCCAGCCAGACATCGAGCAGATCGTCGTTGATCCTGGCGCGCGTGAATTCGTCGAGCGCCGCGAAGGGCTCGTCCATCAGAAGCGCGGCAGGTTCGGCGACCAGCGCGCGGGCGATCGAGACCCGCATCTTCATGCCGCCCGAAAGCTCGCGCGGCAGCGAGGCCTCGAACCCTTTGAGGCCGACGCGGGCGAGGGCGGCCGCCGCGCGGACCTGAGCCTCGGCGCGCGGGACGCCCTCTAGTTCCAGCGGCAGCGCGGCGTTGCGCCCGGCGCTGGCCCAGGCCATCAGCGTCGGCTCCTGGAACACGAAGCCGATCTCGGGGCGTCCGCCCTGCCAGTCGACCTCGCCGCCACTCGGCCTGTCGAGGCCCGCGATCATCCGCAGCGCCGTCGATTTGCCGCAACCCGACGGGCCGACCAGAGACACGAAAGCGCCGTCGGCGATGGTGGCGGTCAGGTCGCCCAGGGCGTGGGTGCCGTTGGCGAAGCTGCGCGACAGTCTGGTGAGCGTCAGACGGGGCATCGTCCGACGATACGTGCGCGAACGCGGTCGAAGATCAAGCGGCGCGACGCCTCATTCCAGGAAAACCGTCGTGAAGGCGCGCTTCCAGTCGAGGCCGGCCGGATAGACGCCGTTCTTCGACATCACATCGAAGAACTCCTGCCACCGCGCCTCGGTCATCGCGCCGATGGCGTCTCCGGCGAGCTTGTACTCATTCATTTTGGCGATCGCGTTGGCGAGGACATCGTCGGTGATTTCGGGGTTGTGGGCCTTGATCAGCGCATTGCCGGGGGCCGGATCGCCGGTGAGATAGTCGGCCCAGCCGCGGATCGAGGCGCGCACGAACTTCGCCACCAGCAGCGGCCGCTCCATCGCGACTTTTCCGTTCGCCAGGATCAGGTTGGCGTAGGAGGGATAGGCTTCGTCCGCCAGCAGATAGAGCTGCGGCTTGAAGCCGCCTTCCTTCTCGATCTGGTAGGGCTCGGAGGTGATGTAGCCCTGTTGGATGGCGCGCTCGTCGGTCAGGAACGGCGCGAGATTGTAGGTGTATTTGCGGATCTGGCTATCGTCGAAGCCGAACGTCGCTTTCAGCCAGATCCAGTAGGCCCCGGCCGCCGCATCGGAGATCATGATGGGCTTGCCCTTCATGTCGGCGATGGACTTCACGTCGTCGCGCGGATGGGTGATGAGGACCTGGGGGTCCTTCTGGAAGATCGCGGCGACGGCGACGGCGGGAATGTCTTCGGCGACGATGTTGAGCGGGATGAAGCTGTTCGAGCCGATGCCGAATTCGGCCTGCTCTGTGCCGAGCAGGATCGGTACGTTCACCGACGGTCCGCCCTGGATGATCTCGACGTCGAGACCTTCGGCCTCGTAATAGCCTTTGGCCTTGGCCTGGTAGAAGCCGCCATGTTCGGCCTGCGCCTTCCAGTCGGTGACGAAGCGGACCTTGTCGAGCGCGGCGGCGCTGCCGGCCGAAAGGGCGAAGGCGAGGGCGGCGATCACGAAACGCATGATGGGCTCCTTCAAAGCGGGCGGCACTCGGCGAGCCGCCGGTCGCGGTCGATGGCGTCGAAAGCCGCGTCGTCGTTGATGAGCGTGCGGATGAGGATGAGGCCGCGCGTGGTCGGCGAAACGATGGCCTCGGCCCCGGCCGGCGCGCTGGCGGCCGGCGTGCCCGGCTTGGTCACCACTACGGTGATGCTGCCGGCCGTCGCCTGGCCGTCATTGATGACGCGGTAGTTGTCGGTGTTCATGTCGTAGAAGGCGGCGGACCAGTAGGTGCCGCGCGGGACCCGCGCCGTCAGCACGACCGGCGCGTCCGCCACGTCATAGACGCAGGTGGAATAGAGCAGGTCGGGCGACGAGCGGACCACGGTGTCGTTCGAGGCATTGACGCGCGGGGCGTGAAAGATCGCGTTGACGCCGGCGCGGTCGGTCATCTTGCCGGTGGCGTAGCTCATGATCAGCGACGGCCCGAAATAGAGCGCCGCGCCGTGGGCGATGGCCGCGATGACGACGACCGCGATCAGCCAGCGGATGAAGCTCATGCGCGGCAGCTCCCCTTTTCGAGGGCGAACAGGCGCGCGCTGTCGGGCGCGGCGGCGATGGCGGCGTCTGGCTGGTAGAGACGCAGCAGCAGGATGAAGCGATCGTTCCCGGTGGCGATGCCGTTGATCCCCGAACCGTCGGGGGTCAGGGCGATGGCGATGCCTCCATCGGCACCCTGCTCGACCGACGAAGCGCTGGCGGAGTAGCGATCGCCCGTCGAGTGGATCAGCATGTCGTCGGACCCGTAGGCGGTGACAGACCACCAGCGGGCGTTTGGCGCGGGGCCTTTCAGCAGATAGTCGCAGGCGGCGGTCAGGGGCTGTCCCTCGGCGTCGGCGCTGGCTTCGAAATAGACCGTCTCGCTGCGATTGAGCGCAAGGATCGACGTGACCGCGATCCGCAGGCGGGAATAGGCGTCGTTGGCGGCTGAACCGGCATCGAGATTGGTGCGCCACACGCCGTTGACGCCGATGGCGGGCGGGTCGGCCTTGAACACCATGTACCAGAGCGAACCGAGGCCGAGGGCAAGGCCCACGACCAGCGCGCTCAGCCATTTCAACAGGGCTTTCAACGAACGATCTCCGATCTTCGACGCCCGATTCTAGCCGGATGAGGCGGCGTGGGCCAGATAGGCAAACGCCGCCGCCGATCGGCCCCAATCAGCGCAGGGCGCGCTGTAGATCGCGTCCCGTGCCGGTTTGTGTTGGTTGTGCAGTGTCTGGATTTCAGAATCCGAACCTGACGGAGGCTTTTGCGCCCCATGCGTCGTAGTTG
>CAZBPO010000315.1:0-3745 GCA_964493795.1 uncultured Flavobacteriaceae bacterium
GTCCAGCATTTCGCGTTTGATCTCCAGCCCGACCAGCAGGAAGAACACTGCCATCAGCGCGTCGTTGATCCAGTGCGAAACGCTGAGCGGCCCGACATAGGCGTGCAGCGCGTCGAAATAGAGCGGCGCGGCGGGCGAATTGGCGACGATCAGGGCTGCGGCTGCGGCGGCCATCAGGATCAGGGCGCCGGCGGATTCGCTGGCGAGGAAACGGCGCAGGATCGAGGGCGGGCGGCGCGAGGCGGAGGTCACGATCCGGTTTACGTCTCCGGCCCGTGCCTGATCAAGCGCCCGACAGGCTGACCAGGATTTTCAGAACGTCTTCGGAACTGGTCTTGGTCCACATCCGCCGCGCCAGCGGCAGGGCGATGTCCTTGCGCGCCACGTCCAGCGCCAGCGCCGCGTAGAAGGCGAGGAAGCGCTCGTCCAGCACCGCGCCGAAGCGCCGCTCGGCATTGTAGAGCACGGTCAGCGCCTGCTGCAGCGCCCCGGCGGCGGCCAGCAGGCGCGCCGCCTCGACATGCTCGTCCAGTGTCGCGACGCCCGTCTGCACCAGACGGCTGAGCGCCGTGGCGCGGGTGTTCATGTCGCCGGCCAGGTCAGCGGCGTCGGCGAGCGCCCTCAGCGCAAGGGGGGCATCGTCGCGGGCGAGCCCCTGATACCAGACGACCGCATCGGCGCTGCGGCCTTCGGCCATCAGCGCCGCGCCGAAATCCAGGACCTTCGATGGCGACCGGGGCGCGCCGCGCTGCGTCGCCAGCGTCAGCACCGCGATCGCCATGATCGCCAGCGGCACGGCCGTCATGACACGCAGCGACGGGCGGCTCATGGGCCGGCTCCCGCATAGTCCTGCCGCTCGAAGGCCAGCGTCGCGCCGTTCGCCGCTTCGGGCGGCAGCGAGATGGCGATCAGGCCTTCCTCGCCCACCGTGGCGCGCCAGCGCCACAACGCGCCGCCTTCGGCCTGAAATCGGATTTCCCAGTCCGACCGGGGCTCGACCTGCCACACCATGTCGCCCGGCCCATAGCCCTGGACGCGCATCGTGGCGTTGTCCGCATCGCGCACCAGGCCCGACACCAGCCACCGCGACTCGACCAGCACCGCGAAGATCGGCGGCTCGAACGGCGTGCGGGTCAGCGCCACAAGCGGCTCGTCCGCGTCCGGATCGAGCGAGACGACCAGCGCGCCGCCGGCCCGCGCCGCGCCCAGAACGCCTTCGCTGCGGTCCCAGTCCAGCCTCAGATCGCCGGGCGCGTCGAAGCGCACCGTGCCGAGCGCGCCCCGGTCCCTGATCCGCCAGGCGAGCGTGCCGGCGGGGTCGATCGAGGCGGTCGCGAAGCCGCTTTCGATGTCTTCAAGGCTGACCGTCGCGGTGAATGTCGGGTTTCCCGCAGCATAGTCATAGGCGGCGCGGATGGCGGCGCGGGCGGCAGGCGCATCGCCGGCGCACATGGTCACGACGGGCGCCAGCGGCCCCGCGCCGGAAAGGCCCAGCATCGTGTCGAAGCCCAGAAAGCGGGCGCGCGCCGCCGTGCCGCAGCTCGGCACGAGCTGGCCCGTCGCGGGCGTATCCAGCAGCACGTCCAGCGGCTGGGCGCGGCCAAGCCCGGTCGCAGCCCGCATCACGCTCTTGGCGGCCTCGTCGTCGGCGGGGGCCAGCGTCGGCGCGAAAAGCCGCCGCGCATTCATAAGGCCGTCGTCGGGAATGGGGCGCAGTTCGAGACGGAAGGCGCGGGCGAACCAGGCCTGCGGGTCGATCATCCACCGTGCCTCTCGGCCGTCGGCGCTGCGCCACACGGCATAGCCCGGGGCGGCATAGGCGACGCGCGGCGTGAACAACAGCGGCGCGGTCCGGTCGGTGAAGTCGGTGCCGCGCTGCAAGGCCAGAACCGGCTCGCTGGCGGGCGGCTCCAGCGGCCGGATCTGGTCGGCGACCGGCCAGACATTGTCGAAGCGCCGGCCCGGTTCGACCAGACGATGATCCTTCACCACCGGGCGCTGGTCATAGGTGTAGGAACGGCGCTCGACCGAATACAGAATGCCCAGCGAGACGAAGAGACCGTAACGGTCCTCGATCGCGGGCGTCGCGCCCATCAGGGCCAGCGGCACGCCCAGCGTCGTCAGCCGGCGCACCCAGCGGACGAAGTCGGCCCCGTCGTCGATCCGCCCCTCGTCCAGCCAGATCAGCACGCCGGCGACATCGGCGCGGTCGGCAATATCAGGCAGGCCGGACTCGATCGGCCGGATGTCGCTGACGAGGCCGAGCCGCCTCAACGCCGGAACGGCCATGCGCGCCGCCAGCCCGTCGGGCTTTCCGTCGGTCACGACGATCACCGTCCGCCCAAGCGTATCGGCCCTTGCGCCGGTCGCGGCCGCGAGGCTCGTCAGGGCGAGCGCGATGAGGATGAGAAAGCGGACCATGGACTCAAGGGGTGCCGGTGCACATGCACACTGGCCCGCGAAGCCCGCCAAATCATCGAAAGGTTAAAGTGAGGGTTAACCCGCCCCGTTCAGGCAGGGTTTTCGTGGAGCGGCAAGGTAAACCGCACGATGGTTCCGCGGCCCGGCGCGCTCTCGATGGCGAGGCCGCCGCCGCCCAGATCGACAAGCGCCTTCGCCACCGCGATGCCCAGCCCCGTCCCATGCTCGCCGTCGCCGCCGGGGCGGTCGAGCTGGACGAAGGGTTTGCCCAGTTTGGGAATGTCGGCCGGGTCGATGCCGCAGCCGGTATCTTCCACCGCCATCACCACGAAGCCGCCATGGCTGCGCGCCCGCACGCGCGCCGCGCCGCCGCGGTCGGTGAACTTGATGGCGTTCGACAAAAGGTTGAGCAGCACGCGCTTCACCGCGCGCGGATCGGCCAGGGCGAACAGATCGTCGGGTACGTCGATCAACAGCTTCACGCCTTTGTCCTGCGCGCGCGGGGCGACCATGCGGATCGCTTCGGCGGCGGCGGCGGCGGCGTCGAGACGCTCGGGCTCCAGGCGGATTTCGCCGGATTCGATCTTCGACATGTCCAGAATGTCGCTGATCAGCTCCAGCAGGCCCTGGCCGCTCATCACCACGTCGCGGGCATATTCGACATATTTGGGGTGACCCAGCGGGCCGAACAGTTCGGCCCCCATGATCTCCGAGAAGCCGATGATGGCGTTCAGCGGCGTGCGCAGTTCGTGGCTCATATTGGCCAGGAACTCGGTCTTGGCGCGGTTGGCTTCCTCGGCGCGCTGCTTTTCGGTCTCCAGCCGCCCGGTCAGCTTGGTCAGTTCGATCGCCTGATGTTCGAGCAGGCCCTGCGACTTCTCCAGACCCGACACCGCCTCGCGCAGCTCCATCTCGCGGCGGATCAGTTCGGCTTCCTGGTTCTTCATCGCCGTCACGTCGGTGAAGACGCTCAGCTCGCCGCCATCGGAGGTGGTGCGGTGCGAGGCGTGCAGCCAGCGCCCGTCGATCAGCAGCAATTCGTCGCTGCCGTCGGGCAGGCCCTCAAGCTTGCGGACCTCCCAGCGCTGCGGCGCGCCGCTGGCCGAGGCCTTTTCGCCGGGGGCCAGCAGGGTGCCCAGCACCGAGGCGCGCGCCGCGCCGGGTTCGGCGTCGATTTCGGCGAGGCCCGTGAATTCGCGGAAGCGCCGGTTGCAGATCGCCAGCCGCTGATTGCGGTCCCACAGCACGATGCCCTGCGGCGCGTTCTCGATCGTCTCGCGCAGGCGAATCTCGGCCGCCGCCCGGCGGGCCTCGGCCTCGCGTT
>CAZBPO010000316.1:0-3721 GCA_964493795.1 uncultured Flavobacteriaceae bacterium
GGAAGAGGAAGCCGCCGGGCAGAAGCGCGAGGCGGCCGGCAAGATCGTGATGGCGACCGTGAAGGGCGACGTCCACGATATCGGCAAGAACATCGTGGGCGTCGTGCTTCAGTGCAACAATTACGAGGTGATCGACCTTGGCGTGATGGTGCCGGCGCAGAAGATTCTGGACACCGCGCGCGCCGAGAAGGCCGACATCATCGGCCTGTCGGGCCTGATCACGCCGTCGCTGGACGAGATGTGCCATGTGGCCGCCGAGATGGAGCGGCAGGGCTTTGACGCGCCGCTGCTGATCGGCGGGGCGACGACCTCGAAGGTGCACACGGCGGTGAAGATCAATCCGAACTATGCGCGGGGGCAGACGGTCTATGTGACCGACGCCTCGCGCGCCGTGGCGGTGGCGTCGAGCCTGTTGTCGAAGGAGCAGCGCGGCGACTTCATGCGCGACGTGCGCGCCGATTATGTGAAGATCGCCGAAGGCCACGCCGCCGGGCGTCGCAACGACCGACGCTTTACGATCGCGCAGGCGCGCGACAACGCCATGAAGATCGACTGGAGCGGTTATGCCGCGCCCAAACCCGCCTTCACGGGCACGCGCGCTTTCGAGGCCTATGATCTGGCCGAACTGGTCGACTATATCGACTGGACGCCGTTCTTTCAGAGCTGGGAGTTGGTCGGGCGCTATCCGATGATCCTGGATGACGACGTGGTCGGGCCGGCGGCGCGCAATCTGTTCGCGGATGCGCAGGCCATGCTGAAGACGATGGTCGCCGAAAAGTGGCTGACTGCGAAGGCCGTGGTCGGGTTCTGGCCCGCCAACAGCGACGGCGACGACATCGTCGTGTGGACCGACGAGACGCGGACGACCGAGCTGGCGCGCTTTCACGCGCTGCGCCAGCAGCAGGCCAAGGATGCGGCGCGGCCGAACATGGCGCTGTCGGATCTGATCGCGCCGATCGGCAGCGGCGTCGCCGACTATATCGGCGGCTTCGCGGTGACGACCGGGCATGGCGAGGACGAGGTCGCCAAGGGCTTCGAAGCGAAGCAGGACGATTATTCCTCAATCCTGTCAAAGGCGCTGGCCGACCGTCTGGCGGAGGCTTTCGCCGAGCGCATGCATGAGCGGGTGCGGCGCGAGTTCTGGGGCTATGCGCCGGACGAGGCGCTGAGCAACCAGGCGCTGATCGAGGAGAAGTATCAGGGCATCCGCCCGGCGCCCGGTTATCCGGCGCAGCCCGATCACACAGAGAAGGCGGCGCTGTTCCAGCTGCTGGATGCGGAGAACGCGGCCGGCATCAAGTTGACCGAAAGCTATGCGATGTGGCCCGGCGCAGCGGTGAGCGGGCTCTATTTTAGCCATCCGCGCTCGGCTTATTTCGGCATCGGCAAGATCGAACGCGACCAGGTGGAGGACTATGCCGCGCGCAAGGGCTTTACGATCGAGGAAATGGAGCGCTGGCTGGCGCCGATCCTCAACTACGATCCGCGGAGCTTCGTGACCAAGGCGGCCTGAGGCGCTGGCGAGCCCGATGTCTTTCGCGCTATCGCTGGCGCGAAAGACATCGGAGGATACATGAAGGCGCTCTGTTATCACGCTCCGCGCACCATCACGTGCGACAGCGTTCCTGACGCGAAGCTGGAGAGCGATACCGACATCCTCGTCAGGATGACTGCGTGCGGCATATGCGGCAGCGACCTGCACATCTATCACGGGCACGGGTTCAGCCCGGATCTGGGCTATTGCGTCGGCCATGAGGCGGTCGGCGAGGTCGTCGAGGTCGGTCGCTCTGTCCAGCGCGTGAGATCGGGAGACCGGGTGATGATCTCCGCCGCCGTGGGCTGCGGCGGGTGCGCGCCGTGCCTGGCGGGCAATGTGTTGAAGTGCGAAACGGGCGGGTCGGGTTGCTATGGCCTGAGCCACGCGCTGGAAGGGTGCCAGTCGGAGGCGATCCGGGTGCCCAAAGGCGACTTCAACGTCGCGCTCATCCCGGACGGCGTGAGCGAAGAGCAGGCGCTGATGCTGACCGATAATCTGCCGACCGCCTGGTTCGGCTGCGTCGGGGCGGAGATCGGGCCGGGCAAGACGGTCGTGGTGGTCGGGTTGGGTCCGATCGGCCTGATGGCGGTGGAGAGCGCATTCGTCATGGGCGCCTCACGGGTGTTCGCGGTGGATCTGGTGGCCGAGCGCCGCGCCATCGCGCGATCGCTGGGCGCGGAGGCGTTCGACGCCTCGGATGCGGTCGAGGCGGTTCGCGAGGCCACGAGCGGCCGGATGGCGGATTGCGCGGTCGAGGCGGTCGGCGCGGACGCGACGATCAATCTGGCGATGAAGCTGGTCGGCCGCCAGGGCATCGTCTCCGCGATCGGCGTGAACCAGACGAAGAAGTTCGATTTCCCGATGGCGTTGGCGTTCGTGAAGACGCTGACTTTCCGGATCGGCACATGCTCGGTGCCGCGATACTGGCCCGACATCGTTCCGCTGGTGCAAAGCGGACGCCTGAAACCCGAGCGCTACATCACGCACAGGTTGAGCCTCGACCAGGGGGCGGAGGCTTATCGGCTGTTCGACGCACGCGAGGACGGCGTGCTGAAGACGGTCATGACGCCCTGAGGCGAAACCGCTTGTGACAACGAAAGGGCCGGGGCGTTTCCGCCGCCGGCCCGTTTTTCGGTGCGACCGCTTCAGATGAAGCCGATCAGGATGGCGCCAAGAAAGAGAAACACTGCACCGGTCGTCAGGATTCCGACTTGCTGCATGGTAGCCCTCCCACACTTGCCTAGGCAGACGATGGCCTTGTTTCCGCCATCTTCCAACAGAAAACGATTCCGCACCGCAGCGCGTTCCGCAATAATATTACATATCTTCGGTTGATCGTTCCGTTCTGCGGTCTTGATCCAGTGGAATGTGTCGCTCTGGATCAAGCAGGGCTAAATCCTGAGTTCAGGCGGTTTACCAAGCCATCGGCGCGCCATCGTAGTCGAACAGACGGCCGGATTGCGTAAGGTCAAGGGACGCGATGAGGCGGCGCATTCCCGCGACGCTGTCGGCCGGCGAAAGCGGCGCGTCGGGCCCGCCCATGTCGGTCTTCGCCCAGCCCGGGCTGACGGGGACCGCAACGATTCCGTCGGCGCGCCAGTCGTGCGCCAGTGTCGAGACGAGCTTGTTCAGCCCGGCCTTCGACGTGCGATAGGCGTGCATGCCGCCATCGCCTTCCGACTCGGTGTTGGAGCCCATCGACGACGTGATCGCGACGAACTTGCCTTTGGTCGCCTTGAGGTTGGCGTGCACGATCTGGGCGAGGCGCATCGGGGCGATCAGGTTCACGGCCAGCGTGCGCACCCAGGCGTCGTAGTCCATGTCCTGCCAGGATTGGCGCGAACCGCCATAGATGCCGGCATTGGCGATCGCGACATCGACCGGCTGGTCGCCGATCACCGACTTGAAGGCGGAGACAGAGCCGTCTTCGGTGACGTCGAGCGGGTGCACGGTGACGCGTCCGCCCGACACCGCAGCGACGGCGATCAGCGCATCGGCTTTGACGGGGGTGCGGCAGGCGGCGATCACGCGCTCGCCGGCGGCGGCGTACTGGCGCACGAATTCAAGGCCGATGCCGCGATTGGCGCCCGTGACGAGAATGGTCGGCAAGGCAGTCTCCAAGGTGATCAGACGGGCGGGCCGTAGCCCCCGCCGCCCGGCGTTTCGATCTGGATGGCGTCGCCT
>CAZBPO010000317.1:0-2116 GCA_964493795.1 uncultured Flavobacteriaceae bacterium
GCCGCCGTGACGGCCTTCGAGGCCGTATCGACGCCGCCGATCAGTTCGACGAAAACCTGAATCTCATCCGACTGCGCCAGCTCGACCGGGTCCTTGAACCAGACGAAGCGCGAGGGCGAAAAGCCGCGATCCTTCTTGTGATCGCGCGCCGCCACCGCCACCACCTCGATCCGCCGGCCGCAGCGCGCGGCGATCAGATCGTCATTCTCGGTCAGCAGTTTGACCAGGCCCGCGCCGACCGTCCCAAGGCCGGCGACGCCAATCCGCAATGCATCTTTCATGTGTGCGCCACGCGGTCGAATTCAGGCGCGGGGCCGTTGCCCAGCAGCTCGCCGGCGCGGCCAAGGAACGCCTTCACGTTGCGCGCCGCCTGCCGGATGCGATGCTCGTTCTCGACCAGGCCGAAGCGCACATGGCTGTCGCCGTATTCGCCAAAGCCGAGGCCCGGCGCCACCGCGACGCCCGCGTGCTCGATCATCAGATTGGCGAACTCCACCGACGAGATGCCGCGGAACTGTTCCGGGATCGGGGCCCAGGCGAACATGGTCGCGGGCGGCGAAGGGATGTCCCACCCGGCCCGGCGAAAGCTGTCCACCAGCACGTCGCGGCGCGCGCGATAGGTGTTCCGGATTTCCTGCACGCAGTCCTGCGGACCGTTCAGCGCGGCCGCCGCCGCCACCTGGATCGGCGTGAACGCGCCATAGTCCAGATACGACTTCACCCGCGCCAGCGCGCCCACCAGCTTCTCGTTGCCGGCGGCGAAGCCCATGCGCCAGCCAGGCATCGCATAGGTCTTGGACAGCGACTGGAACTCGATCGTGATGTCCTTCGCGCCTTCCACCTGCAACATCGAGGGCGGCGGGTTGTCGTCGAAATAGAGCTCCGAATAGGCGAGGTCTGACAGGATCCACATGTCGAAGCGCCGGGCGAAGCGAACGATCTCCTTGTAATAGTCCAGATCGACGACCTGCGCGGTCGGGTTCGAGGGATAGCTCACCACCACGGCCACCGGCGACGGCACCGAATGCTTGGCCGCCGTGTGCAGGCGCTCAAGGAACATCTCCGGCGTCTCGGCCGGCACGTGGCGCACCACCGCGCCGTTGATGATGAAGCCGTAGGCGTGGATCGGATAAGCAGGGTTCGGGGCCAGCACCACGTCGCCCGGCGCGGTGATCGCCTGGGCGAGGTTGGCGAAGCCTTCCTTCGAGCCCAGCGTCGCGATCACCTCGGTCTCGGGGTTCAGCGTCACGCCGAAACGCCGCTCGTAATACCCGGCCATGGCCTTGCGCAGACCCGGAATGCCTTTCGAGGCCGAATAGCGGCTGGTCTTGGGGTCGCGCACCGTCTCGACCAGCTTCTCCACGATGTGCTTCGGCGTCGGCATATCGGGATTGCCCATGCCGAAATCGATGATGTCTGCGCCGCCTGCGCGCGCCTTGGCCTTCAGGCGGTTCACCTGCTCGAAGACATACGGGGGAAGGCGCTTGATCTTGTAGAAGTCGGTCGAGGGCATGGATTTTACGAGAGTCGGGGGCGGCTGAGGGCGCGCACCCTATCCGATCCGCCCGCCCGGCCAAAGGCCGGAAAGCGCCTATCTGGGCAGTCTGTCGGCGGAAGTTTCGCCTTCGCGCACCATCTTGCCGGCTGTACGCACGGCATCGCCCGCCCGGTTGATCTCGGCCAGCAGCCCCTGGCGCTGGATTGACGTCGAGGAAGGCGGTTCCGGCTTCTTCATGTCGGCCAGCCGGGGAAACGCCGCCTCGGGCGAGGTGCATCCCGCCAGCGCCAGCACACCGTAGAGCATATAGGTCCGCATGCGCCGATCCTGCCCTGACGCACACGGAAATCAAGCCGCGCCTTGCGCCCCGGCCGCAGCCGGGCCATTTTTGCGCCCGACGGCGCTGTGGAAGACGCCGCTGGAAACGTCATGTCAGAGAAGAAAGCCGCCAAGCCGGAACCCAAGCCAGCCGAACCGGCCGGCGATTTCCCCCTGCCCGACCTGGGCGTGCTGGCGCGCAATTTCGTCGAGATCGGCAAGAAGACCGGCAAGCTGGTCGGCGACTATCTCAACCGCAAGGAAACCTCCAAGGGCGTCGGCGTGGTCGATCCGCTGAAT
>CAZBPO010000317.1:2126-3713 GCA_964493795.1 uncultured Flavobacteriaceae bacterium
ATCGACCTCGCCGCCCGTCTGGTCCACGATCCGCGCCGCATTCTCGACGCGCAGACGCGCCTTTGGACCGCGCATCTCAAGCTCTGGCAGAACGCCGGCCGCCGCCTGATGGGCGAAGACTATGAAGAGGTCGCGCCCGCACCCAAGGGCGATAAACGTTTCAAGGACGCCGCCTGGACCGAGAACACGGTCTTCGACTTCATCAAGCAATCCTACCTGCTGACCGCCAACTGGCTTCAGGAGACGGTCGAGGGCGTCGACGGCCTCGACGACAAGGAACGCAAGAAGATCGCCTTCTACACCAAGCAGTTCGTCGACGCCCTGTCGCCGACGAACTTCGTGCTGACCAACCCGGAAGTCCTGAAAGAGACGCTTCGCACCAACGGCGAGAACCTGGTGCGCGGCGTCACCCACATCATCGAGGATCTCGAGCGCGGCAAGGGCCGGCTCGCCATCCGTCAGGTCGATGAAACCAAGTTCAAGGTGGGCGAGAACCTGGCCACCTCGCCGGGCAAGGTCGTCTTCCAGAACGAGCTGATGCAGCTCATCCAGTATTCTCCGACCACGGACGACGTTTATGAGCGACCGCTGCTCATCATCCCGCCCTGGATCAACAAATTCTACATCCTCGACCTGAAGCCCGAAAACTCATTCATCCGCTGGGCGGTGGCGCAGGGCTACACGCTGTTCGTGGTCAGCTGGGTCAATCCCGACCAGCGGCTGTCGCAGAAAACCTTCGACGACTATCTGACCGAGGGCTTCTACGAGGCGGTCGACGCGGCCTGCAAGGCGGCGGACAGCGATGCGCTCAACGTCATCGGCTACTGCATCGGCGGCACGGTCACCGCCGCCGGCCTCGCCCACATGGCGACGCGCAAGGATACGCGGGTCAAGTCGGTCACCTTCTTCACCAGCCAGGTCGATTTCACCGAGGCCGGCGACCTTTCGGTCTTCGTCGATGACGAACAGCTCGCCCACATGGAAGCGCAGATGAAGGCGCAGGGCGGCTATCTCGACGGCGGCGCGATGGCGACCACCTTCAACATGCTGCGCTCGAACGACCTCATCTGGTCGTTCGTGGTGAACAATTATCTCATGGGCCGCGATCCCATGGCGTTCGACCTGCTCTACTGGAATTCCGACACCACGCGCATGCCGGTGGCGATGCACCTGCAATATCTGCGCGACTGCTATCGCGACAATCTTCTGGCGCAGGGCAAGATGCGGCTCGCCAACGCCAAGATCGACCTCACCAAGGTGAAGATTCCGGTCTTCCTGCAATCGTCCAAGGAAGACCACATCGCCCCGGCGAAATCGGTCTTCAAGGCGGCCGCGCTGTTCAAGGGTCCGGTCACCTTCATGATGGCCGGATCGGGCCATATCGCCGGCGTCGTCAATCCGCCCTCGGCCAACAAATACCAGTACTGGAGCCGCGACACGCTGGCCCCCACGCTCGATGAATGGCGCGCCGGCGCGCTGGAAACGCCGGGCTCGTGGTGGCCCTACTGGGACAAATGGCTCGCGCCCAAATCCGGCAAGAAGGTCAAGGCCCGCACCCCCGGCGAGGGCGCGCTCAAAGCCATCGAA
>CAZBPO010000318.1:0-3703 GCA_964493795.1 uncultured Flavobacteriaceae bacterium
CCCAAGGTTACGGTCATCACGCGCAAGGCCTATGGCGGCGCCTATGACGTGATGTCGTCGAAGCATATCCGCGGCGACGTGAACTATGCCTGGCCGTCGGCGCAGATCGCGGTGATGGGCGCGAAGGGCGCGGTGGAGATCATCTTCCGC
Source organism: uncultured Flavobacteriaceae bacterium (assembly GCA_964493795.1). GTDB lineage: Bacteria > Pseudomonadota > Alphaproteobacteria > Micropepsales > Micropepsaceae > JADZAI01. The sequence goes on from CAZBPO010000318.1 coordinate 151, forward strand.
CAGGACATGAAGAACCCCGACGCCATCGCCGAGCGCACCAAGGAGTATGAGGACCGCTTCCTCAATCCGTTCGTCGCCGCCTCGCGCGGTTATATCGACGAGGTCATCATGCCGGCCCGCACCCGCTGGCGCGTGGCCCGCGCGCTGCGCATGCTCCGCACCAAGAAGCAGGACATGCCCTGGAAGAAGCACGACAACATTCCGCTGTAGCGGACGTCGTCGCGCTTGTTGTCACCTGCGGGGTTTTTCATCCCGCCGGTGTGTGGTCTCCTTCACGCAGGCTGGCGGGGAGGGGACAATGCCGATCGGACAACCCAGACAATTCACGGTCGCGGGCAAGTGGAACAACCTGCCCATCTTCTGTCACAACGCGACGCTGATCTGGGCGTATGAGCGCGAGTTCAGCAGGACGCCCACGCTCGATCAGTACACAACCATGGCGTTGAAGTTCGACGCGGTGATGAAGTCGATGATCGCGATGGGGCAGAGGCTGCAGAAGCCGCCGCTGGGTGCCACGCGGCTATCCGCCGGCATGGTGCTGATCTTCGAGCAGGACGGTCAGGCGAAGCATTCTTGCACCGCGATCGATGCCTTCAGGACCGGCGGCTACAATCAGACGACCTGGTTCGCCAAGCCCGGTCTTCAGGCCGAATACTCCACGCACGAAACTGCAGAGATCAAATGGGGGCTCGGCACATCGCCGATGTTCACGGGCGGCGAGCGCAGCAACACCAATTACGGACTTTACGCGGTTCAGGACGGCATCGCGCGTGCGCTGGTCCGCCAGGCGGCGCAGGGCTGATAGGCAGGCCGCAATGCCGGCTGAGATGCTGACGATGACGCGGCGCGCTGCATGACCGTCTGGCCGTTTCTGTTCAACGACGAGACGCTGAGCGATGTCGTGGATCGCCGCGTCGCCGAGGCGGCTTCCGCCCGGGCTGAGGGCGCTGACGCCTTGATCGCGCGCCTTCGCCTCGATGTGCCGGTCGCGACAGGCGTGCGCGAGGTAGAGCGCTGGATCACCCAGCCCTATATGGATCGCTTTGGCGAGGCGCCAGGCGGCGACCTGGCCATCCGCGCCGCCTATCTCTTTACCGGCGACGCTTCGCTGTTGAGGGCGATGCCTGATGCCGGAGAGCTCGTCGATAAATTCATGGGTGAGGTCGTCGGCCAGTCGGTCGAGCTGTCGCATCTGCGCGGCGGGCAGGACGAGGCGAGGCTTCAGGGCGACATCGCGGCCAGGGCGCGTCTCTTCGCCGAAATCCTGGGCCGCCTGCGCGCCGACGCTGCCCGGCACAACGCGGAGCTGGAGCGGCGCATTCGCGCGCTGTTCTAAAGCCCCTTCATCGGATCTGGGTGGTTGTCGATCCGCATCTGGAACACGAAATAGGTCGGCGAGCAGTAGCCATAGCCCTTCACGCGGCCGACATTCTTCAGGTTCGGCGGCAGGTCCTGGCACATGAAATCATCGCGGCAATAGCGCTCGCCGCCGCAGGTCTGGCGGTTGCCGCGCACCACCGCGCCCTCAAGGCACGAGGCGAAATCGCCCGAGGCGACGCAGAGGTCGAACGCCTTGCCGCCGGCCAGCGCGCAGATTTCGTCGGGCGGGGCGTTGGCGTCGAAGCGCGCGAACTCACGCTCCGGCCCTGTGCACTGGCGATAGCTCGCGCCGCCCGGCACGCCCAGCTTGGGCGGGCGGCAGGCATGGGTTTTCGCGTTTACGCTGCGCGCAAAGCTGTTCAGCGTCGCGCCGATCCTGAACGTGTCGTTGAAGGGCGCGTCGCCGTCGCGGATTTCGCCCGCAAGGCAGAGCTGCCCGGAATAGGCGCCGGCCTCGGTGCGGCGCAGGCACTGGCCCATCACCAGCCCCAGCTTCGCGTTGCTGGCGACCGTGGTGCAGACGGTGGTGGCGTCGCACGACCAGGGCACCAGATCGCCGGCCGCCGCGTCGGGGATGCAGGCCATGCCGGGGCGGGCGGCCTCATAGACGGGCTCAGCGCCGCTCCAGTCGGCCGGCGGTGCGTTAGGCAGTGGGCGAAAGGCGTCTGGCGCGCGGCCGTCCAGCAAGGCGCGCATATAGGCGGCGCGGCGCGGCTGTTCGGCGGCGAAGTGCGGCGAGTGCCCGATCGTCACGCGGTTGAGTGGCGAGGTCTCGGCGTCGTCGCGCCCGAAGAAATGGAACCCCGCCGTGCCGTTGCTCTGGTGACATCCCATGCACGACATCTGGTCCAACCGCTCGATCATGCCGCGCGTGGTCTTCAGCACGCGAAACCCGTCGGCCGCGACGCCATCGAAATCCTCAGGCTTCAGCATCGCGCTGAAGGGCCGGTTCGCCGTCCGCAGCGGGCCATAGGTCGAATAGGACAGCTCCTTGAAGGCGAGAAAGCGGTCCGGCAGCACCGCGACGCCCTCGTCGACTTCGGGGGCGTGGTCGCGCAGCCAGGCGATCATCTCGGCTTTCAGCGCGGGGTCGGCCTCCAGCCTGGTTGTGTCCGGCGTGTTCTCCAGCGGCTTGGGGGCAAGGACCAGCGCGCCGCCCGTTTCGGCGGCGGAGAAGACGCGCATCAGATACACCGCCTGTCCGCCGAACGCCGTCTCCAGCCCTGAAGGAAAGCGGACGATCTGGACGTTCAGCTCGATCTGCTTCAGCCGCATGCGCGTGGGGGCCAGCGGGCCGGCGATCAGCCACGCGGCGACATCGTCCAGCCCCTCCGGTGCGGCCCAGTCTTCCGCCGTCTGCCGGCAATCGCCCAGCCGCTCGAACACCACGTTCAGCGAAACCGGCAGGCGCGAGCTGTAGAGCCGGCCGCGCTTTGAGCCCTCGAAGCGATAGCCCAGCCGATAGATCAGCCTGACCTCGCCGCACGTGCCGGCCGGCTGGCCGAAATCACGTTTGTCGATCCGGTTGATCACGCCCGCCAGGCGAAACCGGGCCAGCGGCGAGGCCAGCCAGCGCATGTCCATCACGCGCCCGATATTCTCGGACGTCACCTCGCGCAACGTGCGGCCTTTGGCTTTCATCTCGGCCCGCAATTCGGCCGTGTCGGCGGCGATGGCCTCGCTGAGCGTGCGGTAGGGCGGGCTGGTCGCGGTCAACTCCGCCGTGGTGACGGCCCCCGGCGCCGACAATATGTCACCAAGCGCGTAGCCATGGGCCTCCAGCGCCGCCATCGTCCGGATATCGTCGACAGCGAGTACGGGCGCGCCGGGGGGCAGGGCATGGGCGGCGGCCGTCAGCCAGGCTGCGCCCAGAATGGCCATGAATCGCCGGGTTCCCATGACCTCAGGCTAGCACCCCATTCCCTATGCGTAAGGCCGGGAAAAGCCCTTAGACACGGGCCGGCTATCTGCTATGCGATCCCGTCACAAAATTACGCCTGGGGCTCAAGGGGTTCATGTTCAAGAAGATCCTGATCGCCAACCGCGGCGAGATCGCTTGCCGCGTCATCAAGACCGCCCGTCGTATGGGTATCAAGACGGTCGCCGTTTATTCCGACGCGGATCGCGATGCGCTGCATGTTTCGATGGCCGACGAGGCCGTTCATATCGGACC
>CAZBPO010000319.1:0-3672 GCA_964493795.1 uncultured Flavobacteriaceae bacterium
GGGCAGCTTGGGGTGCGGATCGGCGGTCTTGGCGGCGATCGCGACATTGGCGCCGTCCTGCGCCGCGCGCATGGCGATCGCCAGGCCGATACCCCGGCTGGCCCCAGTGATGAACAGCGTCTTGCCGTTGAGACTCATGCGTTTTCCTCCCCTGTCGCCGCTACGCTAGCGCAGTGCGGCGCGCGGCGCTAAACCCTTGCCCATGGAAGACGATCCCGTACGTCCGCCCGCCGTGCTGTCCGCCATCTGGGCGGACACCGAGGAAGCGGGTTTCAGCTTCTTCTCGGACTACAAGCTGGGCGGGCTGCTGCGCGCCCTCGCCGCGTCCAAACCGGGCGGCCGATTGCTCGAGATCGGAACCGGGACGGGACTGGCGACCGCGTGGCTGCTTGACGGCATGGACGAAACGGCCCGGCTGACCTCGATCGAGGCCGATGGGCGATGGGCGGCGATCGCGGCGCGCCATCTCAGGGGCGACCCGCGCCTGACCCTGCTGGATGCAGATGCCTTTTCGTGGTTCGGGGGGCAGCCTTCGGACAGATACGATCTCGTCTTCGCCGACGCCATGCCGGGCAAGTTCGACGGCTTCGAGGCGCTGTGGCGTCTGCTGAGGCCCGGCGGGATCTACGTGATCGACGACCTGATGCCGCAACCGAACTGGCCGCCCGGACAAGAGGCGCGGGTCGCGGCGGTTCTTTCCGGGCTGGATCGGCGCGACGACGCGCATGTCGCGCGCCTCGCCTGGGCCAGCGATATCGCGCTGGCGGTGAAGACGCGCTGATCGCCGCCAGACGCTATTGCGCGGGGGCCGCCTTGGGATCGCCGGTATTGCGGAATGCGCTGTACGCTTCGGCCCAGTAGTTGAAGTTTCGCAGCCTCCGGATCAGCCAGTTACCCGTGACGCCGCCATTCACGCCGATATTCATCGCCACCGCAGACTGTCCGTCGCTGTAGAGCATGGCGCGCACGCCCCAGGCGTTCGCGTTCCAGTCGTTGATCGCCTTGAGCGTCACCTTGGGCGATTCCTTGAAGTAGAACGTCTGCGCGGTGAAGCCGATGCAGCGCGGCACGGGGTCCTGATTGCACTCGCTGAGCCAGATTTCATACGACACGCCATTGACGGTGCCGGCCTGCAGATAGGGGCCGCTCGCGCCCTGATGGACGGTGTAGCCGTAACCATCGGCCTTCACGAAAGCTTCCAGTTCGTCGAAGGTCAGGCCGTCATAGGTCCGCGCCAGCATCTCGACCGTCGCTGCGTCGGGGCCTGCGGCAGGCGTCGCCTCGACGGCGATGGTCGAGCCGGGGTCCGTGCGCGGCACCGGTTCCGGGGTCGGCTCCTGCGCGGCGGCCGTACCGGCGAGACATAAGGCGAAAGCGATACGGCGCATGGCGTTCTCCACGTTCAGGCCCGTCGATAAACGTCGATGCCCGATGGGTCGCGTTCCTTGAGGACGCTGCCGCGGGCTATGAGGCAGTTCAGGTGAGCGAGGCTTTCGCCGGTCGCCATCAGATAATTGCCGCCCGTGATCCGCGCGCGGAACAGGGCGGGAAACACTTCGACGGCCCGCCGGGGCTCGGCGAGCATGTCGAGCAGCCGCGAAAGGCCCGCCTCGTGGTCGTCGATCAGGTCCTGAAGGCGCTTGCGAGCGTTGCGGAACGGTTCGTTATGAGCGGGCAGAACCAGGACATCGGGATCGATGAGATCGCGAAGACGCGCGCAGCTGTCCAGCCAGTCCTGCAGCGGGTTGCTGTCGGGTTCGGTGGGAAAGACGGAGACGTTCGAGGAAATGCGCGGCAACACCTGATCGCCGGAGATCATCAGCTTGTCGCTGTCGTTCAGCAGGCAGACATGCTCGGGCGCATGACCGCGTCCGACAACGACGCGCCAGACACGCCCTCCGATCTCCAGCGTGTCGCCTTCCTGCAACCGCGTATAGGCTTGGGGAAGCCGGGAGACGCCCATACCGAAGCCGCCGAAGCGCTTTTTGTAGGCTTCGATCGCCTCGTCGGAGAAACCGGCGGCGCGGTAGAAAGAGATGCCCTCCCACGGGGCTTCCTTGCCGGTGTCCATGACCAGCATCCGGCACATCAGATAGTCGGTGCGGCTCATCAGGAGCGGCGCCTGGAAGCGATCGGATATCCAGCCCGCCAAGCCGACATGATCGGGATGAAGATGGGTGACGACGATGCGCTTGACCGGCCTGCCCTGAAGCGCGGTGTCGAAGACCTGCTGCCACTGTTCGCGGCAGACCGGGGTATCGACGCCGGTGTCGACCACGGTCCAGCCGTCGCCGTCCTCGAGCAGCCAGAGATTGATGTGGTTGAGCTGAAAGGGCAGCGGCATGCGCAGCCACAGCACGCCCGGCGCGACCTCGATGGTCGCCCCAGGCTCGGGCTTTTCCGCGAACGGGTAGATCAGGCCGCGGTCATCGCGCGCACGCGGCGGAGCCTGCGCGGGCAGTTCGACTGCGTCAGACATAAGGTGATCCGGGTTTCATGCGTAAAACGCTAGGCCCCAAGTCGGCCAAGGTCAAAGCGGTTCGAACTCCGTAGCGTAAAGCGCCTCGGCGCCGGCCGTTACGGAATCCAGCAATCCTGCCGCTGCGGTGACCGTGTTGGCGATGAAGAAACGCGCATTGGCGATGCGCCCGGCCAGGAACGCCGCGTCGCCTTCGCCCGCCTGAAGACGGCGCGATGCCTCGATCGCGCCACGTCCCAGCAAATGTCCGCCAAGGACCGCGCCGAGCATTTCGAGGAAGGGCGTCGCGCCGGCGAGCGCGTCATAGGGCTTGCCTTGCGAGAGGCGGGCCGAAAGCCAGTCGCTGGCGGCGCGCGCCGCCGAGAGCCCGGCCGCAAGTTGCCGCCCCGCATTGGCGTGGATGTCTTCGGCCGAACCTTCAAGGGCGCGCGCCGTTTCTTCGATCTCGCCGAAGAGGTCCGCCAGCGCGCCGCCTTTGTCGAGCCCGAGCTTTCGCGTCACCAGATCGATCGCCTGAATGCCGTTGGTGCCTTCGTAGATCGGCAGGATGCGGGCGTCGCGATAGTGCTGCCCCGCCCCGGTCTCCTCGATGTACCCCATGCCGCCATGGATCTGGACGCCGAGGCTGGCGGCCCGAACCGCCATGTCGGTGCACCACCCCTTGGCGATCGGCGTCAGCAGCTCTTCGCGCAGCTTGGCCCGCACGCGCGCATCGGGATCGGGGTGATGGCGGGCGAGATCGATGGCGAGGGCGTTCGACAGGCAGATGGCGCGCCCCGCCTCGATGCCCGACCGCATGGTCATCAGCATGCGGCGGACATCGGGGTGGCGCACGATCGGCACCATGGTCGCGCCTTCATGCTGAAGGCCGAACGGCTTGCCCTGCTGGCGTTCGCCGGCATAGCGCAGCGCCTGCTGATAGGCCCGCTCGGCCAACCCGACGCCCTGGCCGCCGACATTCAGGCGCGCCGAGTTCATCATCGTGAACATCGCCGCCATGCCGCGATTTTCCTGACCGATCAGGAAGCCCGTCGCGCCGCCGCCGTCGCCGAACGACATCGTGCAGGTCGGGCTGCCGTGAATGCCGATCTTGTGCTCCAGTCCGACGACCGCCAGGTCGTTGCGGGCACCCGGCGCCCCGTTCGCGTCGGGCAGGAATTTGGGCACGAGGAACAGCGAGATGCCGCGCGTGC
>CAZBPO010000320.1:0-1241 GCA_964493795.1 uncultured Flavobacteriaceae bacterium
CGCTCAGGGCCTCTCCCGGCCGCAGCAGATGTCCGTAATACAACCGCAGCGGGTGGTCGGCCCCCGCCAGCAGGGCATCATGGACCGCCGCGAACAGCATGTTCGCCGGCGGCTGCCCGGGCCGGGCCGCCGCGCTGATGGATTGAAGTTCGGCGTCTTCCGCAACGGCGAGCGCGACGGCTTCGTAAAGCGGACAGTCGCCGCCGCGTGCGGCCTCGCGCGCGAAATAGCGCCAGTAATCGGGTTTAAAGCTGAGGGCGTTGGTCATGACGGACCGATTGAGGCATGGTCCGCGCCAATCGCAAACCTTTACTGGCCTGATCCATGAAACCCGAAGCCGCGCGCCTGCTGGAATCCGCCTACCCCGAGTTCATCCGCATCACCACACGGTTCGGCGACATGGACATCAACGGCCACCTCAACAATGTCGCCTTCGCCCAGTTCTTCGAGGACGCCCGCGTCACGTTCAACCGGACCCTGATCTTCGAGGGCGACATTCACCCCGCCAAGCGCGACTACCGGGTGCTCGTGGCCTCGGTCGAGATCGCCTATGTGCGCGAGGGCTATTACGGGCCGGACGTGACGGTGGGGGTGGGCGTGAAACGGATCGGCCGCTCGTCGTTCGAACTGGGCGCGGCTGTCTTTCAGGATGGCCACTGTCTGGCCGTCCACGACTCGACCATCGTCTACAAGGGCGTAGCCGAGGGCATGCCCGAAAAAGCGCGGACGGCGCTGTCGGGCAAGATGCTGAATCTTTAGGCGGCGCGACCGATTGTTGCGTATGAGATATTATTCCTTTTCGTTTGTATGTTCATTGGTATTCGTTTGTCGGTTTTTGCGGGCAGACAGGAATTGAACGTCGATTTTCGCATACCCCACCCCACCTGCGGACCGGTCACCGGCCGCGATTTGCAAGATGGGCGGATCTAGGAATATAGTCAAGGCTAGGGCTGATGAACCTCAGCCGTCGAGCAGCGCCGCGTCCCGTTCCAGCTCGTCGATGAAGCCCGAGATCATGCCGATGCCTTTCAACCAGAAGGCCGGGTCGGAAGCGTCGAGGCCGAACGGGGCGAGCGCCTGCTTGTGGTGCAGCGCCCCGCCGGCTTCCAGCATCGCGAAATACTTCGCCACGAAGTCCGGATGCGCGCTTTCGTAGAGGGCGTAGAGCGAATTCACCAGGCAGTCGCCGAAAGCATAGGCATAGACGTAGAACGGCGTCCGCACGAAATGCGGGATGTAGC
>CAZBPO010000320.1:1251-1547 GCA_964493795.1 uncultured Flavobacteriaceae bacterium
CCACCAGTTGGCGTAGGCCGCCTCGAAGCTGAAGGCGGGGCCGAGGCTTTCGCGCTGAACGTCCATCCAGATCGCGCCGATATCCTCGGGCGTCAGTTCGCCCTGACGACGGCGGGCGTGGAAGCGCAGCTCGAACTCGTAGAACGCGATCTGGCGCACGACCGTGTTGATCATGTCCTCAACCTTGCCGGCGAGCAGCAACGCGCGCTCGCGCGGCGTCGGCGCGGCGTCGAGCAGGGCGCGGAAGGTCAGCATCTCGCCGAACACCGAGGCGGTCTCCGCCAGGGTCAGCGGCG
>CAZBPO010000320.1:1557-3665 GCA_964493795.1 uncultured Flavobacteriaceae bacterium
GTGGATGACAGCAGCACGCCCTGTTTGGCGGCCAGCGTCTGATGCACGCCATGGCCAAGCTCGTGCGCCAGCGTCATCACGTCGCGCGGCTTACCCAGATAATTCATCAGGATATAGGGATGCGCGCTGGGCACCGTGCCATGGCTGAACGCCCCGCCCGACTTGCCGGCGCGCGGCTCGGCGTCGATCCAGTTGCGGTCGAAGAAGCGCTTCGCGATTTCGGCCATCGGCGGCGCGAAGCGGCCATAGGCCCCCAGAACCGTCTCGCGCGCCTCTGCCCAGGAAATATCGGCGTCGGAAGCTTTCGGCAGCGGCGCGTTGCGATCGTAATCGGCCAGCCTGTCCAGCTTCAGCCAGCGCGCTTTCAGCGCGTAATAGCGATGCGACAGATCGGGGAAGGCCGCGACCACGGCGCTGCGCAGCGCCTCGACGACTTCGGGCTCGACCTGGTTCATCAGATGCCGGAACGAGGTGGCCTCGGGATAGGCGCGCCAGCGGTCGTCGATCTCCTTGTCCTTGGCGAGCGTGTTCAGGATGTAGGCGAAGACGCGGACATTCTCGCCGAATGTCTTCGACAACGCAGCGGCCGCATCGGCGCGCAGCGCGCGGTCGGGGCTGGAGAGCAGGTTCAGCGCCTGCGGACCCGTGAGGCTTTCGCCGCGCACGTCATGGCGCAGCGCCGAAATGCTTTCGTCGAACAACCGCGCCCAGGCCGACGCGCCGGTGAGATCGCGCTCGTAGAGCAGGCGCTCCATGTCTTCGGCCAGCTGGTGCGGCCGGAACGCGCGGACATTGGCGAACCAGGGCCGATAGCGCGCCAGATCGGCGTCGGCCGCAAAGGCGGCCTCAAGATCGGCGTCGGCGATCTGCGACAGCTCAAGTTCGAAGAACAGCGTCTCGGTGCCGATCTCGGACAGGCGGCCCTGCATGTCGCCATAGAATTTCCCGACCGCCGGGTCAGCCGAATGCGCGGCGAACAGCAACCCGACATACGAGCCGATACGGCCCGAGAGATCGCCCAGCGCCTCGTAATCGGCGATCGCAGCTTTCAAAACCGCCGCCTCGCCCGCCGCGAGCTTGCCCTTGTAGGCGGCCGAAAACGCCCGCGCGTCGCCCAGCGACCGCGCCAGATCGGCGGCCAGGCGCGGATCGTCCACGCCAGCATAAAGATCGCTGAGATCCCAGCTGGGAACAGCGGAAGTGGCGGGATTTGGGGCTGCGCTCATAAGGATCACTTAAGGTTCTGAGGAGCCAAGATAAACCCGGAATTAGGGGTTTCGGATGCATGCTCGTCCCGAATTGAACCATTCGTGATGCCCGACAGCCAAGAAAACCGGCGCGGGCGGTGGGTTTTGACGGGTTTAGATGACGCACACCATTCTCATCGTCGACGACGATCCAACCCAACGCCGCCTCATGCAGGCGGTCATTGAGAGGAACGGCTTCCAGACGCTGCAGGCGGCCAGCGCGGAAGACATGTTCCGCGTGATCAACGGCCCGCAGGGGCCGGATGTCGGGCTGGTGATGCTCGATCTGGTGATGCCGGGCGAGGACGGCATTTCGGCGCTGAAACGCCTGCGCCCCGGTCATCCCGAACTGCCGGTGATCGTGCTGACGGCGCAGGGCGGCATCGAAACCGTCGTTTCGGCCATGCGGGCCGGCGCGGACGACTTCCTGGTCAAGCCGGCGAGCCCTGAGCGCATTCTGGTCTCGATCCGCAACTGCCTGAAAGTGAAGGCGCTGACCGGCGAGGTCCAGCGTCTGAAAAAGCGGACCGGCGGGCATCTCGGCTTTTCCGACCTGATCGCCAAATCGGCCGCGATGCGCACGGTGGTGCGCCTGGGCGAGCGCGGCGCGCAGTCGAATATCCCCATCCTGATCGAAGGCGAAAGCGGCGTCGGCAAGGAAGTGCTGGCGCGTGCGATCCAGCAAGCGTCCGACCGCGCCGGCAAGCCTTTCGTCGCCGTGAACTGCGGCGCGATCCCCGAGAACCTGATCGAGTCGATCCTGTTCGGCCACGAGAAGGGCGCGTTCACCGGCGCGGGCGAAAAGCATATCGGCAAGTTCCAGGAAGCCGACGGCGGCACGCTGTTTCTCGACGAAATCGG
>CAZBPO010000321.1:0-3655 GCA_964493795.1 uncultured Flavobacteriaceae bacterium
CACATCGTGGCTGAAGCCAAGCGCGAGCTGCAGGTTCTTGCCCTGCATGGCCGCACGATAGCCGACGCCGCTGATCTCGAGCTTCTTCTCGAAGCCCGCCGAGACGCCCGTCACCATGTTGTTCACGAGCGTACGGCTCATGCCCCACATCGCGCGCGCGCGCTTGGTTTCGTCGATCGGCTTGACGACCAGCTGGCCGTCGCTTTCCGACGCGGTCACTTCCTGGGCCAGAGTGAGCTTCAGCTCGCCCTTGGGGCCTTTCACTTTGACTTCGCGGCCGGCGATGGAGGCCGTAACGCCCTTGGGCAGCGAAATCGGCAGTTTCCCGATGCGGGACATATCCGTCTCTCCTTCGCCTTAGAATACGTGGGCCAGGACTTCGCCGCCGACATTGTTGTCGCGCGCGGCGTTGTCCGACATCACGCCCTTGGGCGTCGACACGATGGCGATACCCAGGCCGTTGCGGACCGGGGTCAGTTCCTTCACCGAGGAGTAGATGCGGCGGCCCGGCTTGGACACGCGCCCGATCTCCTTGATGACCGGACGGCCATCATAATATTTCAGTTCGATCTCGAGCTGACGGTGGCCGTCTTTCTCGACTTCGACGAAGCCGCGCAGATAGCCCTCGTTCACCAGCACGTCGAGGACCGCCGCGCGCAGGCGCGAAGCCGGCGACGTGGTCTTGTGCAGGCCGCGCGACTGCGCGTTGCGGATGCGGGTCAGCAGATCGCCGATCGGATCGGTCATCATGATCGGTTTCTCCTTACCAGCTCGACTTCGTCATACCGGGGATCTGGCCGTTGGAAGCCAGGTCGCGCAGCGCGATACGAGACATCTTGAGCTTGCGATAGAAGCCGCGGGGACGGCCCGACAGCTCGCAGCGGTTGTGAATGCGCGTCTTCGACGAGTTGCGCGGCAGCTTGGCGAGCTTCTGCACGGCGGCGAAACGCTCGTCGGGCGCCAGCTTCTCGTCGGCGATCTTCGCCTTGAGATCGTTACGCTTGGCTTCATAGAGCTTCACAAGGCGTTCGCGACGCTTGTTACGCTCGATCATACCAGTCTTGGCCATTAGGTTGGTCCTTGCACCAGGATGGTTTCGTTAAACGAACGGGAACTGGAAACCGCGCAGCAGCTCGCGGGCTTCTTCGTCGTTCTTGGCCGTCGTGCACACCGTGATGTCCATACCCCAGATCGACTCGACCTTGTCGTAGTCGATTTCCGGGAAAACGATGTGCTCTTTCAGGCCCATGGAGTAGTTGCCACGGCCGTCGAAGCTCTTGCCGTTCAGGCCACGGAAGTCTTTCACGCGCGGAAGAGCGATCGTGATCAAGCGGTCCAGGAACTCATACATGCGGTCGCGGCGCAGCGTAACCTTGCAGCCGAGCGGCATGTTTTCGCGAACCTTGAAGTTCGAGATCGCGAGCTTCGCCTTGGTGATGACCGGCTTCTGGCCGGCGATCAGCGCGAGGTCGCGCGCAGCCTGCTGAACCTTCTTGGTGTCCTGCGTCGCTTCGCCGACGCCCATGTTGATCACGACCTTGTCGAGCTTGGGCGCCTGGAGCTTGTTCGTGTAGCCGAACTTCTCCATCAGAGCGGCGCGCAGCTGCTCTTCATACCGGGCCTTGAAGCGCGGCTTATACTCGCCGGCCTTGGGGGCCTCGAAACGCTCGCCGCCCGACTTGTCGGACTTGGATTCCGCAGCGGCAGCCTTGTTGGCGGCGGCCTGGGCCTTGCCGCGCGCGGCCTTTTCAGCCTTTTCGGTGGCTGCGGCTTCGGCGGCCTTGGCGGCCTTCTTGTCCTTGCCTGCGTCAGACATCGATCGACTCTCCGGACTTCTTGGCGACGCGGACTTTGCGGCCGTCAGCCAGAACCTTGAACCCGACGCGCGTCGGCTCGCCCGACTTGGGGTCAATGTGCGCGACGTTGGAAACGTGAATGGGGGCTTCCTTGGTGACGATGCCGCCCTGCTGCGACTGCGTCTGCTTCTGGTGCTTCTTCACGACGTTGACGCCGGAGATGAGCACGCGGCTCTCATCCGGATAGACGCGCAGCACCTCGCCCTTCTTTCCCTTATCGCGGCCCGTCGTGACGACGACGCGGTCGCCCTTGCGTACCTTCGCGGCCATTACAGCACCTCCGGCGCGAGCGACACGATCTTCATGTGGCTCTTGGCGCGCAGTTCGCGCACGACCGGCCCGAAAATACGGGTGCCGACCGGCTCGTTCTGGTTGTTGATGAGGACCGCGGCGTTGCGGTCGAAACGGATGAGCGAGCCGTCCGGGCGACGGATGCCCTGGGCCGTGCGCACAACGACCGCCTTCATGACGTCGCCTTTCTTCACGCGGCCGCGCGGCATCGCTTCCTTGATCGAAACGACGATGATGTCGCCGACCGAAGCGTAGCGACGCTTCGAACCGCCGAGCACCTTGATGCACATCACCCGCTTGGCGCCGGAATTATCGGCGACTTCGAGCTCCGTGGTTTGCTGGATCATGACTTATGTCCTTTTCGCGTGGGGCATATCGGCTGCGGCGTTACTCGACCTTGCCGATGACCTCCCAGCGTTTGAGTGCCGACATCGGACGGCACTCCTGAATACGCACCACGTCGCCGGTCTTGTGGCCGACTTCGTCATGCGCGTGATACTTCTTGCGGCGGCGGACCGTCTTTCCGAGCGTGGGGTGCGCGAAACGACGCTCGATCTCGACGACGACGGTCTTGGCGTTCTTGTCGCTGACGACGACGCCCTGGAGGATGCGCTTGGGCATTGTTCTCTTCCGTTCCCTTACGCGGCCTTGGTCGCGGTCTTCTGCTTCAGCAGGGTGAGCACGCGGGCGACCGTACGACGCACCTGGCGAACCCGGTGCGTGTTCTCAAGCTGCCCCGTCGCCTTCTGGAAGCGCAGGTTGAACTGTTCCTTCTTCAGCTTCACGAGCTCGTCGCGCAGCTGGTCCGGCGTCATATCGCCGATTTCGGTGACTTTCTTTTTGGCCATGACGTCTCGTCCTTACACAGCCTGGCGCGCGATGAAGCGGCACTTGATCGGAAGCTTCTGCGCGCCGAGCTCGAGCGCCTCGCGCGCGATCGCCTCGCTGACGCCGTCGACCTCGAACAGGATGCGGCCGGGCTTGACGCGGGCCGCCCAGAATTCGGGCGCGCCCTTGCCCGAGCCCATGCGGACTTCGGCCGGCTTCTTGGAGACCGGCACGTCGGGGAACACGCGGATCCAGTAACGCCCGGCGCGCTTCATGTGACGCACGAAGGCCTTACGGGCGGCTTCGATCTGGCGCGCGGTCAGGCGCTCCGGCTCGACAGCCTTCAGCCCATACTCGCCGAACGCCAGCTGGGTGCCGGACTTGGCCTTACCGTGGATGCGGCCCTTGTGGGCCTTGCGGAACTTGGTTTTCTTTGGCTGCAGCATCGCTTTACGCCTTCATGCCTTCCGTCAAGCCGCCTGGGGACGCTGACGGCGCTCGCCGTCACGGCCGCCTTCGGCAGCTTCGGCGCGCTTGTCCTGCGCCATCGGATCGTGCTCGAGGATTTCGCCCTTGAAGATCCAGACCTTCACGCCGCACGTGCCCATCGCGGTCATCGCCGTGGCGCGGCCGAAATCGATGTCGGCGCGCAGCGTGTGCAGCGGCACGCGGCCTTCACG
>CAZBPO010000322.1:0-3607 GCA_964493795.1 uncultured Flavobacteriaceae bacterium
CTTTTCCGCCGGATCGGCCGTGGAATCCTTCTTTTCCTTGTCTTCAAGCCCGGCGATCACGGCGTCGGGGTCGAACGGCTTCTCGTCCTCCGGCGGCGGGTCTTCCTTCTTGGGCTTTTCCGGCTTCTTCTCGGGCGGCTTCTCCTTGGGAGGCTGAGCCTCGGCCACTTCCTTGGGCGGCTCTTTCACTTCCTTGGGCTTGGCGCGCGGCACAGGCGGCGCCGGGGTCGGCTGGGCCTCGGCGACGGGCGCGGGTTCGGGCTGGACCTCGGCGGCGGGCGGGGCCGGCGCGGGTTCGGGTTCCGGCGCGGGCGCAGGTTCCGGCTTTGGCGCGGGCTCAGGTTTGGGCGGCGGCGGAGGCGGCGGCGGGGGCGCCGGCTTGGGATCGGGCGCGGTCTTGGGTTTGGGATCGGGCTTGGCCGCCGGGGTGGGTTCGGGCTTGGGCTCGTCGGCCTTGGAGGCGGCGCGCGCGTTGGTGGTGTCGGCGATCTCGATCACCTCGACCGGCACGAACTCGACCTGCTCCATATCCTCGTAGTTGGAGGGCCAGCTGAAGAACGCCAGCCCGACGACGCCTGCGTGCAGGGCCGCCGAGACGACCCAGCCCGGCCTCTGAAACCAGGGGCGGTCGTCGAAATCCATCTTACCGGCCCGTGCCCCGGGTCGCAGGCGGCGGCGTGGCCCTGGCGGCGCCAGCCGTGTCCGTGACCAGTCCGATCCGGGTGAAGCCGGCCGTGCTGAGAAGCGCCATCACCTCCATGATGCGCCCGTAATCGACCTTGCGGTCGCCGCGCAGGAAAATCCGTTGATCGTAGCCGTTGTCCGAAATGGCCAGCAGGCGCGGCACGATCTCGTTCTCGGCCGTTTCGGTGTCCTGAAGATAGATCTTGCCGTCCGAGGCAACGGTCACGTTCAGCGGCTCGCGATCCTCGTTCAGCGGATTGGCGGCCGCCTTAGGCAGATCGATCGGCACGCCGACGGTGAGCAACGGGGCCGCCACCATGAAGACGATCAGCAGCACCAGCATCACGTCGACGAAGGGCGTGACGTTGATGTCGGACATACGCCCGGCCGACGCGCCGCCATGACGGCGTGAGCCGCGCCGCTTGCGTCCGCCGCCCGATGCCGTGGACATCGCCATCAGCGGGCCCTTTCGTCGAGCTGGCGCGAGAGGATCGCCGAGAACTCGTCGGCGAAGCCTTCAAGGCGGCCGGCATAGTGGTTCGCCTGGGCGATGAAGCGGTTATAGGCGATGACCGCCGGGATGGCGGCGAGCAGGCCGAGCGCGGTCGCGAACAGCGCCTCGGCGATGCCGGGCGCGACCACCGCGAGGCTGGTGTCGTTGGTGGCGGCGATGCCGCGGAAGGCGTTCATGATGCCCCAGACGGTGCCGAAGAGACCGATGAAGGGCGCGGTCGCGCCCACGGTCGCCAGGAAGCCGAGCTGCTTTTCCACCTGGGTGGTCTCGCGCCCGATGGTCACGTTCATGACGCGGTCGATGCGGTCGCGGATCGACGGTGCGAGCGCGGCCGATACGCCGCCCGTTCCCTCGAAGTTCCGACGCCATTCGCGCATGGCCGCCACGAACACGACGGCGAAGGGATGGTCCGGCTTGAGCCCGATGCCGTTATAGAGCTCGTCGAGCGAGCGGCCCGACCAGAAGACCTGTTCGAACTCGTCGGCCTGCGAGTCGAGCCGGCGCAGCTTGAGCCATTTTTCGACGATGATCGCCCACGACCAGAACGACAGGCCGATCAGCAGGACCATCACGAACTTGCCGACATAGTCGGCCTTGAGGAAGAGATGGACGAAGGAGAAGGCGTCTTCCACACCGCTGGTCTGGGGGCCGACGGCCTGCGCCTCGACGGGCGGTAAGGCGGTGGGAACCGTGCCCGGGTCCTGGGCGCTCTGGACCAGATCGGTCAGGGCTCCGGCGGCATGAGCCAAGTGGCTGGCCAGATGCAGCGCCTGGTCTGCAAGGGCGGCGAAATCCATGCGGGGCGGCCTTTCATAGGGTCGTCTGGCTTTGCGGCCGGCCCCGTCGCGGTGAGACGAAAACGGATGTTTAGGTCTCAGATAACCATGACAAAATTGGGGCGCCCGGCCGCAAGCCGTTCACGAAATCCCCTAGCCCTGCAATGCTTTACGGACGATTAACCATAGTGAACGACCCGTCCCGGACAACGTTTTCGTGACTGCCGCTACGCCAGCGACATGTTGGCCCATTGCCCCCATGGAAGCGTTCGGGCCAAGTGCCGCCACTCAACGGGGAAGGGTTCACAGCCATGAAACGGCTCATCAGCATCTTTGCGGCGGCCGTCGCGCTCGGCGGCCTGTCTCAGGCCGGCAAGACATTCGACAGCGCCTATACGGACCTTACCTATGAAGGCGATGCGGGCGCGAAGGCGACCTGCAAGGGCGTGTCGGAGGACGAGGAACACGGATCGGTCGAGTTTCAGTGCGCCGGCCATGACGGCATCAAGGTCCATATCGGCGAAGGCGACCTGCGCAATTTCGTGGGCTATGGCGAAAATGGCAGGGAAGAGATCGCCTATGGCCAGACCTTCCCGATGTTCAACCAGCTGGGCGACAAGATCGAATGGCGGCTGAAGGACGGCAAGCCGGTGGCGACGATCCTGCGCTGGAAGATGGCTGCCGACGACATGAGCGGCGAAGTTCTCGTCGTCACCCAGCTTGAGGCCGGCAACCAGTGCTGGATCGCCCGCGTGAGCGCCAGCAAGAACAAGAACGCCAACGAACTGGCCCGCAAGGCGGCCGATGAGCTGGCCGGCACGGTGACCTGTACGCCCGAGACCGTGCCCGTCGATTACGGCGCGCTCGACGACGACGCGATCCAGCCGCGATAAGAGAGAAGGCGTATTTCATGAAGCGTTTCATCGTCGCCATGGCGCTGGCGGGCGGCATCGCCGCCGCCGACGTGCTGCCGCCGCCGCCCGAAAACCCGATCGACGCGGACTGCGCGCCCTTCACCGGCGTGTGGGCGCAGACGGCGCCCTGGCTCTCGCGCGGCGGATCGCGCTCGGTCGTGTTCGCCGTCGGCTCGGAGAAGGCGAGCATCGTGATCTATCAGAACCAGGACGACGTGCTGATCGTCTCAAGGGCCGCTGACACTGCGCTCTCCTGCGAGGCGACGGCCGACGGCGAGACGATCCTGAGGTTCGAGGGGCAGAACGACGCGAAGATCGAACTGACCGCGCGGATGACGGACGAGACGACCTTCACCACGACGCGCGAAAAGCCCTATCTGCAGCCCGGCCCGCCGCCGCCCGACTTCAAGGGCGAAACCGAGACGACGACCTGGGTGCGGATCGCACGCTGAGCGCGCTCAGGCGCGGGCCAGATACGGCTCGAGCTTGGCGCGGATATCGGCAGGAATACGCCGGGGGCGGCCGTCCATGGTGATGACCGCCGCCTCGATCCGCGCCGTGCAGAGCAGCCCGCCGCCCTTGTGGATTTCCTGTTCGCCGACCAGGCGCGCGCCCGCCATCTCGGTATAGCGGGTGCGGACATGCAGCAGGTCGTCGACGCGGGCGGGCCGCATGTATTCCAGGCTGATGCGGCGCAGCGTCCAGACGAGCTTGTGCTC
>CAZBPO010000323.1:0-620 GCA_964493795.1 uncultured Flavobacteriaceae bacterium
GAAAATCTCGGCCTCGAAGCGCTGGGCGTGAAGGTCGAGAAATCCCATGTCGTGGTCGACAAATGGGGCGCGACCAATGTGCCCGGCGTCTGGGCCATCGGCGATCTCGCCGGCGCGCCCTGGCTGGCGCACAAGGCCAGCCACGAAGGCATCATCGTCGCCGAACGCATCGCCGGCGTGAAGGGCGTCCACCCTCTGGATGTCAGCAAGATCCCCGGCTGCACCTATTGCACGCCCCAGGTCGCCAGCGTCGGCCTCACCGAAGCCGCCGCCAAGGCGAAAGGTTATGAAGTGAAAGTCGGCCGCTTCCCCTTCATCGGCAACGGCAAGGCCATCGCGCTCGGCGATACGGACGGCATGGCGAAAACCGTGTTCGACGCCAAAACCGGCGAGCTGCTAGGCGCGCACATGGTCGGCCCCGAGGTCACAGAACTGATTCAGGGCTACACCATCGCCCGCACGCTGGAAGCCACCGAGGCCGACCTGATGACCTCCATCTTCCCACACCCCACGCTGTCCGAAGTCATGGGCGAAGCGGTGCTCGACGCCTATGGAAGGGTTATCCACGGCCTCCTTCTCCTCCCCTGCGAAGCGGGGGAGGTGCCCCGAAGGGGCGGAGG
>CAZBPO010000323.1:630-3603 GCA_964493795.1 uncultured Flavobacteriaceae bacterium
TGAGCGGCAGCTTCTTCGAACTCGGCGCGACGACGAGCGTGTTCCCTTACGATCCGGTCTGAGCCTCAAGGCCCCCTCCGTCTCGCGCCTTTGGCGCGAGCCACCTCCCCCGCTTCGCAGGGGAGGATAAGGGGGCGTCCGGGTGCGAGGTCATCCTCCCCTGCGAAGCGGGGGAGGTGCCCCGAAGGGGCGGAGGGGGCTGCATGGGAACCTGGGGCGTCGGTCCGTTCGACAATGACGGCGCGGCCGACTGGGTGTGGGAACTTGAGGCCGCCCCATCCATCGCCACGCTGCGCAGCGCGCTGGATGACGTCGCCGACATCGTGGCGGCCGGCGACTATCTTGAAATGACGCCCTGCAAACACGCCTGCGCCGCCGCCGCCTTCATCGCCGCGCTGAGGCGCCGCGATCCGTCGGCCCTGCCGCCCACGGCGCAGGACGTCTATCCCCGTATCGCGGGAGCGCCGGGCCAGGACGACCTCAACCGCGCCCGCGCCGTTGTCGAACGCATCCTCAGCGACAGCGAACTGGCCGATGCGTTCGCTGAGGCCGACGCCGAAGACGACTGGCGCGCGGCCATGCAAAGCCTGCTGAACCGCCTCGCCTGACGCCGCCTTGCCGGCGGGCGCATAACAGCTTATATTCCTATACTGAAAGTTCCATCGCAATGGGTGGGAACGCGATGTAACGCGCGGAGGGCAGGGCGAAAACCGACAAACGAATGGCGCAGACGACCAACGAATACCGCGTCACACGCCTGCCCAGCCGGCCACGCTGTGTTGGCGCACGCGCCCTGTCCGTCATGGTGAGGCGCATCGCGCAGAGATGCCTCGAACCACGCACGGCCTCACCACGCGCCGCCGGCCCAACCGAAAACCGACAAACGAATACGAAAACCGACGTTCAAATCACGCAGAGGAGAAACATCGGAAAAACGAAGAACGAGTCGTTGTGGGGCCGGCTGCCGCCAGCCCCAACATATAGGCCCAATATCCTAGGCCGCCTTGGGCTCGATATTGGCGTCCGCGATTCTCTGCACGCCGACATAGTCGGTCTTGCCGGTGCCCAGCAGCGGCACCTCGTCCACGTGCAGGATCTTCCGCGGCACCGCCAGCTCCGGCACCCCGTGATTATGCGCCCATCCGTGCAGATCGGCCCGGTTCGCCTCCTTGGCGTCGGTGACCAGCACGATCTGCTCACCCTTGCGGTCGTCGGGAATGGCCACCGCCGCGTGCATGTTGTCGGGCCACAGCGCCGAGGCGCAGTTCTCCACCACGGTCAGCGACACCATTTCGCCGCCGATCTTGGCGAAACGCTTCAGGCGGCCCTTGATCGCGATATGGCCGTGCTTGTCGATCGACACCACGTCGCCAGTGTCGTGCCAGCCATCGGGCAGGGGCTGCACCACGCCCGGCTGGTCGGGCTTCAGATACCCCGCCATCACATTCGGCCCCTTCACGAACAACCGCCCGGCGTTCGGAATGCCTTCCACCGGCTCCAGCCGGCTCTCCATCATGGGCAGCAGGCGGCCCACCGTGCCGGGCAGGTTCGCTTCGATCTGGTTGGCCGCGACCACGGGCGAGGCCTCGGTCACGCCATACCCTTCCAGGATCTCGATATTGTATTTCTTGCGCACCATCTGGCGCGTTTCGTCGCGCACGCGCTCCGCCCCGCACACCGCCAGACGCACCGAATTCAGATCGCCCTGGTCGCCCTGCCGCGCGTAATGGCTGATGAAGGTGTCGGTCGCCAGCAGGATCGTCGCGCCGCTCTCGCGGATCTTCTTGGGGATGATCGAAACATGCAGCGGCGAGGGGTAGAGGATCTCCTTCACCCCCACCAGCATGGGCAGCAGCGCGCCCACCGTCAGCCCGAAGCAGTGGAATGTCGGCAGCGGGTTGAACACCACGTCGGTGTCGAACAGCTCGATATGGCACCGCACCTGCTCGACATTCGCCAGAATGTTCCGGTGGCTCAGCACGACGCCTTTCGGGTCGCCCTCGGTGCCCGAGGTGAACAGCACCACGCCGGTGTCGTCGGCCTTCAGCCGCGCCTTGAACAGGCCCGGCATCATCGAGCCGAACAGCGCCGTCAGCTTGTCGCCCAGCGTCAGCTGCTCGCGCAGATCGTCCAGATAGACGATGTTCGCGTGCTGCCCCAGTTCGCCGACCAGATCCTCCAGCTTGCCGATCTCGATGAAGCGCTTGGCGGTCAGGATGGTCTTGATCTGCCCCAGCTTCAGCGCGGCGGTCAGCGCACGCCCGCCGGCTGTGAAGTTCAGCATCGCCGGCACCCGGCCGAATGCATGCAGGGCAAAGAAGGCGATCACCGCGCCGGCCCCTGTGGGCAGCATGATCGCGACGTTCTCGCCTTTGGCGGTCTGACGCTTCAGCGCATGGCCCAGCGCGAACGCCGCGCGGACGATCTCGTGATAGGTCAGCTTCCTGTCGTCATTGGCGTCCCACAGGATTTCCTTGTCCTTGCCGAAGGTGGCGCGCGCCTTCAGCAGCGCGTCGAACATCGACATTTCCGCGCGAGCGGGCTCGTAAGTCGGCAGTGCCATCGTCAGGCGTTTCCCTTAAGTCGCGGAACTCGTTGAACTTTGCCGCGATCGTGAAGCTTCACTATAGGCGCGGTGGCGGCCCGGCGAAAAGAGGCCGAAAACGGGCGTGGCAAGGGGCGGAAATCGGCCTATATCTCACCCCATGGCCGTCCTCTTCGACAGCACCGGCGATGCCCGCGCGGCGTTCCGCCATCCCGAAAAGCGTAAGCGCGAGGAAACCCCGCTTCAGCGCAAGCCCGACTGGATTCGGGTCAAGGCCCCGACCTCGCCGGTCTATGCCGAAACCCAGCGCCTGATGCGCGAGAACAAGCTGGCGACCGTCTGCGAGGAGGCCGCCTGCCCGAATATCGGCGAATGCTGGAGCCAGAAGCACGCCACCATGATGATCATGGGCGAGATCTGCACGCGCG
>CAZBPO010000324.1:0-3591 GCA_964493795.1 uncultured Flavobacteriaceae bacterium
TGGGACGCCGTGCGCCACTTCTTCACTAGCGCGAGCGCGGAGAGCGCCTGACGCCATGACGACTGAAGACTGGCAAGCTCATATCACGCGCATCGAGCAGCTCTTTCGCGGCGAGGTGCCCGGAGTGTACGCAGTCAACCGCGGCTCGGCCGCGTATCTGGATGACGTTGTGATGTTTTCTCGTGGCGCAACGACCATCCCGTCGTCTCCGTTTGCGCTCGCGGTGATGCCGGCGCTCACCATGCGGCCGTTCGCCGGGCATCTGCTCGGCCTCGCCCGGCGCGCGGCGCTGATGCTGCGGGCGTTCGCCTTCATGACGCCGTTTGGGCCGCCAGAGCGTGATGTCGGCTCCGGTCTCGGACTTGGCGCCTTCGGGCTTGAAGTTCAGCGCTTTCAGCACGCCGGCCATCTCGTCGGGCGAGCAGCCGAGCAGCGAGATCATGTCGGGCGATATGGCGAAGGGGGGCAACCGCTTGTCGGCGCCGCGCTTGGCCTCGATGGTGTCGCCCAGACGTTCCAGCATGTCGAGACGGACGGCGCGCGGTCCAAGGACACGGTAGCCCGCCGCGCCATAGACCGGCACCGGGACGTCCGGGTCGACGACGACCGAGGTAAGGCCGGCGTTGGGCAGCCGCGGCAGCGGGGTCAGCCCTGCCTTCACGGCCGTCAGCAGGCCCATCAGACGCGCCGGCTCCGGCTTCACCAGAGCGGGCAGGAAGATCGAGAAGCGGGCGAACTTGACGCCCAGCTTGCGCAGCGCGGCGCGATCGGCGGGCGGCAGCCGCTCGGTTTCGGCGCGCACCGTCTCGCGGTCGAGCGAACCCATGGTCTCGCTGAGACGGAAGGCGAAACCGCGCGCCTGAGATGGCAGCGCCGCTTCGCCTTCGGCGTTCTGCGCCGATTGCAGATCGAAGAGCGGCTTGAGGACATGCGCGATACGGCTTTCGACCCATTCGCGCACACGGCTTTCGGCCCGCGCCCACGCGGTCGGCGTGATCTGTTCGTCGGCCTGAAGGGCGACGCGCGGCCGCAGAGCGGCTGGCCCTGCTTCCAGCTGTGCGACGATGGCGCCGTCCCACCAGATGCGGCCATGTTCGGTCAGCGAGAACTCGGTGTCGGCGGCGTTGGCGATGCGGAAGGCACGGCTGGCGAGCTCGCCCTGCAGGCCGCGGAAGGCGGCGGCTTTCAGCGCCCGGCCATGCTCGCCGAGCGCGCGCGGGTCCGGCGCGAAACGCAGCCCTTCGAGGCGGCCGACATATTCCTCGTCCACCAGAACGTCGCCGTTCTCGTTGACGGTCGCGGCGAATTCTTCGTCCTCGCGCAGGCGCTTCATCAGCTTCGAGGTGCGGCGGTCGATGAAGCGTTCGGTCAGCTTTTCGTGCAGCGCGTCGGACAGTTTGTCCTCGATTTCGCGCGTGCGGGCCTGCCATTTCGCGCCGTCGGCCAGCCAGTCGGCGCGGTTGGCGATATAGGCGAAGGTGCGGATATGGGTCAGGCGCGCCTGGATCGCGTCGATCTCGCCCTCGGCGTTGTCGAGCGCGCCGATCTGCGTTTCCACCCACTCGTCGGGAATGCGCTTCTCGCCGGTCGAGAGGTAGTGGAAGATCTTCACCAGCAGGCGGCAATGCTCGTCGATGGTGATCTTGCGGAAGTCCGGCACTTGGCAGACGTCCCACAGCAGGCGAACCTCGTCGGGCGCGCCGGCCTGGGCCGCGACCTCGGGAATCTCCTTCATGATCCTCAGCGCGATCAGGTCGGTCGAGGGGCGGATGCGCTGAAGGCCCTTCTGCGTCGGCAACGCATCGAGGCTAGCGAGCAGACGGTCGAGCGAGCCGTAGTCGAGTTTGGCGTTGCGCCACTGGGCGACGCGGACGGGATCGAAGCGGTGGCTCTCGATCTGCTCGACCAGGGCCGCGTCGATCTCGCCGGCCTCTCCGGTCACGCCGAACGTGCCGTCGTTCATGTGCCGCCCCGCACGTCCGGCGATCTGGGCCAGTTCCTGCGGGCGCAGCGCGCGCATGGTTTCGCCGTCGAATTTCTCGAGGCTGGCGAAGGCGACATGGTCGATGTCCATGTTGAGGCCCATGCCGATCGCGTCGGTCGCGACGATGAAGTCGACCTCGCCCGATTGATAGAGCGCCACCTGCGCGTTGCGGGTGCGGGGGCTGAGCGCGCCCATCACGACGGCCGCGCCGCCGCGCTGGCGGCGGATGAGTTCGGCGATCGCGTAAACGTCGTTGGCGCTGAAGGCGACGATGGCGCTGCGGCGCGGCAGGCGCGTCAGCTTCTTCGCGCCCGTATAGGCGAGGTCGGAAAAACGGGGGCGGGTGATGAACTGGGCGTGCGGCACCAGGCGCTGGATGAGGCCGCGCATCGTCTCGGCGCCCAGGAACAGCGTTTCGTGCGTGCCGCGCGCATGCAGCAGGCGGTCGGTGAAGATATGCCCGCGTTCGTAGTCGGCGCACATCTGGATTTCGTCGACGGCGAGAAACTCGACGCCGACCCCGAGCGGCATGGATTCGACCGTGCACACCCAATACTGCGCGGCCTTCGGGACGATCTTTTCCTCGCCGGTGATCAGCGCGACGGCGTCTTCGCCCTTGGCGGCGACGATGCGGTCGTAAAGCTCGCGCGCCAGCAGACGCAGCGGCAGGCCGATCATACCCGTGCGATGGGCCAGCATGCGTTCGACCGCGTAGTGGGTCTTGCCGGTATTGGTCGGCCCCAGAACGCCGATCACGCGCTCTGAAGTCGGCATCTCGAAGGACTGGGTCATGCTGCCTGCAGGGGCGGGCAAATCCTTGCCGGCCCGTTAACCATGAGAATTTACGAACTCGGCGCTGTCCTAGCGAAATTCGCGCGTTAACGCCAATCGTGACGACATGGTTAATCGCGGGAACCTGTTCGGAACGGACGGTGTCCGAATCACTGACCTGTAAACTTCCGCGATTCGTTCACGCACGAGATGTTGTGTCTGGCCGGCGTCGGAGCCATGCGGCGTTCACGAAGCTTACGCGATGTTTACGGATCGAGCCGGCGGGCCGTTAATCTGTGACGTTAGGGCAGGGCGGCGATCTTCCTTCCGCGTGCGGCAACTTCCAGCGTTTGACCCCTTTGCGGGCGCGGGCTTAATTCAGCCCGCATCGCAATTCGACATTCGGGGCAGCGCCCCAGACGGAGCCTTAGGCCATGACGGGCAAGACGCTGGATGACTGGAAGACGCTGGCCGAGAAGGAGCTGAAAGGCCCGACCGACAAGCTGACCTGGCGCACGCCGGAAGGCATCGACATCAAACCGCTCTATACCGCCGCCGATCTGGAAGGCCTTGCGGGCGTCGATACGCTGCCCGGCTTCCTGCCCTACACGCGCGGCGTGCGGGCGACGATGTATGCCGGCCGTCCCTGGACGATCCGCCAGTATGCCGGCTTCTCGACGGCGGAAGAATCGAACGCCTTCTATCGGAAGAATCTGGCCGCCGGTCAGCAGGGCGTGTCGGTGGCCTTCGATCTGGCCACCCATCGCGGCTACGACAGCGATCATCCGCGCGTCGCGGGCGATGTCGGCAAGGCCGGCGTGGCGATCGACAGCGTC
>CAZBPO010000325.1:0-2232 GCA_964493795.1 uncultured Flavobacteriaceae bacterium
CTTCAGGGCCCTTGTCATGGCCGCGTGGATGGCGCGGCTGCTTTCAAGGCTCTCCGAGCCGCCGCGCAGGATCGCGGCATTGCCCGAACGCAGGCACAGCGCGCCGGCGTCGGCCGTCACGTTGGGGCGGCTTTCATAGACGATGCCGATCACGCCGATGGGCACGCGGACGCGCTGAAACTTCAGCCCGTTGGGCCTTTCCCACTCTGCGACCGCCGCGCCCAGCGGATCGGGGATGTCCGCGATGGCGGCGACCCCGTCGGCCATCGCCGCGACGCGTTTTTCGTCGAGCATCAGCCGGTCGCGCATCGCGGGAGACAGATCGCTGGCGCGCTGAAGATCGGCGACGTTGGCTTCCAGAGTCGCAGGCGCGGCCTGACGGATGGCGTTAGCGATCGCCCTTAGGGCCTGCGTGCGCTGCTCGGCGCTTGCCGCCGCAACGGTCGATGCGGCGGCGCGTGCGCGCGCCCCCATCTCGGCCATGAGGGATGCCGTATCGGTGATGTTGGCGGGCGCGTTCATGGCGTGAACTTAGCAGACTCTAGATCGCGCCGACCACAGAGCCGGTTTCATCTATGCTGAAGGAAACAATCAGTGTGTCGATGGCCGCCACTACGGCTGCAGGAGTGGCCCCGTCATTGTTGTCCAGAGCCTCTGTCAGGTCGATCATCCCCATTGTTTCCTCGGGCGTAATCTCGCCATCGGCGATCAGAACTTTTTCCGCCGCGCGCAGGAATTCTCGCAGGTGGCTGGCGCTAGACGCGATGCGCCTCAGCCCTCTTGCGAACAAATCCGCGTCGGGATCCTGCATTTCGATGAACTTGCGAATTTCGACGACATCATAGTCGATGCGCCCTGCCCGCCGGTCGGCGTAGAGCAGCATCGCCTCGATTTCCTCTTCGTGCAGTTCACCGTCGCTCCACGCGAGAAACAACAGCGCCCGCAATCCGTCGCGACATTTGGTGAGGACTTCCTTAGTCCCGTCGGAGGCCACTTTTTCAGTCGTGGTGAGGCCACATGTTACGGAAAGGAAGGTCGAAACGTCTTCGATCACTTCTCCTGTCTTCAGGCTTGTCATCGCTGAAATGCGGTCGCAACGGAACGACCTCAGTGTTCGTCGCAAGTGACAAAATCCGGCGATGGTGGGGGCCCCGGTTTTCGACAGGCCGATGCTTCGGATCGTCACCTGTCTTTCAGATGCGTCACCGGCTGCATTGCAGTATGAAAAGTGCCAAGTCTGACCGACGAGATCGTTCGCGGCGGGGTCTGCAATCTGGGCCGCGATGTCCGGGGCCTCGTCCCCGCTTTCCAGAGGAGGGCGGAAAGAGTTGAGCTGGACCGCTTTGCGGATTGCGATGCTTTCAATCCATGCCGTTTCCGCCATTTTAATTCTCCAGTATAGCGACTCATACTACTTTACGTTCTGTAATGGCCCAGATACTCGCAATAGATTTTGAAACAGCCAACAACGCACCAGACAGCGCCTGCGCTGTCGGCATCGCTGTCTTAAGATCGAACGCGCCCGTGATTTCCAGTTCGTGGTTGATAAAGCCGCCACCCGGAGAATTTCTTTTCACTGGAATTCATGGAATCACCGAACGGCATGTCATCAATGAGAAGGCGTTCGGTGATGTCTGGCCCGAAATTGAGCCAGCCTGGAATGAATCGACTTACATCGCTGCGCACAATGCATCGTTCGACTTGCGTGTCTTGCGTGCGCTTGCTGCCAGGAATGGTTTGAAGATCAGCTCGAAGCCCGTGATTTGCACGCTTCAGCTGGCGCGAACTGCTTGGGTTCTGGACTCCTACAAGCTTTCGAATATTTGCCGCCACCTTAGGATTCCTCTCAACCATCACGAGGCGGGAAGCGACGCGAGCGCCTGCGCTCATATTATCGGCAAGGCGCTGGCGGCAGGTGTTGGCATCGGGCCGGGCGGTCATCGACGCTTTGAGGTCTGATGCTGACGAGGCCAACTAAAGGCGCTTACAGCACCACAAGGTCGTCGCGATGGATCATCGCGGCGCGGCCGGGATAGCCGAGGACGACTTCGATTTCGCTGGAGCGGCGGCCGATCAGGCGGCGGGCTTCATCGGTGTCGTAGGCGACCAGGCCGCGCGCGATTTCGGCGCCCGAAGGGCCGCGCACGATGACGGCGTCGCCGCGTTCGAAGTTTCCGCTTACCGCCGTGACGCCGATGGGCAGAAGGCTTTTGCCGCTGCGGAGCGCCGTCT
>CAZBPO010000325.1:2242-3589 GCA_964493795.1 uncultured Flavobacteriaceae bacterium
CGAGCGTCAGCGTGCCGGCCGGGTTCAGCGCGCCGAGGATCCACTGCTTGCGCGCGGCGGCAGGATTGGAGCGCGCGAGCACCCAGGTGCAGCGGCCGCCTTCGGCCAGATGCTTCAGCGGGCGCTCGATCTGGCCCAGCGCGATGGCCATGTTGCAGCCGGCGGCGGTGGCGATCCTGGCGGCCAGCAGCTTGGTGACCATGCCGCCCGAGCCCATGTCGCTGCCCGGCCGTCCGGCCATCGCCTCGATCTGGGGCGTGATTTCGGGAATTTCGGGCAGGAACACCGCGTCGGCGTTCTTCACCGGATTGTCGGTGTAGAGCCCGTCGATATCCGACAGCAGGATCAGCGCGTCGGCGCCGATCATGGCGGCGACCCGGGCGGCGAGGCGGTCATTGTCGCCGAAGCGGATTTCGGCGGTCGCCACGGTGTCGTTTTCGTTGATGACGGGCACGGCGCTGAGGCCCAGCAGGGTGGCGATGGTGGCGCGGGCGTTGAGATAGCGCCGCCGTTCCTCGGTGTCGTCGAGGGTGAGCAGGATCTGGGCGGCGGTGAGGCCGTTGGCGGCCAGCGCTTCGGTCCACGCCTCGGCCAGCGCGATCTGCCCGACGCTGGCGGCGGCCTGGGCTTCTTCCAGACGCAGCGCGCCGGAGGGCAGCTTGAGCCGTCGCCGTCCCAGAGCGATCGCGCCGGACGAGACGACGATCACGTCGGCGCCGCGCGCCCGCATGTCGGCGATGTCGGCGGCGAGGCCGCGCAGCCATGCGCGGCGGGGCTCGCCTTCAGGCGAGACCAGGGTGGACGAGCCGATCTTGATGACGATGCGGCGCGCGTTGAGAAGCCGCTCGCTCACGGACGCCAGGGCGCGGCCGGTTCGGCCGCCTTCTGCTCGGCCTGGGCCGCGCGTCCGATTCGTTTGGCCATGTCGCGCAATACGCTTTTCACGCCGTCGCCGGTCGCGCCCGAAAGCGCGAAGACCCGGGCGCCGCTGGCTTTCTCGAGCGCGGCGATCTTGCGCTTCACCTCGGCGGGCTTCAGCGCGTCGATCTTGTTGAGGCCGATGATCTCGGGCTTTTCCCCAAGACCCTGACCGTAGAGTTCGAGTTCGCGGCGGATGGTGCGCCAGGCCTTTACGACGGCGGCGTCGGTGCCGTCGATCAGGTGCAGCACGACGCGGCAGCGTTCGATATGGCCGAGGAAGCGATCGCCCAGCCCGACGCCTTCATGCGCGCCCCTGATGAGGCCGGGCAGGTCGGCCAGAACGAACTCCGCGCCGTCGACGGCGACCACGCCCAGCTGGGGCGCGAGCGTGGTGAAGGGATAGTCGGCCCAAGATCGCCGACTATC
>CAZBPO010000326.1:0-3588 GCA_964493795.1 uncultured Flavobacteriaceae bacterium
CGGCGCGGGCAAGTCCGTCTTGCTCGCGCTAATCGCGCTTCAGTTCCGGCGCTATCCGGACGCCCAAGTCTTCACCTTCGACTTTGGCGGCTCGATCCGCGCAGCCGCACTCGCCATGGGAGGCGATTGGCACGACCTCGGCGGCAGCCTGACGGACGGCGCCGCGTCGTCGGTGTCCCTCCAGCCACTCGCGCGCGTTCAAGAGACCCATGAGCGTGCCTGGGCAGCCGACTGGATTGCCGCCATCCTTGCCCGCGAGGGCGTCCCGATCACGCCGGAGGTGAAAGAACACCTCTGGACGGCGCTGAGCTCGCTGGCGTCCGCGCCGATCGCAGAGCGCACGCTGACGGGCCTCGCCGTCCTTCTCCAGTCGAACGATCTCAAGCAGGCGTTGCGCCCCTTTTGCGTGGGCGGCGCCTTCGGACGGCTGCTGGACGCCGAAGGCGAGCAGCTAGGGGATGCTGCGGTCCAGGCCTTCGAAACGGAGGGGTTGATCGGCGGCGGCGCGGCGCCGGCGGTCCTCGCCTATCTCTTCCATCGGATAGGCGACCGTCTGGACGGGCGGCCCACGCTCCTGATCGTCGACGAGGGCTGGCTCGCGCTCGACGATGAAGGCTTCGCGGCGCAACTGCGCGAATGGCTGAAGACGCTGCGCAAGAAGAACGCGTCGGTCGTTTTCGCCACGCAATCGCTGGCCGACATCGATGGGAGCGCGATCGCTCCGGCCATCATCGAAAGCTGCCAGACGCGCCTGCTGCTGCCGAACGAACGAGCGATCGAGCCGCAGATCACCGCGATCTACCGGCGCTTCGGCTTGAACGACCGTCAGATCGAGATCCTCAGCCGGGCCACACCCAAGCGCGACTATTACTGCCAGTCGCGGCGCGGCAACCGGCTGTTCGAGTTGGGGCTCTCCGAGGTCGCCCTCGCGCTTTGTGCGGCATCCTCGAAAGCCGATCAGGCCGCCATCGAGGCGATCCTCGCCGAGCATGGCCGCGACGGCTTCCTGCCCGCCTGGCTGCGCGCCCGCGATGTCGGATGGGCTGCCGACCTCATCCCCGATCTCACCAACCTGGAGCCCAAGCCATGATGATCCGACGCTCTCGCACGGCGCTGTTCGCCGCAACCATCCTGTCGCTGCCCGTCGCCTTCTCGCCCGTGTTCGTCACCCCGGCAGCGGCGCAGTGGGTCGTCTATGATCCGACCAATTACGTCCAAAATGTCCTGTCGGCCGCGCGGGCGCTCGAGCAGATCAACAACCAGATCCAGAGCCTCCAGAACGAAGCGCAGATGCTGATCAATCAGGCCCGCAATCTCGCGAGCCTGCCCTATTCCTCGCTTCAGCAGCTCCAGCAATCGGTGCAGCGCACGCAAGCGCTTCTGGGTCAGGCACAGCGCATCGCCTTCGACGTGCAGCAGATCGACCAAGCCTTTCAGAGCCAGTACAGTAACATCTCGCTGTCGACTTCGGATCAGCGTCTCGTCTCCGATGCCCGATCGCGCTGGCAGAACACGGTCGGCGGCCTTCAAGACGCACTGCGCGTGCAGGCGGGTGTCGTCGGCAATATCGACACCAACCGCGCCGAGATGGCGGCTCTGGTCGGGCAGAGCCAGGGTGCGACCGGCGCGCTTCAGGCAACCCAGGCCGGCAACCAGTTGCTCGCGTTGCAGGCGCAGCAACTCGCAGACCTGGTCGCCGTCGTCGCAGCAAACGGCCGAGCGCAGGCGCTTGTCGATGCCGAGCGCGCCGCAGCTGCCGAACAAGGCCGTGAACAGCGCCGCCGCTTCCTGACGCCAGACTCCGGCTATCAGCCCGGCAATGCCCGGATGTTCCCGAACGGCAACTGAGGGCAGCAGGATGGACGGCAAGACGCTGGCCCGTGTGGGCGCAATCATCTTCGTCTCTGTCGCGATCACGGCAACCGCGATCGAGATGACCCGGAAAGAGGAAAGGCCAGCGGCCCGGCCTACGCCCGTGTTTGAGGAGGCTGAGGACCCGCTGAGCGAGGGCCAGCGTCGCTGCCAGCAGATGGGGGAAGCCGCAGCCCGGGACAGCGAGTGTCTGCGCATCTGGGCCGAAACACGCGACCGTTTCCTTCGCACCCGCGCCGCGCCGCGTCGCGCCGACGAAGAGCGGTGAACCATGGGCGGCAGCGGCGTCATCGACAATTTCCTCGGGGTCTTCACCTCCTACATCGACAGCGGGTTCGGTCTGCTCGGCGGCGAGGTGGCGTTCATCGCGACGACGCTGATCGTCATCGACGTCACGCTGGCTGCCCTGTTCTGGAGCTGGGGCGCGGATGACGACATCATCGCGCGTCTGGTGAAGAAGACGCTGTTTGTGGGCGCCTTCGCCTACATCATCGGCAACTGGAACAACCTCGCGCGGATCGTCTTCGAAAGCTTCGCCGGCCTCGGACGTCAGGCGTCTGGCACCGGGTTTTCCATCCAGGACCTGATGCGCCCGGGCCGGGTCGCGCAGACGGGTCTCGATGCGGCAAGGCCGCTGCTCGAATCCATCTCGAACCTGATGGGCTGGATCGCCTTCTTCGAGAACTTCATCCAGATCGCCTGCTTGCTCTTCGCCTGGGCGCTGGTGCTGCTCGCCTTCTTCATCCTCGCCATCCAGCTCTTCATCACGCTGATCGAATTCAAGCTGACCACGTTGGCCGGCTTCGTCCTGATCCCGTTCGGCCTGTTCGGGAAGACCGCCTTCATGGCCGAGCGCGTGCTGGGCAACGTCATCTCGTCAGGGATAAAGGTGCTGGTGCTCGCCGTCATCATCGGCATCGGCTCGACTTTGTTCAGCCAGTTCACGGCAGGCTTCGGCGGTCAGCCACCGACCATCGACGACGCGATGGCCGTCGTATTGGCGGCGCTGTCGCTTCTCGGTCTCGGCATCTTCGGTCCGGGTATCGCCAACGGCATCGTTTCCGGCGGCCCGCAACTGGGCGCAGGCTCCGCCATCGGCACCGGCCTCGTCGCGGGCGGCGCAGCCATGGCTGCCGGCGGCGCCGCCGGACTCGCCCTGCGCGGTGGCGCGAGCGCCATTTCCGGCGGCGCCGCCGCCGTGCGCGGTGGAGCCACCGCGGCGGGAGCCGCCTCCGCCGCCTACAGTCTCGGTTCCCTCGGCCAGTCGGGCGCTGCCGGCGTCGCGTCGGGCCTTGGCGGCGTCGCACGAGCGGCCGGCGGCGCGGCAGCCTCTCCGCTGCGCCGGGCCGCGCAAAGCGTTCGCTCGAGCTTCGCCGACGGCGTCAAAAGCGGCTTCGGCGGCACCGGCGGCTCCTCGAGCATGGGAACGGTCGCGAATGATGTCGGTTCGGCCGCACCGGTTGCGACAGGCTCTGCCGCCAACCCGCCGGCGTGGGCGCAGCGCATGCGGCGTGGGCAGACCATGAGCCACGGCGTCACGCTCGCGGCACACGCGATCCGATCGGGCGACAGCCATGGCGGCGGCTCGTCCATCAATCTCTCCGGAGGCGACCGCACATGAGCTTCTTCAAGCGGCCAGCAACCCACTATGGAAAGACGCCCGAGCCCGAGACGCCATATCAGCGCGCGGCGCAGATCTGGGACGATCGGATCGGC
>CAZBPO010000327.1:0-3585 GCA_964493795.1 uncultured Flavobacteriaceae bacterium
AGTGGGTCGGCTACACGATGCTGAACGTCCAGGCGCGCGGCGGCGATATCCGCCGATTCGTCCGCGATCTGGAGGAATGGCTGATCCTCACCCTCGCCCGCTTCGGCGTCACGGGCGAACGCCGCGAGGGCCGCGTCGGCATCTGGGTGACCGATCCGGCGACCGGCGCAGAAGACAAGATCGCCGCGCTGGGCATCCGCATCCGGCGCGGCGTCAGTTTCCATGGCGTGTCGTTGAACGTGAACCCCGATCTCTCCCACTTCCGGGGCATCGTGCCCTGCGGCATCAGCCAGCATGGCGTGACCAGCCTGGAACGGCTGGGGTGCGCCGCGACGATGGCCGAAGTCGACGCCGCGATGCGCGCGGCGTTCGCCGAAGCATTCGGCCGTTGAACCCGCGCCCGGCCCGGTGCGATCCTTGGGGCCTGCATCGTGGTCGGAGGTCGATTTGAGAACCGTATGTCTTGCGGCGCTTGTTCTTCTGGGTGGCGTGGCGGCGGCCCATGACGAAGAGCACCGCCCCACGATCCGCCAGATGGGCTATCTCACCGGCGTCTGGGTGGAATCGCGCAATGGCGTGACGGTCGAGGAGCACTGGGTCGGGCCGGTCGGCGGCGTCATGGCGGGCATATCCATCACCCATTCCGACAGGCTGGGCGCCGCCACGCGGATCGAATTCATGTCGATCGAGGAACGCGCCGGCACACTGGTCTTCACCGCCCGGCCCGACGGCGCCGAGCCTACGGAGTTCCGCCTGAAGGAATCCGATAACGGGATCGCCACGTTCGAGAACGCCGCGCACGACTTCCCCCAGCGCATCACCTACGAAATCGCAGGCGAGGATCTCGATATCCTGAACGCCCGCATCGACGGCGTCGTCGACGGCGAAAACAGGACGATGAGCTGGAGCTATCGGCGCATGGCGCGCTGAGGTCCTTGACGGAAATAGATACAAATTTTCGTTTTCAGGGAAAGAAATTCTGAACGAATTCCTAACGGTGATTTCACAGTACGCCGCCTAGCATGGCGGCATGATCGTGCAGAGCCGTGTTGCGTTAGGTCTCGCCGCGCTCGCCTTGCTGGGCGGGCTTGCGGCGATCTATGTGCCGACCGCGCGCCTGACCGCAGACGTCGACCGTGTTCTGCGTCAGGCCGACGACTCGCTGGCCGACGCATTGAAAGAGCGGCTTCTGACGGACGCCGAAGAAGACGTGCGCGCTCTGGCGATCGTGGCCGAGGCCAACGGCCTGGACGGTCTGGAGAAGCTGGGCGAACCCATGCGCGACGCCCTACGCGTCAACGCCGTGCTGGTCACGGACACCGTCGGCACGCCGTTGCAGACCTATGCGGCGATCGACACGCCCTCGGGCATCGGCCGGACGCCGACCGTCAAGGCCATGGCCCGCAGGGCGGCTGCCGCGACAACCACAGACGTTTCGCGCGGCTTCCTGCTGACATATGGCCAAACCTACGTCACGGCCGCAGTACCGCTGCGCGCATCGAATGGCGATGGACCTACCGCAACGGTCATCGTGTTCACCAGAATCGAGCAGGCTGTCCTCAAGAGGCTGTCCGAGGACTATGGCCTGGCCAACCTCGACCTCGTTCAACGCGCGCCGGAAGGAGACCTTCCCGCCGTGCCACTGACCGACGCAGAGGGCCGCGTGACCGGCTATCTGACCTGGCACGCGACCACACCGGCGCAGCGCATGCTGGAGACATTGGGGCCCTGGGTCGCCGGCGTCATTCTGGCGGTGGCGTTCGTGCTCACCATTCTGGCGCTCATGACGTTCCGCGCCCACCGCAGCGCCGCCGCCGCCGCGCTCGCCAATCAGGTTCTGGAGAAAGCGGATCGCGCGAAAAGCCTGCTGTTCGCCAATCTCAGCCACGAGTTCCGCACGCCGCTGAAC
Organism: uncultured Flavobacteriaceae bacterium; assembly: GCA_964493795.1. Taxonomy (GTDB): domain Bacteria; phylum Pseudomonadota; class Alphaproteobacteria; order Micropepsales; family Micropepsaceae; genus JADZAI01. Next base: position 1,910 of record CAZBPO010000327.1, read on the forward strand.
GCCGTGATCGGCTTCTCCGATCTCATGCAGCGCGAAACCTTCGGTCCGCTGGGCAACGCGAAATACGCCGAGTATATCGGCGACATCCACTCATCGGCCTCGCATCTTCTGGGCCTCATCGAAGACGTCCTCATCCTGTCGCGCTACGACGCGACAGAGGGCGTCACGCTGAACGACAGGGTCGTCGTGGAAGACGTCGTCGATGACGCCTGCCGCATGCTCAAACAGCAGGCCGCCGCCAAAGGGCTGGACCTGACCGTCCGTCAGGCGCCGGGGCTTGAGGTGATGTGCTCGGAAAAGGCGCTTCGGCAGATCACGATCAACCTGCTCGGCAACGCCATCAAATACACCGAGCGCGGAACCGTCAGCGTGGCCGCGACGCCTTCCGAAGACGGAGCGGGAGTCGACCTCGTCGTCGCCGATACCGGCATCGGGATTCCCGAGGAACATCTGGAACGCATCATGCGGCCGTTCGAGCAGGTCGACGACGTCTATGCCCGCAAGCAGGGCGGCACGGGCCTCGGCCTGTCGATCGTCACCTCGATCGTCGCCCATGCCGGTGGCCGCATGAAGCTGGAAAGCCGCCCCGGCAAAGGGACGCGGGTGACGGTGACGCTGCGCCGGGCCGAAAGCGCCGGAGACGACGCGGTCGTGCAGCGCCGAGCCGCCTGAAGTTTCAGGCGAACTCCAGGATCACCGCATCGACGGCCAGGCTGTCGCCCTGTTTGGCGTTGATTTTCTGGATCGTGCCGTCCTTTTCGGCGCGCAGCACGTTCTCCATCTTCATCGCCTCGACGACCGCCAGCGGCTCGCCCGCCTTCACCTCCTGCCCTTCCGTGACGTTGATCGACACGACCAGCCCGGGCATCGGGCAAAGCAGGAATTTCGAGGTATCGGGCGCGACGCGCTCGATCATGTGATGGGCCAGTTCGGCCGCACGCGGGGTGAGAACCCGGGCGACGACGCTGGCCCCGCGATGCCACAGGCGATAGCCGTCCAGCGTCTTCACGATCTGCGCCACGAAGGGCGCGCCGTCGATGTGGCCCCTGAACACGTTCTGGCCGGGCGCCCATTCGCTCTCCACGACCACGGTGTCGCGGAAACCGTCCTTGTCGTTGTCGTGGAAGCGGAAGGTGGCGGGCCCCAGCGGATCGGCCGACAGCCAGACGGACAGCGCGTGATCGACGCCGTGAAGATTGACCACCCATTCCGGCGGGTAGGCGCTGTTCGGACGGATGCGGCCCGAAACTTCACGCGCCCGGGCGTTGTCGCGGGCATGCGCGAACACCGCCACCGCAGCGAGCTTTTCAGCCGCGTCCGCCGGAAGATCGACGCCGTGAAAGCCGTCGGGGAATTCTTCGGCGATGAAGCCGGTGGTCAGCGCGCCGGACTTGAACCGCTGATGGCCCATCACCGCCTGAAGGAACGGCACGTTCTGCTGGATACCCTCGATATAGAAAGCATCGAGCGCGTCGGCCATCAGCGCGATCGCCTCGTCACGCGTCGGCGCGTGGGTGCACAGCTTGGCGATCATCGGATCGTAGAACATCGAGATCTCGCCGCCTTCATAGACGCCGGTATCGTTGCGGATCAGGCCCTTGCCGGTCGGACCTTCGACGGGCGGGCGGTAGCGCACCAACCGCCCGATCGAGGGCAGGAAGTTGCGATACGGATCT
>CAZBPO010000328.1:0-3582 GCA_964493795.1 uncultured Flavobacteriaceae bacterium
ATGGCCGGGTCCAGCGCGAAACTGGCGTTCAGCGCCAGCAGCCCCGAACCGGCCATGCCCGGCGCGGCGGCGGGATCGCGCACGAACAGCTCATAGGATGTCGCGTCGCGTATGCCGGCCGCTGCGACCGCGCCGAGAAAGCCGTCCGCCGCCGCGCGGTCCTTAAGCGGATACCAGACCAGATACACGCCGCCCGGAAAGCGCCGCCATCCCTCGGCCAGGGCCCGCGCGAGATCGGCGAACTCGGTCTTCTTCTCGAAAGGCGGGTCGATGAGAATCAGGCCCCGGCGTTCGGGCGGCGGCAAAAGCGCCTTCAGCGCGCCATAGCCGTCACGCGCCTCGACCCGTGCGCGCGGCCAGGAATAAAGCGCGTCTTTCAGAATCTCGGCTTCGCCGGGATGAAGATCGCACGCGATCATGCGGTCCTGCGGCCTGAGGGCCCGCGCCAGCATCACCGGCGAGCCGGGATAGGCGGCAAGGCCGCCATCGGGGTTGGCGGCGCGGATGGCCTCCAGATAGGGGCGCAGCACAGCCGGCGCGTCAGGCGCATCCATGATGCGCGCGACGCCGTGGCGGTATTCCCCGGAACGCTGGGCCTCCGGCGCGGCCAGATCATAGGCGCCGCGCCCGCCATGGGTATCGAGCACGAAGAGCGGCTTGTCCTTGCCCTTCAGATAGTCGAGCAGCGCCAGAAGCGCCGCGTGCTTGAGGACGTCGGCGTGATTGCCTGCGTGGAAGCCATGAAGATAGTTCATGGATTTTCCATTTTATTCAATATTATCAGAAACTTGGGTGGATGACGGGGATTTAATCCGAGGGTCACTTTTAAGCAATGAAGCAATCCCTATCTTCCTTGGTGTCACGGAGCCATGAGCGCCGGACAACAGATCAGGCGACCGGATCGTCCTGCATATGAGGGAGCCCCGACCCTCGCAGACTGTCCAGCCGCCAATGGCACCCCCCGCCAGATCTGTTAAATGAATACGGGGCCGACGCCATCCCCCTCGTGCGTCGGCCCCGTTTCATTTAGGCCGGCCTTCGCGAAATCGGCCGCCATAACGCCTTCATCCGACTCTGTTTTCCTTGACAGCGGGGGGGCCTCACGTCTATCTGCGCGCCTCCCGGCGGACCTGACAGGCCCTTGGGCCGCGCGCTTGCGCGGGTCGCCGATCCATTTTTCCAACGGCAGCGCCCGAGAGGGCGCGCCGGCGTTCGAGGCGGTTTGCGATGTATGCGGTGATCAAGACGGGCGGCAAGCAGTACAAAGTCGCCCCGGGCGAGATCGTGAAGGTCGAGAGCCTGAAAGGCGACGCCGGCACCAAGGTGCAGTTCGGCGAAGTGCTGCTGTTCGGTAACGGCGAAGGCGTGTCGAAGGTCGGCGTGCCGTTCCTGTCGGGCGCGACCGTGGAAGGCGAGATCGTCGATCACGGCCGCAACGACAAGATTCTGATCGTCAAGAAGAAGCGCCGCCAGAACTACCGCCGCAAGAACGGCCACCGCCAGAACTTCACCCGCGTGAAGATCCTGTCGATCGCCGCCTGATAGAGACGAGAGTTAGGAGAGCACCATGGCTCACAAGAAAGCAGGCGGTTCATCCCGCAACGGCCGCGACTCAGCCGGCCAGCGCCTTGGCGTGAAGCTGTTCGGCGGCCAGATCGCCGTCCCCGGCAATGTCATCCTGCGTCAGCGCGGCACGCGCTGGCACGCGGGCAAGGGCGTCGGCATCGGCAAGGATCACACGCTCTACGCGCTCGAGGCCGGCGCCGTGACGTTCAAGAAGGGCTGGAAATCCCGCCAGTTCGTCTCGATCACCCCGGTAGTCGAGGCCGAGGCCGCAGAATAAGGCGCGTTCCATATAGGGGCCGCCGGACTTGAGGCGGCCCGTCACGCGAGGGAGATGGTCCGCCATCTCCCTTTTGCTTTTTCCTCGTACGCATCAAGTCCTTGGGGGACACGCGTCATGAGCGCGACGGAAACGAAACACTCGAGCATACCGCCCCAGCCCGCCTATGACGCGGGCGCGCTGGCGCTGGAGGGCGCGCGCGTCACGCTGCGCCGGCCGCTGACGTCGGACGCCATGTCGGTGTTCCAGGGCATGAACGATTTCGAGGTGGTCAGGAATCTCAGCCGCGCGCCGTGGCCCTATACGCTGCACGACGCGGTGTCATGGCTCGAAGGCATCGAGACCGCCGGGCCCGGGCGCTCCGCCTACCCTTTCGCCATTGTAACTGGCGGCGCGTATGTCGGGACGGTAGGCATAAGCATCAATCCTCAAAATCCCGACAGCGTCGAGCTTGGCTACTGGATCGCGCGGAAAGCCTGGGGCAACGGCTATGCCACCGAGGCCGCCCGCCTTGCGCTGGCCTTCGCTTTCACCCATCTGGAACTCAAGGAACTCGAAGCGGGGCACTTCATCGACAACGCGGCGTCTGGCCGCGTTCTTGAAAAGCTTGGTTTCGCCTACACACATACTGTCGCAAGGTTTTCAAAGGCCCGCGATTGCGACGTCGACTGCCGCATGATGATCCTGCCGCGCACCCGATTCACGGCAGGCCAGAACGACAGCGAAGGAGGAACGGACCATGGCGGTTGAACACGCGCCAAGACCCCTGCCCGTGACCGGCAGCCTGGTCACCAAACGCCTCGTGCTGCGGCCGTTCCGCCTCAGCGACGGGACGATCGTGGAAGAACTCGCCGGCGACTACGACGTCGCCAAGATGCTCGACGTTGTGCCCTATCCCTATCCCAGCGGGGCGGCGGCGAAGTGGATCGCGACCCATGACGAGGCCCGCGCCTCGAACGAGGCCTGGCCCTTCGCCATCGAGCATGAGGGCGCGCTGAAGGGCTGCGTCGGCCTCAACCGCGAGAGCGACGGCCTGCTGCATCTGGGCTATTGGGTCGGCAAGCCGCATTGGGGGCATGGCTTCGCGTCCGAGGCCGCGCGGGCGGCGCTCGCCTTCGCGTTCGACGAGCTGGGCGAGAGCGAGGTCAAGTCGGGCCACTATGCCGACAACCACGCTTCGGGCCGGGTCATGACCAAGCTCGGCTTCCGCTACGCCAAGGAAAGCATGCGCTTCTCCAAGGCGCGCGGCCACGCCGTCCGCTTTCTCGATACGCGCATCAAGCGTGAAAATTTCAGGAGATAGGCTGACGGCTGCGGCGGCCTCTGTAGGCCGCCGACGGCGCCGTGCTACATCCGCGCCATGAAATTCCTCGACCAGACCAAGATTTATGTGAAGGCCGGCGACGGCGGCAACGGCGCGGTCTCGTTCCGGCGCGAGAAGTTCATCGAGTATGGCGGCCCCGACGGCGGCGATGGTGGCAAGGGCGGCGACGTGTGGATCGAGGCCGTCGACAACCTCAACACGCTGATCGACTATCGCTATCAACAGCACTTCCGCGCCGGGCGCGGCACCAACGGCATGGGCCGCCAGCGCTCCGGCCCCGGCGGCGCCGACATCACGCTCAAGGTCCCCGTCGGCACCGAGATCCTCGACGAAGACGGCGAGACGCGCCTGTATGATTTCACCCAGGCCGGCGAGCGCCTGCTGTTCATGCGCGGCGGCAATGGCGGCTTCGGCA
>CAZBPO010000329.1:0-3576 GCA_964493795.1 uncultured Flavobacteriaceae bacterium
CATGCAGCTTCTGATGCGTCGCCCCGAGATCGCCGGCTTCATCTCGGTCTCGCCGCCGGCGAATATCTACGACTTCACCTTCCTCGCGCCCTGCCCGTCTTCGGGCCTCATCACGACGGGCCTGAAGGACACCGTGGTTCCCACCGCCGACGTCGACAAGCTGGTCGACCGCCTGAAGGCGCAGAAGGGCATCACGATCGACTACGACAAGATCGAGAACGCGAACCACTTCTACACCGACGCGATGCCGCAGCTGTTCGATTCGATCGAGACCTATCTCGACAAGCGCCTGCCGCGGATGGTCGAGAGCGGCTGAGGCCCGGACAGGGCTTCAACGAAGGGCGCGCCATTTACGCCAGCGGACCATCAGCCAGCCGCCGAACATCAGCGCAAACGGGGCCATAAACGCCACCATCTGTAGCCCCACCGGCTCGCCCCACGCCACCACGATCACCAGCCCGGCGATCGCCAGCGCGCCGAAAAACGCCGTCAGCCCGGCCAGAACGACGATACCGAAAAAGCCGCTCGTCGCGGTCTTCAGTTCCTCGCCGGCCGGCAGCGGCGCGCCGGATGCCAGGATCGTCTGACGGATCGTCTCGACGAAGCGGTCGAACCCGGCCGTATCCAGACGGGCGTCGCGGCCCTTGCCCACCACGTTCGGCCTCAGGCCGAAGCGCCGGCCGTCGCGGCTTTCCAGCTCCAGCGTCGGCATGTCGGCATTCAAACTCTCGCCCATGCGGGCGTGACGGATATCTGTGAATCGCAGACGGATGCTGCGCCGCCGCCCGAAACCAGGCACGAGCGGCCTCTCGGATATCTCCACCCGATCCGCGAACAGCACCCACCTCCGCCGCGACGTCGGCACCAGGAGCGGCACGAACGCGATAGACGAAAGGACAAGCACCGCCAGCAATACGCGCAGCCCGGTGCTGTAGGGGATGGCGTTCAGCTCTCCCTCGAACAGAAACATCATCACCAGCACGCCGAGCGCGAGCGGGGTCCACAGCGCCAGCAAAAGGATGGAGATCCCGCGCCTTATGAAGAGCGCCTCATAGACCTGGATGGTCCCGCCTTGCGGCGACGCCCCGGGCTGAACGGCCTGCGCCTGCGGCCGCCGCTTCAGGATGCGTTCGAACGGATTCGTCATCGCCCTCGCCGCGCCTTGAAGGCTGCCCACGACTTCGTCAGCCAACCATATACGCCCGCCGAAAGCAGGAACGAGGCGAAAGCAACGGCCAGCCCCTCGAAATTGCCGCGCGAGACGAAGATCCAGAGCGCGACGATCATGGTGCCCACCGGCACCAGCAGGAACAGCGCGATGACGGCGACGCCCAGCGCCGTCGCCCAGAAAACGGGCAGCGGCTCGGCTTTCACAGGTCCGACGCGCGCGGCTTCGACCGCATCGCGCAGCTGCGCGACGAACGCATCGAACGCCGCGTTGTCGACCAGCCATTTCCCGGCCGAGCCTTCGACTTTCGGCCCAAGGCGGAACCGCCGTCCCAGATCGTCTTCAAGCTCCAGATGGCGGATGCCCATCAGTCCGTCGGTGGTGCGCACGACGCGCAGGTTTGCAAATGACACGTCCGTCTGGCGCCGCGCCAGCAACAGCGGCAGCGTCGGGCGTTCGCTGATGACGAGACGGTCGTGAAAAAGCCGCCACTCGTGGACGGCGCCGGTCAGAAACATGGGCAGGATCGGCGCGATGACCGCGAAACCGATGACCAGCCCGAACGTCCACTCGCGCCGGCCCGACACATCCGACAGATCGTCGAACGCAATCGCGCCCGCGAACAACAGCACGACGAGCCCACCGATGATCGCATACAGCACGCCCATCAGACGCGCATTGTTGTAGCCCGCGCGGTAGCTGGCGATCTCGCTCATGGCTTGAGCGCCAGCCGGCCGCCGGTCAGCGGGATCGGCACGCCGGTCGTGGTGGGCACGCTGAGCGGCAGACCGCGCAGATGCCGCGCGGCGAGGAAAGCGAAGGCCTCGGCCTCAAGGAAGTCGCCGCGCCAGCCTACGGCCTCCACCGGCTCAACCGGCACGCCCAGCGCGTCGGCCAGCGCCGCCATCATCGCCGGATTGCGCCGCCCGCCGCCACAGACAAGCCAGCGCGTCGCGGCTTCAGGGAAGTGACGCGCCGCGCGGGCGACCGTCTCGGCGGTGAAGCGCGTCAGCGTCGCTGCGCCGTCTTCGGGCGAGAGGCCGCGCACCGGCGCGTTGGTGAAATCCATCCGGTCGAGCGATTTCGGCGGTGCGGCGTCGAACCATGCGTTGTCGAGCATCGCCGACAGAACCGTCTCGTCCACCCGGCCGTGCGCCGCCAGCGCGCCGTCCTCGTCGATGGGCTTGCCTGTGTGCTGAAGCGCCCAATCGTCCAGCGCCGCGTTGCCGGGGCCTGTATCGAACGCCAGCAAGTCGTCGCCCCGTCCCACCCAGGTGACATTGGCGACGCCGCCGATGTTCAGCACCGCGACCGGCAGTTCGGTGCGCAGGCCGCGCACCAGCGCCTGATGATAGAGCGGCACAAGCGGCGCACCCTGCCCGCCCGCCTGAACGTCAGCGGTTCGGAAATCGAACACCACGTCGATGCCCGACGCCGCCGCCAGCCCCGCGCCGTCGCCGACCTGCCAGGTCAGCTTCTGCGCCGGGCGATGCAGCACGGTCTGGCCGTGAAAGCCGGCATAGTGGATGTCGTCCGCCGTCAGCCCGGCTGCGGCCACCGTCCGCGCCAGCGCCTCGGCGTGGGTTTTGGTCAGCAGGATTTCGGCTGCGGCGATGGCCTCGTTGGTCGAGCCTGCGCCCTCGCCCATCGCCGCAGCGATGGCGTCACGCAGCACCGCCCGCTGATCGGGCGCATAACGCAGCATCAGCGCCGGGCCGAACGACAGCACCCGCTCGCCGTCGGTCTCGATCAGCGCGGCATCGACGCCGTCCATCGACGTGCCGCTCATCAGGCCGATGATCCGCCAAGGCCCTGCTTTCGTCACGCCGCGTCCCCGTGCTATCGCTCGCGCCCCAAAATTCCGGGCCGAGTTACGATGACGACCTCAACCGATTTTATCCGCCTGCTGCAAGAGCGTCAGCAACTGCACACCTGCTCCGACGAAGCGGGCCTGCGCGCCCGTTTCGCCGAAGGCGTCGTCACGGCGTATATCGGTTACGACTGCACGGCCCCCAGCCTGCATGTCGGCCACCTCGCCAATATGATGATGCTGCGCCGGCTTCAGCAGGTCGGCGGACGGCCGCTGGTCATCATGGGCGGGGGCACCACCAAGGTCGGCGACCCGTCATTCCGCATCGACCAGCGCCAACTCACCTCCGACGAGGTCATCAAGGCCAACATGGCCTCGATCAAGACCGCATTCGACAAGGTGATGACTTTCGGCGACGGCCCCACCGACGCGGTGATGATCGACAACGCCGACTGGCTGGACCGGCTGGAATACATTCCGTTCCTGCGCGAGGTCGGCCGGCATTTCTCCGTCAACCGGATGCTGTCCTTCGACAGCATGAAGAACCGCATGGAAGGCGATCAGTCTCTCTCCTTCCTCGAGTTCAACTACATGATCC
>CAZBPO010000330.1:0-3540 GCA_964493795.1 uncultured Flavobacteriaceae bacterium
TCGTGGTCGATCGATGACAGCCGCAACAAGTTCCAGTTCGGCTGCGAGTACGGCCGGGTGATCCGCGACGGCAAGCTGGGGCATGTCGTGCGTAACCCCAATTATCGCGGCGTCTCGTCGGCCTTCTGGCGGTCGCTGAAAGGCGTCGGCGGACCGGAGACCTTCCTGGTCTCGGGCACGCCCTATTGCGGCAAGGGTGAACCGAACCAGGCGGTGCGGGTGGGCCACGCGACGCCCGCCTGTCTGTTCGGCGGCGTCTCTGTGTTCGGGGGCGCCTGAGCCATGCGCGAGCATTTCGAGGCCGTCGCCCGGGCCGTCGCCGGCCGCCTGACCGGGGATGAGGACTTCCTGCTCAACTACCGGGCCGAGGATTCCACCTTCATCCGCTTCAACCGCAGCGCCGTGCGCCAGCCGGGCCATGTGAAGGAGATCGAGGTCGCCATCGACCTGATCGCCGGCAAGCGGCATGGCGAGGCGAGCCTGAACCTCACCGGCGACATGGCCGAGGATGCCGGGCGCATTGCCGCCGTGGTCGATGAGCTGCGCGCCGCCCGCGACGCCGCGCCGGAAGACCCGTATCTGCTGGTGAACGAAGCCCCGCAGGATTCCGAGCGCGCCATCGGCGGGGCGATGCCGGACCCGGCCGAGATCATCGAGGCGGTGACGGCGGCGGGCGCGGGGCGCGATCTGGTCGGCTTCGTCGCCGCCGGGCCGGTATTTACCGGCTTCGCCAACGGGCGCGGGCAGCGCAACTGGGACGCCGCGTCGAGCTTCAACGCCGACTGGAGCTTTTATGCAGGCGGCGACAAGGCGGTGAAGACCGGCCATGCCGGGTTCGACTGGGACGCGCGCGCCTTCGCCCGCACGGCCGAGGCGGCGGCGGCGCGGCTTGAGGCTTTGGCCCGCCCGCCCGTGACGGTGAAGCCCGGGGCGTATCGCGCCTATCTGACCCCGGCGGCGCTGAACGAAATCATGGGCATGCTGAGCTGGGGCGGCTTCGGCCTGTCGGCCCAGAAGACCCGTTCGACGATCTTCCTGAAGATGCTGGAAAGCGGCGCGCGTCTGAACGAACGCGTGACGTTGACCGAGGCGACGGGGGCGGGCGCCGCACCCGCCTTCCAGCATGAAGGCTTCCTGAAGCCCGACGCCGTGACGCTGATCGGGCAGGGCGAGTATCGGGACTGTCTGGTCTCGCCGCGTTCGGCGGCGGAATACGGCGTCGCCACCAACGGCGCGTCGGCCGGCGAGACGCCGGCCTCGCTGGACATGGCGGCGGGCGAGCTGCCCGAAGCTGACGTGCTGAAGGCGCTGGACACCGGCATCTACGTCTCGAACCTGTGGTATCTGAACTTTTCCGACCGCAGCGCCGGCCGGCTGACGGGCATGACCCGCTTTGCGACCTTCTGGGTCGAGAACGGCGAGCTGGTCGCCCCGCTGAACGTGATGCGTTTCGACGATACGATCTACCGCATGCTGGGCAGCGAGCTTGAGGCGTTGACGGTCGAGCGCAGCCTGCTGCTGGACCCCGGCACCTATGACGGCCGCAACCTGGAGAGCGCCCGTCTGCCGGGCGCGCTTCTGTCGTCGATGCGCTTTACGCTATAGTCGCGGCGCGGCGCAGGGCGCGCCCAGGGGAATGACATGATCCGCAACCTGATCGTCGGTGCGTTCGAGGCCTTCGCGTGGCTGTTCTTCGTGGGCGTCATCGCCTACGCCACCTGGTATGGCTGGCACATCGCGACGCTGGGCGGGATCGGCGTGGTCGAAACCAGCCTGGTGGGCGAACTGATCGATCAGCCCTGGAAAGGCGCGGTCGCGGGTTTCGTGGCCGGCACGCTGCTGGCGATCGTGGGCACCGGCCTCGTCTTCACGCTGCTCGACATCCGCGCCGGCACCGACCGCATCGCCTTCCTGATGGAGCAGGAACTGCGCCGCCGCCACGGCGACGACCTCGACGACTGAGAGGCGTCCGGCCCGGTTCGGCCCGGTTCGGTTCGGGGCCCGGTCGTGGATGCCCGCTTTCGCGGGCATGACATGGGGGCTACGGCCTTCCCTCGATGTGCATCCAGCGTGAGCGGTGGGTGTTGAGGAGGTTTTCCTCCCAGCCCTTGACCCATTTGTGCACGAGGTTGCGGCTGACGCCGTAGAAGATCGGCGTGATCGGATAGTCCTCGAGCATCACCGCTTCGGCCTGCTTCATGATCGCCGCGCGCTTCGCCTCGTCGCGCTCCTGGTCCGACTGGCGGATCAGGTCTTCATAGGTCTGGCTGTCATAGCGCGACATGTTCATGTCGCCGGCCGAGGGCTGGGCGAGGAACAGGAAGTTCTTGGCGTCGTTGAAGTCGGCGAACCAGTTGGCCTCGGCGACCTCGTAGTCCAGCGCACGCACCGTGTTGTAGTGGATTTTCTTTTCGGACACGACGAGTTCGACCTTGAAGCCGGCCGCCGCCCACATGCCTTGCAGCGCCGCCGCCATGCGGCGCGAGTCGTTGTCGCCGATATAGTTGTAGCGGAACGAGATCGGGTTCTGCGGGCCGTAGCCGGCCTCTTCAAGAAGGCGGCGCGCCTCGACGAGACGTTCCGGCATCGGCGTCGCCTCGAAGGAAAGGCGCGGACCTTCGCCATAGCCGGCGGTGCCCGGCGGCACGATGGAATAGGCCGGCTGCTCGCCCGCCTTGATGATCTGGCCGGTGATGACTTCGCGGTTGATCGCCAGCGAGACCGCCTTGCGCACGCGCGGATCGTCGAACGGCTTCTTCAGCGTGTTGATCGTGATGTAGCGCACGTTGACGATGGTGGAGACCTTGGTCTCCTCGGCGAGCGTGCGCCGCAGCAGCTCGATCTGCTGCGAGGGAAAGCCGACATTGAGGTCGATCTCGCCGGTGCGGAACCGCTTGAGCGCCGCTTCCCCGTCATCGGTGGGATAGAAGACGACGCCGTCGAGCCGCACATTCGCCGCGTCATAGAACAGGTCGTTCTTGGCGGTGACGACGCTGTCGTTGGGCCGCCACGAGACCAGCTTGAAGGCCCCGTTCGAGACGTAGTTCCCGGGCCGAATCCATTCATCGCCCAGCTTTTCGACCACGTGCCTGGGCACCGGATAGGTGATCTGGTGCATCAGAAGCTGCGGCAGATAGGGCGCCGGGTGGGTGAGCGTGATCTCGAGCGTCATCGCATCGACCGCGCGGACGCCCAGCGTATCCAGCGCCGCCGTTCCCGCATTCACCGCCTCGCCGCCCTGGATGTCGTAGAGCATCGAGGCGTATTGCGAGGCGGTGGCCGGATCGAGCTGGCGGCGCAGCGAATAGACGAAATCTTCGGCCGTGACCGGAACGCCGTCGGACCATGTCGCGTCGCGCAGATGAAAGACCCAGGTCAGGCCGTCGGCCGCCGTGCGCCAGTGCGTCGCCGCGCCGGGTACCGGGTGCGACAGCGGGTCTTCCGTCACCAGCCCCATCATCAGGTCGCGCAGGATATGGGCGTCCATCGTGCCCGCCGCCAGATTGGGGTCCAGTGTCTGGGGTTCCGCCGCATTACCGC
>CAZBPO010000331.1:0-2388 GCA_964493795.1 uncultured Flavobacteriaceae bacterium
GAGCACGGACCAGACGACAGGCGATGCCTGAAGGGGCGAAGATCACCGGTTTCAGACGCTGGACGCGCGCCGCCGCGGCCGCGCCGATCCGCGTCTATAAATACCTGATCTCGCCCATGCTGCCCAATTCGTGCCGGTTCGAGCCGACCTGTTCGCGCTATGCGCTGGAGGCGATCGAAACCCACGGCGCGCTGAAGGGCATGTGGCTCGGCTTCCGGCGCATCCTGCGCTGCCATCCTATCACCTGGCTGGGCGGCGGATCGGGCTACGATCCGGTGCCGCCCCGCCGCGAAACGTCGGCGTGCCCGCACGCCCATCACCATCACTGAACGGCCTCCGACATGTCACAGCCCCAAGGCGGCGAAACCCGCAACCTGATCGTCGCCGTCATCCTTTCGATGCTCGTCTTCGTGGTCTGGTTCGCCCTGTTCCCCACCCCGGACAAGGCGCAGCAGCAGGCCCAGCAGGCCGCCGACCAGCAGGCGCAGGCCACCGCCACGACGCCGGGCGTGACCGGCGCGGGCGGCATCTTCCGGCATCAGCCGCGGGGCGAGGCGCTGGCCGCCAACACCCGCGTCGCGATCGACACCGACGCGGTCGATGGCTCGATCAACCTCACCGGCGGGCGCTTCGACGATCTCAACCTGCGCCGCTATCGCACCACGCAGGAAGCGAACGCCGAGGAAATCACGCTGCTTCAGCCGGTCGGGGTGATGAACCCCTATTTCGGCGAGTTCGGCTGGGTGGCCGACGCCTCGACGCCGGCCCGCCTGCCGACCAAGGACACGGTCTGGTCGCAGACCGGCGGCGACAAACTGAGCCCCGGAAAGCCGGTCGAGCTTTCGTGGAGCAACGGCGAAGGCCTGACCTTCACCCGCACGATCGAGATCGACGAGAACTACTTCTTCTCCATCCGCGACAGCGTGAAGAACGACGGCGGCGCGCCGGTCAAACTGTATCCCTATGCCCAGGTCGTGCGCGGCGGCGTGCCGTTCTTCCATGACATCTGGGTCGTGCATCAGGGCCTGATCGGCGTGATGAACGGCACGCTGAAGGAAAAGGACTACGGCGACCTTCTGGAAGAGGGCGAGCGCATCAGCAGCGAGGATACGACCGGCGGCTGGCTAGGCTTCACCGACCACTACTGGATGACGGCGCTGATCCCCGACCAGAACGAGCCGGTCGCCGCCACCTTTCGCGCCTCCAACCAGGGCAACTGGGAGCTGTTCACCGCCGACTACCTCTACAAGAACGCGCGCGACGTCGCGCCGGGCGGCGCCACCGAGGTGACGCACCGCATGTTCGCCGGCGCCAAAGTCGTGTCGCTGCTCGACGGCTATGGCGAGCAGTACGGCATCCAGCGCTTCGACCTGGCGGTCGACTGGGGCTGGTTCTTCTTCCTGACCAAGCCGATCTTCCTGGTGCTCGACTGGCTGTTCAGCCTGGTCGGCAATTTCGGCGTCGCCATCCTGCTGCTGACGGTGCTGATCAAGATCGTCTTCTTCCCGCTCGCCAACAAATCCTACGAGTCGATGGCGAAGATGAAGAAGATCCAGCCCGACATGCTGGCCCTGCGCGAGCGCTGGAAGGACGATCCGCCCAAGATGCAGCAGGAGATGCTGGCGCTGTACCGGCGCGAGAAGGTGAACCCGGTCTCGGGCTGCCTGCCGCTGCTGCTGCAGATCCCCGTCTTCTTCTCGCTCTACAAGGTGCTCTACGTCACCATCGAGATGCGGCACGCGCCGTTCTTCGGCTGGGTTCAGGATCTTTCCGCACCCGATCCGACCTCGGTCTTCAACCTGTTCGGCCTTCTGCCCTACGCCGTGCCGGCCTTCCTGATCCTCGGCGCATGGCCGATCATCAACGGCTTCGTGATGTGGGTTCAGATGAAGATGAACCCGCCCGCGCCCGATCCCACCCAGCAGAAGATTTTCGGCATCATGCCGTGGCTCTTCATGTTCCTGCTGGCCTCGTTCCCGGCGGGTCTGGTGATCTACTGGGCCTGGAACGGCATCCTGTCGGTCGCCCAGCAATATGTGATCATGCGCCGGATGGGGGCCGAAATTCACCTGTTCGGCAATCTCCGCGCCAGCTGGCCCTTCCGCCTGTTCCTGAAGCAGGACGAGAAGCCGGCGGAGAAGAAAGCGTAACGACGATGGCCCCGGGCGGCGGCTACGAACAGTTTCTGCCCGAAATCGGGCCGGCGCGCCTCGATTTCGGCCGCTGGCTGTTCGCGCAGGACTGCGTGTTCCTGCGCGGCGTGGTGAAGATGGACGGCCTGCCGCCCGCCGAAAAACCCGAGATCGCCTTCGCCGGGCGCTCCAATGTCGGCAAATCCAGCCTTGTGAACGCGCTGACCGGGCGCCGGACGCTGGCCCGCGTGTCGAA
>CAZBPO010000331.1:2398-3539 GCA_964493795.1 uncultured Flavobacteriaceae bacterium
CGAGCTGAATTTCTTCGAATTGGCGGGCGCCGCCAACCTCGCCGACCTGCCCGGCTATGGCTATGCCCGGATTGAGCGGAAGCTGTCGGACCAGTGGACCAAGGTGATTTTCCAGTATCTGCGCGGCCGGCCGACGCTGAAACGGGTGATGCTGCTGGTCGACGCCCGGCATGGGCTGAAACCTTTCGACCTCCAGGCGATGGAGGCGCTCGACGAGGCGGCCGTCAGCTATCAGATCGTGCTGACCAAGGTCGACAAGCTGAAAACCGCCGAACTGGGCGAGGTGATGCGCCGCACGGCTGAGAAAGCGGCGAAACATGCCGCCGCACACCCCGTGATCTGCCCGACCTCGGCCGAGACCGGACTCGGCATCGCCCATCTGCGCGCCTTGGCCGCAGAGGCCGCCGGGTTGGAGCCGGACGCGGTCGCGGGCTATAAGCCCGCAACCTCTTGAAATAGGTCACCAATGTCCCAGGACGACCTGACGCGCGACGACCTGCCCTTCGAACGACGCCAGCTCGCCAACTGGCGGCGCACGGCGCGCACGCTGGTCGAAGCGCTGCCCTATATCCTGCGCTATGACGGCAAGACGATCGTCGTGAAATACGGCGGCAACGCCATGGGCGAGGAAGGGGTGCCCGAGCACTTCGCGCAGTCCATGGTGCTGATGAAACAGACCGGCATAGATCCCATCGTCGTCCATGGCGGCGGGCCGCAGATCGGCGCGATGCTGGAAAAGCTGAATGTGAAGTCCGAGTTCATCGACGGGCTGCGCGTCACCGACCGCAACGCCATCGACGTGGTCGAGATGGTCCTGTCGGGGTCGATCAACAAGCAGATCGTCTCGGCCATCAACTCGGCCGGCGGGCGGGCCGTGGGCCTGTCGGGCAAGGACGGCAGCATGATCGTCGCCCGCAAGCTTCAGCGCACCAAGCGCGACAGCCAGGGCAATGTCGAGCGCATCATCGATCTGGGCTTCGTCGGCGAGCCCGACGAGATCAATCCCGAAGTGCTCGAAACGATCATGAATTCCGATCTCATCCCCGTGGTCGCGCCGGTCGGCGTCGGCCGGGGCGGCGAGACCTACAACATCAACGCCGACACCGTGGCCGGGGCGATCGCCGGGGCGCTCAACGCCGAC
>CAZBPO010000332.1:0-3527 GCA_964493795.1 uncultured Flavobacteriaceae bacterium
GGCGCAACCCACGCGCCGCCGATGAAATTGTCATAGCGGGTACGGAAATTCGGCGTCACCGAACGGATGAATTCCGGCTTGTTCATCAGAGCCTCCTGCTTGCGTTTCCCGGAAGCGCCCGTCTGTCCGGGCGTCTTTCACAGGCCAAGCATCGGCCCCGCGAACGGGTGCGCGCCATAGAGCGGGGTCTGGAACATCGTCTCACCTGTCGCAGCGTTGCGACAGGTCGCCCGCTCAATCCAGCGTCAGGCGTTTCATCTTGCGATGCAGCGTCGCGCGGCTGATGCCGAGCTGACGGGCCGCCGCAGATACATTCCCGTCGGCCCGCGCCAGCGCCCTGCGTACCGCGCCGCGCTCGGCGTCGAGCAGATCGCCCTGTCCTGCGCCGACGCTCAAAAGGTCCACCGCCGGCAATTGCGCCGCGATGCGGGCATCGGTGATGGCCAGGGCGTGACGCGCCTGACGCGTCGCGCCGATCACCAGATCGTGCCGGTCGACGGCCAGCAGCGACACGCCGCCCCGGTCGCCGCCCGGGGCCAGGATGATGCGCGCCCCCGCAAAGGCCTGGTTGAAGTTCGCCGTCTCGATGCTGCGCGCCGCGTCGGCCAGCGCGCCCGAGATCAGGCCGATCATGCCGGGCGTGATGTCGCCCCGCGCCGACGACACGTCCAGCGCCCCGGCGATCTGGCCGAGATGGTCATAGATCGGCGCGTCGATACAGGTCAGCGCCGTGTTGCGGCTGTGGAAATGCTGGTTGCGGTCGATGGCCAGCGGGCGGCCTTCGGTCAGGCATGTGCCGATTCCGTTGGTGCCCTCATGCGCCTCGCTCCACACGCCGCCCGGCCACAGACGCCAGGCGTGGAAGGTGGAATCGTCGGTCGCCGAACCGCGCCGCTCCACCGCCACCCCGTTGCGGTCGGTCAGCAGCAGGCAGCACCCGGCATCGCCGACCGAAAGGAACAACCGGTCCAGGACCGGCTGGGCCACCGCGATGAGCGCGCCCATCGCCTCGCGCCGCGCCGCCAGCTCGGCCGCGCTCACCGTCTCAGGCCTGCGGCGTTCGTCAGGGTCGAGCCCGTGCACCTCCAGCGATCGCCGCCACGAGGCGGCGATGGGCGAGGTCGCCGGCGCGCGCATATCCGCGGCGACGGCCCGGACATGGTCAGTATGATGCGGACCTTTCGCGCCCATACCTGTCGTTTTCCTGTTTAAGCCATCTATTACAACGCCCTCAGCACCGGCTTAGTCAAATCAGCCCTCGCCGCGCGGCGCGGGGATGCGCTCGCCCGCCGCGCACATGGCGACGAATTTCGCGATACGGGTGGCGCGCGTCCGCGCGAAGTCCAGCGATCAGTTCAGATAGAACGTCACCGTCGTCACCACCCGCACCAGCTTGTCGATACTGCGGTCGTCGCTGCCGTATTCCCCGGCGTTCTGGTCGCGCACCTCGAACCCGCCTTGGGTGGCCGAGCGGATCGAGCCCACCGAGATCCCGGCGTTCTTGGCGAACTCGCCCGCCGCGATCCGCGCGTTCTCCGTCGCTTCGCGCAGCATGTCCGGCTTCACGGTGTTCAGCCCGGTGAAGAGATAACGCGGCTGGCTGTCGGTCAGCACCAGCCCCTGCGCGATCAGCTGGCCCAGCTTCTGATAGGCCGCATCCACCGCCGCGACATCGCCGGTCGTCACGTTCAGATAGCTGACGATGTCATAGCGTTTCTCGATCAGCGCGCCGTTCCCGTCGCGAAACTCGTTCTCGCTCACCGATGTCTGCCCGGCCTGCACGGCGGCGCCGTCGAACCCGTTCCGGCTCAGAAAGGCGCGGATCGCCGCCGCGTTCGCTTCGGCCTCGGCATAACCGGCCTTCACGTCGGCGTTCGACAGCTTGAAGCCGATCTGCCAGATCGCCTTGTCCGCCTTGACCGCCCGCTCGGCCAGCCCCTTCACGTCCGCCGTATTGACGTGCTCGCGATTGACCATCGTCTGGCCGACGAAATAACCGCCTGCGGCGATGCCGCCGCCAAGCGCCAGCGCCGCCACGACAAGCGCCGCTCCGGAAATCTGCGCCATCTCGAAACTCCCCACACGATCGGAAACGCAGCATCGCGCCCGCATCGTGGCGAAATTGCGGAGGCTAGAGCGGGTCGATATCCAGGCCCAGGATGCGCTTGTGCTCGACCAGCGCGAAGCGGTCGGTCATGCCCGCGATATAGTCCGAGACGATCCGCGCGGTGCCCAGGCCGCTCGCCCCGTCCGTGCCGCGCTGCCATTCGTCGGGCAGCAGCCGGGGCTCGTCCACGAACGCCTCGAACAGCTCGCGCACCACCTTGTGCGCCTTCTGCACCATCCGCATCACCTTGTAGTGGCGATACATGTTCTGGAACAGAAACGCCTTCAGCGCCCGCATCGCCATGTCCATGTCGGCGGTGAAGCCGGCCAGCGGCCGCCCGGCGGCCCGCACGGCGGCGGCAGAGGCGACGCCCAGCATCTCGGCCCGGCGGCGCGTTTCGTCCACCAGATTGCCGATCATGCGTCCGATCATCTCGCGGATCGCTTCCTGCGCCACGCGTTCGCGCGCGACGCCGGGATGGCGTTCCTCCATCTCGCGAAACACCTCGCCCACCAGTGGCAGCGCATGCAGCTGCTCCACCGTGAACAGGCCGGCCCGCAGGCCGTCGTCGATGTCGTGGTTGTTATAGGCGATGTCGTCGCTCAACGCGGCGATCTGCGCCTCCAGCCCGGCATAGGTCTCCAGCTCCAGATCGTGCTGCGCGTTATATTCCGCGATCGCCTCGGGCAGCGGCTCGTTGCTCAGCCGGGGCAGCAGCGGCCCGTTATGCTTGGCGATGCCTTCCAGCGTCTCCCAGGTCAGGTTCAGCCCGTCGAACGCCGCGTAGCGCGCCTCCAGCCTGGTCACCAGACGGATGGCGTGGGCGTTGTGGTCGAACCCGCCAAAGGGCTTCATGCAGGCCGACAGCGCATCCTCGCCGGCATGACCGAAACAGGTGTGGCCAAGATCGTGCGCCAGCGCCAGCGACTCGGCCAGGTCCTCGTCCAGCCCTAGAACCCGGCTGATCGACCGCGCGATCTGCGCCACCTCAAGCGAGTGGGTCAGGCGCGTCCGGTAATAATCGCCCTCGTGATAGACGAAAACCTGCGTCTTGTGCTTCGGCCGCCGGAAAGCGCCCGAATGGATGATCCGGTCGCGGTCGCGCTGAAGCGGCGTCCGGGTCCGGCTTTCCGGCTCGGGATACAGCCGCCCCCGGGTCTCGAAGGCCCGCGTCGCATAGGGCGCCAGCCCGTCGGGCGTGTCGTGAACGATGACCGAAGGACGCGCCATGACCGGCAGCTCCGTTTGAAATCCAGCGTCTCAGGTCCCATTATACACAGGAACCTGAAGACCGAACTAAGGCACCTGCGACCATGCCCGCCGACGCCGCCACGCTGCCCGTCACCATCTCCGCCGCCGCCGCCCGGCAGATCGACGCGATTCTGGGGAAGGAACCCGCCGGCACGCTGCTGCGCGTGGC
>CAZBPO010000333.1:0-3514 GCA_964493795.1 uncultured Flavobacteriaceae bacterium
TTCATTGGCTTTGCGCGGACCGTCTTGCGGCGGACCGGCGGGTCAAGGGGCGGGGTTCTACCGAGCCGCTCGACGGCTTGCAAGCCGGGATTTCATCAGGCCGCGATCAGCCGGTCGACTTCCGAGACCAGGTCTTTCAGATGGAACGGCTTGGACAGCACCTTGGCCTGCTTGGGCGCGGCGCTGGACGGGTTGAGCGCGACGGCCGCAAAGCCCGTGATGAACATGATCTTCATCTCGCCGTCGATCTGGGCCGCCAGGCGGGCCAGCTCGATGCCGTCCATCACCGGCATGACGATATCGGTCAGCAACAGGTCGAAGCGGAAGCCTTTCAGCGCCTCAAGCGCTTCGTCGCCCTGGCCGTAATGGGCGACATCATGGCCCGCCTTCTCCAACGCCGCGGCAAGAAAGCGCCGCAGCGACTCGTCGTCTTCCGCCAGGAGAATTCTCGCCATGCCAGGGGATTCGCGTGTTTGGTACCGATGCGCGACCCTACAGGCCCGGGCGAAACGCTGTAAAGCCTTGCCCCTGACGGGGGGCAGTGGTCTTCTCGCGCGCATGCACACGGACGCGGCCCTTTCGACGGGCGAGGCGGCGGCGACGCCGTCGAACGACGACGAGCGGCCCGCCGGGGCCGCCGCGCCCGCCTTCGTGGTCGAGGAGCCGCGCGAGCGCAGTTCGGCCTGTCTGTTCGCATCGCCCCATAGCGGCCGCGACTATCCGCCCGACCTGCTGAACGCCACGCGGCTCGACCCGGTGACCCTGCGCCGCTCCGAGGACTGCTTCGTCGATGAGCTGTTCGACGCGGCCCCGGCCCATGGCGCACCGCTGCTGAAAGCCCTGTTTCCCCGCGCCTATTGCGATGTGAACCGCGACCCCGGCGAGCTGGACCCGGCGCTCTTCCTGGAAGCGCCGCCTGCGACCCCCATGAGCCGTTCGGCGCGCGTCCATGCCGGGCTGGGGGTGATCGCCCGCGTCGTGCGCGACGGCGCGGAAATCTATCGCCGCCGCCTGCCGCTGGCCGAGGCCCGCAGGCGGCTCGACGCGCTGCACGCGCCTTATCACGCCATGCTGACGCAGATGATCGAGACGACCCGGGCGCGGTTCGGCAAGGCGATGCTGATCGACTGTCACTCGATGCCCGGACAGGCCGCCCTCGGCGGCGTCGATATCATCCTGGGCGACCGGTACGGCGCGAGCTGCGCGCCCGGCCTGACGGCGTTAGCGACTGAGGCCCTGACCGGGCTGGGCTTTTCCGTCGGCCGCAACAATCCCTATGCCGGCGGCTACACCGCCGAGACCTATGGCGCGCCCGCGAACGGCGTCCATGTCCTGCAGATCGAAATCAACCGCGCCGTCTATCTCGACGAACGGCGGCTGGAAAGGCTGGGCTGCTTCCCGGCGATCAAGGCGCGCATCGACGCATTCGTCGCACAGCTTGCCGCCTATCCCGGCCCCTGAGCCGGTCGAACGACAATCCGGAAAGAAAAGGGGCCGCTCCGAGGAGCGGCCCTAGTTTAGGGAGGAAACGCCCAGGAAGGGCATGCGATCAGCGCAAGGCACCTTTCGCACTGCACAATCTAAGGATCGTCCGGCTGCCTGTCAAGGCTATTCAGCGGGCAGTGAGTTTCTTTATTTTCTATATATTTCAATATGTTATAGAGTTGACGCAACGCAATATCCGGAAAATCTGAGCCGCCAGACGTCATTACCTTACGTCAGCGTCAACGTCAGCTTTGCGACTCACAGCGTCCCGCAACAGAAGAGTCACGGCGTCGTCGCGCGCCCGTCTCGCGCGCCTGCGACCATGTCGCGACGCGGCGAATCGGAGCACATGCGATGACAGCTCACGAACCCTCCGGCGACGTTCCGGAAGCGCGCAGGCCGGAAGCCCGCTGGCGGGCGCTTTTCGTGTCGGACGTGCATCTGGGCACACGCGGCTGCAAGGCCCCGGCCCTGCTCGCCTTCCTGAGGACGCAGCGCGCGCAGCGGCTGTATCTGGTCGGCGATATCGTGGATGGCTGGCGGCTGAGGCGGCGCTGGTACTGGCACGCCAGCCATCAGGCGGTGATCGACGAGGTTCTCGCCTGGAAGCGCGACGGCGCGAAGGTGATCTACATTCCCGGAAACCACGACGAGGCGCTGCGGCCCTATGCCGGGGCGAGCCTGGCCGGCGTCGAGGTCCGCTACGAGGCGATCCACACCACCGCCGACGGCCGCAGCCTGCTGGTGCTGCATGGCGACATGTTCGACGGTGCGGCGCGCTGGGGCCGGCTCGTCAGCCGGCTGGGCGACTGGGCCTATGACGCGACTATGTGGACCTCGGACCGGCTCGCCGCGACCCGGAAGGCCATGGGCCTCAGCCACTGGTCGCTGGCGGCACACATCAAGCGCACGGCGAAAACGGCGCTGGAGATCATCGACCGGTTCGAGGCCGCCGCCGCCCGCGAGGCCTTGGCGCGCGGCTTCGATGGCGTGGTGTGCGGCCATATCCACCAGGCGGCGCTGAAACGCATGGGCGGCGTCACCTACGCCAATGACGGCGACTGGGTGGATAGCTGCACCGCCCTCGCCGAAAGCCATGACGGCCGGCTCGTGCTGCTGAACGCCGAAGGCAAGGTCATCGCCGCAGAACCGCCCCGCCGGCCGGCCGCAGACGCGCCGCACGCCGCCCTCGCCGCCTGAACCGCTCCGCCCGTTCACGACAACCGGACGACGATGATGCGACACAGACCCGAATGGTCTATACTGCGCGACAGAACGCCGCTCTGGATCAGGTTGCGGCGAATCGCACGGCGCGCCCGCGCCTCGGAGATCGCAGCCGCCGGCATGGCACCCGAGCCCTTCAACCCGAAGCGTATCCTCATCGTCAGCGACGCCTGGAAGCCGCAGGTCAATGGCGTGGTGCGCACGATGGAGGCGACGGCGACGGTGCTGCGCGCGGCCGGGCACGACGTGCGCTTCATCACGCCCGACATGTTCCGCAGCTTTCCGCTGCCCTGGTATCCCGAAATCCGCATGGCGATGTTCGCCGGGCGAAAAGTCCGCCGGATCATCGAAAGCTTCGCGCCCGACGCCATTCACATCGCCACCGAAGGCACGCTGGGCCACGCGGCGCGCAAATATTGCGTCCGCCACGGCGTCCGCTTCTCGACCGCCTTCCACACGCGCTATCCCGACTATGTCAGCGCCCGCCTGCCGGTGCCCAAATCCTGGGTCTGGGCCTGGCTGCGCCGTTTCCATCGTCCGTCGATCAACGTCATGGCCCCGACCGTCACGATGAAGCGGGCGCTCGAGGCCGAGGGCCTGCAGAACGTCAAGGTCTGGTCGCGCGGCGTCGATCTCAGCCTGTTCGGCGGAGCTTACCCCATTCCGCCGGCGCTCGCCGACCTGCCGCGTCCGATCTGGATGAATGTCGGGAGGCTGGCGGTCGAGAAAAACCTCGAGGCGTTTCTCGCGCTCGATCTGCCCGGAACCAAGGTGGTGGTGGGCGAAGGCCCGCAGACCGCCGATC
>CAZBPO010000334.1:0-2098 GCA_964493795.1 uncultured Flavobacteriaceae bacterium
CAGCAGGCGCGCGGGGAAGACCTTGAGCGCGCGCGCCTGCTGCACCACCCGCACTCGCCCGCGCAAAACCTCGGGCAACGCCGCCAGCGCCGCCGGAAGCACATCGCTCATCACGCGCGCGCCCTGGCTGCCACCGAACACCAGCAGGTTGATCGCACCCTCGCCCGGCGGGGCATAGGGCGTGACGGCGGCGACCACTTCCGGCCGCACGGGATTGCCGATCAGCACCGTCTTGTCCTCGGTTCCCTTGGGCAGCCATTCGACCTTGTCGAAGGCGACGGCGATTTTGGTGACGCGCTTGGCGACCAGACGGTTCACCCGTCCCAGCAGGGCGTTGGCGTCGTGAATGATCGAGGGCGTGCCGGTCAGCCGGGCCGCCAGCATCGAGGGCAGCGCCGGATAGCCGCCGAAACCGGCCACCGCCAGCGGCTTTTCGCGGCGGAAGGCGGCACGGGCCTGCATCACGCCACGGGCGATCTTCGACATCGCGCCCGCGATCACGAAGGGATTGCGGCCCGAAAACGTCGCCGAGTGGATCGGCAAAAGCTCCACGCCGGGAATTTTCGCCGCGAAGCCGGCCCCACGCGGGTCGGTCGCCAGCAGCACGCGATGGCCCCGCGCGATCAGCGCCTGCGCCGTCGCCTGCGCTGGAAAAGTGTGTCCGCCCGTGCCCCCCGCCGCAATGACGATGGGAGCGGTCACCGGACCGGCCTCCGCCGCTTGGCCCCGGGCCGCTTGCGGGTCAGCGCGATGATGCAGCCGATGCTCAGCGCCAGCGCGATGATCGACGAGCCGCCATAGGAGATGAACGGCAGCGTCATGCCCTTGGCGGGCATCAGTTGCAGGTTCACCGCCATGTTGATCACCGCCTGCAGGCCCAGCATCACCGCCAGCCCCGCCGCAGCGATCTGGCTGAACGAATCCGGGCATTGCAGGCTGCGATAGAGCGCGCGCAGCACGAGGAAACAGAACACGGCGACCAGCAGCATGCACGCCAGCATCCCGAACTCCTCGCCCAGCACCGCCAGGATGAAGTCGGTATGGGCGTCGGGAATGGCCGCCTTGACCCGGCCTTCGCCGGGGCCAACGCCCAGAAAGCCGCCATTGTGAAACGCGGCCATGGCGCGATCGACCTGATAGGTGTCGCCGCTGTCCGGGTTGAGGAAGCGGTCGACGCGGCTTTGCACATGCGGCACCATGAAATAGGCAGCGACGCCGCCGGCCAGCGCGGCGCCCACCGCCGCCCCGATGATCCACAGCGCGATGCCCGCAAAGAACAACAGCGCGCCGAAGGCGACGGTGACGAGCAGCGTCTGGCCGAAATCGGGCTGCTGCACCAGCACGCCGGCGAACATGCCATAGAGGATGATGCCGGCGATCAGGCCGGCCGGTTTGCCGGTGCGCTGCCACTGCGAAAGGCAGGCGGCGCAGAGAATGACGAAAGCCGGCTTGGTGAACTCAGACGGCTGGATCGACAGCGGCCCCAGATCGAGCCAGCGATGCGCGCCCTTGATTTCGGGGCCTACGAACAGGGCCAGCACCATCAACCCCAGCCCGGCGAAGAAACCCAGCAGCGACAGCCGGCGGATGTCGCGGATTTTCAGCAGCGACACCAGCATCATCACGCCCAGCGCCAGCGCCGCGAACAGAACCTGCCGCGAGACGAAGTGGAACGTGTCGTAGCGTAATTTCTCGGCGATCGCCGGGCTGGCCGCCATGCCCAGCAGCACGCCTGCGAACATCAGGGCGGCGACCGTGGCGAACAGCCACCGGTCCGACGTCCACCACCATTCCGCGAGCGCGCTGCGGTTGGTGCGGTCGAATGTCATCATGCTGCGGCTGCCGATCCATTGCTTCGCGCGAGGTCCTGCACGATGCGGCGGAATTGGTTACCGCGATCTTCATAGTCCTTGAATTGGTCGAACGAGGCGCAGGCCGGCGAAAGCAGGACGACCGGGTTTTCGCCCTCGCCCGCCGTGGCCTCCTCCAGCGCCTGCCGGGCGGCGATGGCGATGGTGCCGCTGCGGTCATAGGGCACGCCGGCCTTGGCCAGCACGTCGGCGAAATCGTCGGCCGCCTCGCCGATCAGATAGGCGCG
>CAZBPO010000334.1:2108-3503 GCA_964493795.1 uncultured Flavobacteriaceae bacterium
CCGCTTGAACCACGGCTTCAGCGCGTCGATACCGCCGGCCTTGGCCTGACCGCCCACGATCCAGTGAATGTCCCGGGGATAGGCGGCCAGCGCCTTTTCCGTGGAATCGGCGTTGGTCGCCTTGCTGTCGTTCACGAAGCGCACCTTGCCGATCTTGCCGATCGCCTCGATCCGGTGCGGCAGGCCGGGATAGGTCGCGAAGGCCCTGGCGATGGCCTTGGGGTCCTTGATGTAGGCGCGCACGGCCGCATAGGCGGCGGCGGCGTTTTCCCAGTTATGCGCGCCGATCAGCGGCTGGATGCCCTTCAGATCGACGATTTCGGCGGGGGGCGAATAGAGCCCGTCATAGAGAACGCCGTTGAGGGCATAGATCCCCCGGCCGACCACGCGGTCCACCGAGATCGGCGCGACCTGCGGGCCGCCGCGCGCCGAAACGCCCGTGCAGATCGCCGCCGCTGCGGCCGTATCCACGCCGATGATCGCCAGGTCGCTCGTGCCCTGCCGGGCGAAAATGCGCCGTTTTGAGGCGATATAGCCGTCCATGCCGCCGTGACGATCCAGATGGTCAGGCGTGATGTTCAGCAGGATCGCGACATTGGGCTTGAGGCTGGGTGTCAGGTCGAGCTGATACGACGACAGCTCCAGCACATAGATCACGCCCTCGCGCGGCGGGCTCAGCTCAAGCACCGGCTTGCCGATATTGCCCCCGACCTGCGCGTCCCAGCCGTTCTTCGACAGCAGATGGCCGATCAGTGCGGTGGTGGTCGACTTGCCATTGGTGCCCGTGATGCAGATCAGCGGCGTCTTTGCTTTCGATCCGTTACCGGCGCCGTTGCCCCTTAACCCCGGGGTAGGGTTAACCGGACCTTGCGAAAAAAAAGCCGGCCCGCCGTTCCCGTTCAGATAGCCCAGCATTTTCAGGGTGCGGCAGAACAGTTCGACGTCGCCGATCACCTCGACGCCGCGCCGCGCCGCTTCGACCACAATCGGGTGCGGCTTGGGATGGGTCAGCGGAATGCCCGGCGACAGCACGATCGCTTTCAGGGCGTCCCAGTTCCACGTCTCGGGCGGCCGCACGTCGAACTCGCCCTCGGCCAGCGCCCGGCCCTGTTCCTGATCGTCCCATGCGATGACCCGCGCCCCGCCCGCCTTCAGCGACCGCGCGGCGCTGAGGCCGGATCGCGCAAGGCCGACCACGGCGATCGTCTCGTTCGGGAATAGAGGCACGGGGATCATCGCGTCACCTCAGCTTGAGCGTCGAGAGACCGATCAGCGCGAGGATCACCGACACGATCCAGAACCGGATCACGATGGTGGGCTCGGCCCAGCCCTTCTTTTCGTAGTGATGATGGATGGGGGCCATGCGGAACACCCGCTTGCCCGTCAGCTTGAACG
>CAZBPO010000335.1:0-1637 GCA_964493795.1 uncultured Flavobacteriaceae bacterium
CGCCCGCATCCACGGGCTCGACAGCGTCCAAGCGGGCGATGCCGTCGCCGACCGACAGAACCTGGCCGACCTCGGTGACTTCGGCTTCCGAACCGAAATCCTTGATCTGCTTCTTGAGGATGGCGGAGATTTCCGCAGCGTCGATCTTCATGGGGCTCAGGCCTCGGTCAGTACGGTCTTGAGTGCGTTAAGTTTCGTCTTGAGCGACGAGTCGATCATCTTGGAGCCGACCTTGACGACGAGGCCGGCGAGCAGCGACGGATCGACCGTCACGTTCAGCAGCGGCTCCTTGCCGTAGGCGGCCTTCAGCGTCGCCTTCAGATCGGCGATCTGCGCGTCGGTCAGCGCATGAGCGGTCTTCACGTCGGCGCTGATCTCGCCGCGATGTTTGGCCAGCAGGCTCGCGAAGGCGCGGCCGATATGGGGCAGCAGGAACAGGCGACGGTTGCGCGCGGTCAGGCCGATGAAGTTGCGCGTCAGCGGCGCAGCGCCGGCCTTGTCGAGGATTTCGGCCATCGCGGCCGACTTCTGGTCGCGGCCGATCACCGGCGAGTTCACCAGACGCGCGAAATCCTTGTTGTCCGCGATCAGGGCGACGAGACCCGTGAGGTCGGCGGCGACCGTGTCGAGGCTGCCCTCTTCTTTGGCCAGCTCGAACAGCGCCTGAGCGTAGCGCTCGGCAGCCAGGCTGGGAGAGGCGGAAGCGGCCAAACTGGTCTCCTTCGGGGGCGCAGTTGGGATGCGCAGTTTCTGGGCGGCGGCCCCTTGCCGGGGACGCCGGGTGCGACAGGTGGACGAGATTGAATTCTACACGTCCGCGCGCGTCCGGGGCGGCACCATGTCGCACTCGCCCCCGCAGCGCGCGCGTGCCTCTAGCATGCGGTTTTCGCGGGCGCAATAATCCGTCAAGTCATTGGAAAAACTGAAAAATCATATCGGACAGGACGGCGTTTCGGCGTGAAGGGCCGACAACCGCCGATTCCCTCGCCCGATAACCCGCGCGTAAGCGACAATCCGGGGCGCATCTGCCCCGTTTCGGCCGGCTTGCAACAGGCTGGCGGCGCGCCAGCCTGGGGCCTCATCCTCACGCGCGCCAAAGCCGGCGAAGATAGGCGCGTGCAGGACCCTCCGGCCTGAGACGGGGCCAGAGGTCTAGAGGAAGCTCTGCGGGTCGACATCGACCGCCAGCCGCACCTTGCCCGGCGGCGGCAGAGCGGCGAGCCATGCGCGCACGAAGTCCTGGATGCGGAAATTGCGCTGCGTCTTGACCAGAAAGCGCAAACGCGTGCGCCCGCGCAACCTTGCCATCAGCGCCGGCGCCGGGCCCCAGACGCTGGCGCCGTCCGCCTCCGGCGCGGCGGCGGCGAGGTCGCGCGCATAGGCTTCAAGCAAGGCCTCGTCCGCGCTCGACAGGATCAGCGCCGCGAAACGGCCATAGGGCGGGAAGCCCAGACGCTCGCGGTCTTCGGCCTCGAGCGTCAGGAAGACGTCGCGGTCGCCCGCCGCGATCGCCTGCATCAGGCGGTCTTCGGGCTGGTGCGTCTGCAACAGCGCGCGGCCCGGCTTCTCGGCGCGGCCGGCCCGGCCCGCCACCTGATGCAGAAGCTGGAACGTGCGCTCGCGCGCTCGCGGATCGC
>CAZBPO010000335.1:1647-3472 GCA_964493795.1 uncultured Flavobacteriaceae bacterium
CCGCCCGACAAGCCAAGGTCGGCGTCGATCACGCCGACCAGAGTGAGGTTCGGGAAGTTATGGCCTTTGGCGACGATCTGCGTGCCGATCAGGATGTCGATCCCGCCCTCCGCCATGCTGGCGAGCGCCTCCTGAGTCTGACGCGGGCCGTGCAGCACATCGCTTGAGGCGATCGCCACGCGCGCCTCGGGCCACAGATGCGTCACCTCCTCGGCGATGCGCTCGACGCCCGGACCGGAGGACGCAATGGCGTTGGGCGCGGCGCATTGCGGACAGGCCTGGGGCTTGGCCCGCTCATAGCCGCAATGATGGCAGGTCAGCTTGGAGCGGAAACGGTGTTCGACCAGCCAGGCCGAGCAGTTGGGGCACGAAATGCGGTGGCCGCATTCGTGGCAGATATTCAGCGGCGCATAGCCCCGGCGATTGAGGAACAGCAGCGTCTGCTCGCCGCGCGCCAGCGTCGCCTCCACCGCCGCCTCCAGCGGCGGCGAGAGGAAGCGCTGCGAGGGCGGCCGGTCTCGCCGGAGATCGACCAACTGGATGTCCGGCATCACCGCCGCGCCGAAACGCGCCGGAAGGGTGAGATGGCGATAGCGCCCCTGCAGCGCATTGACCCACGTCTCCAGCGACGGCGTCGCGGACGCCATGACGATCGGAAAGCCTTCCCGGTGCGCCCGCATCACCGCCATGTCGCGCGCGTGATAGATGACGCCCTCTTCCTGCTTGAAGGCGCTGTCGTGCTCCTCGTCGACGATGATGAGCTTGAGGTCGCGATAGGGCAGGAACAGCGACGAGCGTGCGCCGACCACGACGCGGGCCGTGCCGTCGGCGACGGCGCGCCAGACCCGCGCGCGCTCGGGCCCCTTCACGTCGGAATGGTATTCGCAGGGCCGGCACCCGAAGCGCGCCTCGAAGCGGTCCATAAACTGATGCGTCAGCGCGATCTCGGGCAGCAGGATCAGCGCCTGCCCCCCGCGCCGCAGCACCTCGGCCACCGCCTCGAAATAGGTTTCGGTCTTGCCTGAGCCGGTGACGCCGTCGAGCAGGGTGGCGGAGTAGCCTTCGCCGAGCGCAGCGACCAGCGCGTCGGCCACCTCGCGCTGGGCCGGCGACAGCAGCAAATGCATGTGCTCGGGATCGGGCACGGGCGGCGGCCCGAACATCGGCGCCTCGACGCCTTCCAGCGCGCCCGCGTCGATCAGGCCCTTCACGGTCGCGACCGAAACGCCGGCGAGTTCGGCCCAGTCCTGCGGCGTTCGCGCCAGTCCGTCGGCGGTGGCCGCCAGCACCTTCTGCCGCGCCGGCGTGATCCGAGCAGGCTCCAGCGGGCCGCGCCGGAACAAAAGCTTCACGCGCGGCGGGTTGAGGTCGACCGAACGCAGCGCCAGCGCCAGCACATTGCCCTTGGACGCGATCACGTAGCCCGCCATCCGGTCGACGAAATCGCAGAGCGCATCCGGCAGAGGCGGCACGCCATAGGCATGCGTAACCGCCTTCAGGCGGTTGTGGCCCACCTCGCCGGTTCCCGCACCCCAGACGACGCCGACCACCTCGCGCCGCCCCAGCGGCACGCCGACGATATCGCCGCGCTTGAGGTCGAGGCCGCCCTTCGCGTAATCGAACGGTCCCGGCGCGCCGCCGGGAAGCAGCACGCTGACGCTCTGCACGCTCATCGGGCTGTCGTCCATGACAGGCAAAATCGCGATCCGCCGGGCGCGAGGCAAGGGTGATCCCATGAAGTTCTTCGTCGATACCGCCGATATCGCTGAAATCCGAGACCTCGCCGCGACCGGCGTGCTGGACGGGTTGGTGGTCACCCCGTCCA
>CAZBPO010000336.1:0-3468 GCA_964493795.1 uncultured Flavobacteriaceae bacterium
CGTGGAAGCCGGTTTTTACCGGATGCTCCAGCCGGCTTCCACGAAATCGGCGATGGTCTCATCCGGCACCCGGCGCAGCTCTTCGCACGCGGCGGCGCGCTCAGCGAGCACCGGCACAAGCGCACGCGCGCGCGCAAACATATCCGCTTCGGCCGGCGGTGCGGCGGTCACGGGTTGAGCATTGGCCGGCATGCGAAACTCCCTGCTTCTCCGGCTTCTTGGCGGGCCGGGCCTGTGCAGGAAGCGTCAGGACCAGCCATCGGAGAATTCGATAGTTTCGATACGTTCGATCAATGGCGTTGATGGACGCACAGTTCAGGTGCGGGAGGCCGCGACCTGGGCAAACATCGCGGCCATAGGCGAGCCGGCGATCGCGGGCTCGAGAGCCGCCGGATCGGAGACGCTCATTGCGGCGATCGCGCGCGGATCGGGATCGGACACAAAGATGTCCGGCAGATCATTCTCGATGGCTTCGACCACCGCAGGTCCGACGCGATGCAAGGGTGTCGAGCCGAGGCCGTCAATCGAGATTTCATGCTCCGTCTTGAGTGTTTCGAACATCCCCGCGCCGTCGATGAAGCCGGGGCAGACGGCGGACGCACTGACCGGCCATCCGCGCACGCGGGCCGTCAAGCGAAGTGAGCGCGTGAAGCCGAGCAAGCCGGCCTTGGTCGCGCTGTACGGTTCGTTGAAAGGGACGGCCAGAAATCCGGCGACCGACGCGACGTTGACGACATGGCCGCGGCCGCGCGCCAGCATGCCGGGAAGAACCGAATGAGTCAGCAGCATCGGCGCCGTCAAATTCACGGCGATCGTCGCTGCGATCTCCGCACGCGAACGCGCATCATAGGCGCAGGCGCCTTCAATGCCCGCATTGTTGACGAGAACATCCACCTCGCCCGACGCGGCCACGAGGCCGTCGAGCGCCTGGGGGTCAGCGATCTCTGCAGGATGGATGTCAACGGACCGGCCGGTCAGAGTGCGAATATCATCGGCGACCCGGGCGAGGTCGTTCCCCGACCGCGCCGTCAGAACGAGGTCTAAGCCCGCCGCCGCCAGCGTTTTTGCGATCTCGACGCCCAAGCCACGCGAGGCGCCGGTGATGAGGGCCTTCATGCCCGGTTCGAGTTTCATGCGCTTTTCCTGAAAGGTTATCCGCGTGACAGCGGAGAATCGTAAAGGCCATCCACACCCGTCGCGGCATTGCGCCTCCAGCGCGCGGGTGTTTCGCCATATTCCCGGCGGAAGGCCCGGACGAACGCAGCCGCCGACGCATAGCCGGCCACCTCGGCAGCGGCCTCTACCGTCACGCCGCCGCTCATCAGCCGCTGCGCCGCGTCGGCCAGGCGGAGCCTGACAATGACGTGGGCGGGGGTTTGACCGGTGACCGACTTGAAGCTTTCCGCGAAGCGGGAACGGGACATGCCGGCTGCGCGGGCGAGGCTGTTCAGATCCCATCCTTTCCCGGCGGCGTCGAGAAGCGCCGAGAGCGCGGCGGCGATCCGGCGACGGCCCGCTTCGCCCGCTCCCTCCACGCCGGCACCCGGGCGCGCCGACAGGCTTTGACGCAGCATAATGATCAGCATGAGTTCGGCGATGCGGCGGACTACGAAGGGCTGATCAGGCAGCGCGCCGAGCCTGTATTCGTCTTCGAGCATCTCCGTCGCGCGCCAGATCTGACGAGAGAGTCGCATATCCGTCGCGGCGCGGATCACAATGGGGCCGGCCATCATCGAACCGACCGACAGCATTTCGTTTCGCACGACGCCAACGATGAGATCCGGCCCCTCCGCGAGGTCTTCCGTCATGGCACGCGATGCAAGCGTCGCATGGATGTCGCCGGCTCCCTCACGGAAAAAGGCATGGGTTGCAAGGCCGCTGATCGCAACGGCATCGCCTTCCCTCAACTCGAGCCGGCATAAATTCGGAGTGCCGATCTCCAGCTGCACCTCGCCGCGCTTGACCAGGACGCAATATGACAAGTTCCCGGGCTGAAGCGCGCCGCGAAGATTTGAAGGCACGTGGACACGATAGAACGCGACGCCATCCATGCGGATGTCGCCGGCCCCGCCCGGGCGGGCCAGGGAAGCGGCCCGCAGTTCAGCTTTCGCGCGCTTCGCCATATTTTGTCGCCAAGTGTGCGCCAGCCGATACCGCGCCGATACCGCGCACGGCGATACCAGCATCGAGCGCCATGACGCCGCCCGTCGCAGCACGGTTGTCTCTGCGTGACGCAAGCATGACATACGCCCCGGCATAATCCTCCGCCGCCGGCACCATTGCCAACGGCACATTCGGCGCGGCGATCGCCTTCAATCCGATGGCTGCGATGGAGAGGTCGGCAAGGCCGAGCGAGCCAGGCCCCCTCAAATCGGTCTCGATCGGGCCGGGCGCCACGCCGTTGACCCGGACGACAGGCGCAAATTCGTAGGCTAGCTGGCGCACGATGCCAACAACTGCGTGTTTGGCGGCCGTGTACAGGACGCCGCCGCCGGCCGGATCGAAACCGGCGTTCGAGATCGTGTAGATCAACGAACCGCCCGATGCCGCGAGAGACGGCAATGCCGCCTTGGCGAGATGAAGATATCCCTTCACGTTCACATCGAACATTTCGCTGAACGCGCCGTCGATCTCGCCAGGTTCGATCTGGTCGAGCGCGCGCGCGTAATCCCAGATACCGGCATTGCCGATCGCACAATCCAGCTTGCCGAAGGATTTCAAAGCCGTTTCGACCGCACGCGCATTGTCGGCTGCCGAGCGCACATCGCCGGCCACGACGCGCACGCGTTCACTATATGCCGCAGCGAGATCGTCCAAGCGCCCGGCAGAGCGATCCAGAATGACGACGCTCGCTCCCTCTTCGACAAAGCGATCCACGATGGCGCGCCCCAACCCGGATGCGCCGCCCGTTAAAAGGGCAACCTCACCTTTCAGCGCCGTCATCCGAACACCCCTAGAAAAGCGTGCTCATATTGGTGGAGCGGATCAAGGTCTGATCAAGGAAGATGTGGCGCTTGAAGAGGCGAAAGCCATTGCCGTCGCGGCGCAGCCCGTCCACGCACCGGCCCGTCCATGTATCGACCTCGGTATTGAGGCGTGTGCGATAGACACAGATGCAGGACTCGGCCGTGATCTCGTCCCCTTCGACAGCGGTAATGCGCACATTCGTCACATAGTGACGCGAGCGCGACGGCGGGTCTTCCGACCATGCCGAGCCGGCCTCCAGCTTCTTGACCCGCATTTCCGACATCGCACGATCATCGTCGAAGAACGCCATGTCGCCGATCCGGGTGAACTCGTTGGCGATGTCGCTGACCGTCACCGTACGCCGGATCGGCATCCAGTACTCCAGGTCGTCCGCCAGAACGCCGAGCCAATCCCGATACCGGCGCGCGTCAAGCAGCGCAGCCTCGTCGTAGAGGAAACGCTCGACTTCAAACGTCAGCGCGGCACGCTCGATGGCATTCA
>CAZBPO010000337.1:0-3449 GCA_964493795.1 uncultured Flavobacteriaceae bacterium
CCTCACGATCTGGTTCTGATTGCGCCGGAAAGCATAGGAAATTCAATGCCCCGTCAAGCCGGGCCTTGCCTGCTGCGACGCTTTGGTTACGCTTCGTTGACGGTTCCAGGATCACGCTGATCCGCAACAACGCTCGGACGGGTGGACCTGGTCAGGAGGGGATGACGCAACCTCAAGCATGGGGCGTGCCCGACCATGGACCTGAAGCTCGCGAAGCGTATCCGCAGCTACAATCTCACCACCGCCGAAATCCTCTATCGCCTGCCCGACCACCCGGCCGTGCTCCAGACCTTCGTCTGGCAGGACCTCGACATCGCCCCGAAATTCCCGGTGCTGAACAAGTTCCTCGGCTTCTGGGAAGACAACATCGAAGGCAAGCTGCATTCGGTCCGCGTTGCCGTCCGCGGCGTCTTCACGCCCGCCGAACTGAAAATCTACGGCGCCGAATTCCAGATGCACTGAAGACCAAGCCTCCGATCACACCTGTCATCCTCGGGCTGCGCAGCAGACCCGAGGACCCATGCCTGAGTCTCTCAGGACAACGCTCCCCCCTCCGGCGGCTCCCTCAGCCCCACCACTTCGGGCCACAAATCACGCCAGTCCGGGTTACCCTTCTCAATCAGCGCGATCTTCCACGCCCGCAGCCAGCGCTTAAGCTGCTTCTCGCGCGCAATCGCGCGTTCGACATCGTCGAACGACTCGAAATGCACCAGACGTTTGACGCCGTATCGCTTCGTGAATCCGGGCATGATCCCGTCGCGATGTTCGGTCGCCCTGTTCGGCAGGTCGCCGGTCACGCCGATATAGATCGTTCCGCGCGTCTGGCTGGCGAGGATGTAAACGGCATAGCTCTTCACGAGAACCGCTCAGGCATGGCTCCCCGGATCGCCCCTCCGGGCCGTCCGAGGATGACAGGATTTTATAACCGATGTCATCCTCGGGGCCGCGCAGCGGAACCCGAGGACCCATGCCTGAGCGTCGTCCGGTTCAGCCGACGAACCGCACCGCCTCCCCGGTCGGCAGGCCCGCCGCCTCGCCGTCGCGCATCGCGGCGATCCCGCGCACCACGGTCGCCACCGGCCAGCCCGTCGCCTCGAACCCGTCGAACTGCGTCCAGCCGCATTTCGAGGCCATGTCGGCGTTGCGGATGGTCCGCTGCGCCTTCAGATCGACGATCGTGAAATCGGCGTCATAGCCCTCCGCGATCCGCCCCTTGCCCGCCACGCCATAGATGCGCGCCGGCCCGGCCGAGGTCAGGTCGCAGAACCGCTCAAGGCTCAACCGCCCGGCCGCCACATGGCTCAGCATCACCGGAACCAGAGTCTGCACCCCCGGCATGCCCGAAGGCGTCTGCGGATAGACGCCCTCTTTCTCGGCCGGCAGATGCGGCGCGTGGTCCGAGCCGATCGCGTCGATCAGCCCGCTCGCCACCGCCGCCCACAGCGCCTTTTGGTGCGCCGCCTCGCGGACCGGCGGGTTCATCTGCGCGAAATTGCCCAGCCGCTCATAGCAATCCGGCGCGGTCATGGTCAGATGGTTCACCGTGACCTCCACGGTCACCAGATCGCGATTGGCGGCATAGACCGGCATTTCGTCGGCCGTGGTGGCGTGCAGCACATGCACCTTGCGACCCGCCGCCCGCGCCAACCGCATCAGCCGCTTGCCGGCCAGGCGCGCACAGGCGGCGTCACGCCACACCGGATGGGTCTCCACCCGCCCCGGCAGCGCCAGCGCCTTGCGCGCCTGCAGGCGGTCCTCGTCCTCGGCATGCACCGATATCCGCCGCGAGCCGCTGGCCAGCGCGCGGGCCAGGCCCTCCTCGTCCGCCAGCAGCAGAGACCCGGTCGAGGCCCCCATGAAGATCTTCACGCCCGCACAGCCCGGCAGCCGCTCCAGATCCCCCAGCATCCCGGCATTCTCCGCCGACCCGCCGATGTAAAAGGCATAGTCACAGCGCATGCGCCCGGCGGCCCGCTTCAGCTTGTCCAGCAGCAGGTCGGCCGTCACGGTCGCCGGGTTCGAGTTCGGCATCTCGAACACCGAAGTCACCCCGCCCAGCACGGCGGCGCGCGAGCCCGTCTCGAAATCCTCTTTCGCCGTCAGCCCCGGCTCACGAAAATGCACATGCGCGTCGATCACCCCGGGCAACACATGCAGCCCCGCGGCCTCGATCGACTGCCCGCCCTGGCTGGCCGCGAACGACCCAAGGGCTGCGACCTTGCCGCCGCGCACCCCGACATCCGCGCTCACCAGCCCGCCCGGCGTCATCACCTGCCCGCCACGGATCACAAGATCGAAGATTTCGGCCATTCCAACCCTGTCGTCATGCTGAGATGCGCGCCCCCGGCGCGCCTCGAAGCACGCACCGGCATCACAGGCTTATAGGCACCGCCCCTTGCCCTTCAAAGCGCCCCGGACCACTTAAGACGACATGCCGCTCGCCCGCCTCACCGACCGCGCCGTCCTCGCCGTCACCGGCCCGGAAGCCGCCCCCTTTCTCCAGGGCCTCGTCACCAACGACGTGACGAAAGTGAATCCTGGCTCAAGCACTTACGCCGCGTTGCTGACTCCGCAGGGCAAGATCGTCAGCGACTTCATCGTCCACGCCGCGCCGGACGGCCTCTGGCTCGACGTCCCCGCCACACACGCCGCAGACCTGCTGAAGCGGCTCAAACTCTACCGCCTCCGCGCCAAAATCGGCCTCGAAGACCTAAGCCCCACCCACGCCGTCTATGCCGCCTGGCCTGCCACCCCTCTTCCTCATCCTGAGGAGGGCGCGCAAGCGCCCGTCTCGAAGGACGCACCCGACCCCCGCCTCCCCGCCCTCGGCCATCGCTGGATCGCCCCGATAGACGCCCCGCCGCAGGATGCAGACGACGACGCCCTCGCCGCCTGGCACCGCCACCGCCTCGCCCTCGGCGTGCCCGACAGCGCCGACACCGAGGGCCAGTTCGCCCTCGACGCCAATCTGGAAGAACTCCACGGTCTCGACTTCAAGAAGGGCTGCTATGTGGGCCAGGAGGTCACCGCCCGCATGAAGCACAAGGCCGCCCCCCGCCGCCGCCTCGCCCCCGTCGTGTTCGAGGGCGACCTCCCCCCGCCCGGCACACGCCTGACGGGCCCGGACGGAACCGAGATCGGCGAACTCAGAACGGGAATGGACAGGAATTCTGTCTTATCCATTCGCCTGACGGCGCTTAACCCGCTGATTAAGGGTCAGCCGCTCCTCGCCAACGGCGTGCGTGCCCAGCTGAAATCTCCCGCCTATCCGCTCCCGGCCCTCGCCGCCGCCCTGGGGCACCTCAAAAACTGACGTTCAATTCCGCCGGCCGCCTGCCCCCCTGAAAATCGACGTTCAATTCGCCGCCCCTCGCCAAAACTGACAAACGAATACCCTAGGGCGAATCCACATTCATTGCATCCAGATCATGGAAGCGGCGATGTGGATG
>CAZBPO010000338.1:0-3429 GCA_964493795.1 uncultured Flavobacteriaceae bacterium
GCACCGGGTCGATGGCTTCGTGCGTGGGGCCTGAGGTGACGATCGCCGACCGGCCGGAAAGCGGCCGCGCGGCGTCGAGCGCGCCCAGCTGGCGGCGGATGGCGGCGGCGATCTCGCCGGGTTCGGCCATGCGGCCGGGCCCGTATTCGCCGCAGGCCATGTCGCCTTCGTTCGGGCCGACAAAGGCGACGCCGTCCGCTTTCAGTGTGGCGAGATTGCGCTGGGTCGCGGGGTGGCCCCACATGCGGACATTCATCGCCGGGGCCATCAGCACCGGCGTGTCGGTGGCCAGCAGCGCGGTGGTCGCCAGATCGCCGGCGAGGCCGCTCGCGGCTTTCGCCATCAGATCGGCCGTGGCCGGCGCGACGACGATGAGATCGGCGACCCGCGACAGCTCGATATGGCCCATCTCGCTTTCGTCGGTCAGGCTGAAGAGGTCCTGATAGACCTTGTCGCCGGTCAGCGCGGCCAGGCTGAGCGGGGTGACGAATTCAGCCCCCGCCTTGGTCAGGATCGCGGTGGTGGCGATGCCGCTTTTCGCGAGCAGCCGCACCAGTTCGAGCGATTTGTAGGCGGCGATGCCGCCACCCACGATCAGCAGCACCCGCTTCGCGCTCATGCGCCCTCGGCCGTTTCGATGCGGATCAGCGGACCCGGCGCGGTGCCGCGCGGCGTGGCGGGGTTGGACATTTCTTCAAAGAAGATGTGCGGATCGAGGATCGCCTCGGGCGCGCAGACGCCGCGCCGGTCGAGACGGTGGGTCAGCGCCATCTTCATGCCGATGGCGAGCGCGGTGGCGGCGGCCCCGGCCGCGCCGCCGGGCGGCAGGCGGGTGATCGAGGCGACCACCCGGCGCGCCCGGCCGTCGCGGCGGCCCTCGGCATAGGCGAAGATGGCCGGCAGCTGGCCCTTGAAGCCGCCCGCCAGCCGGCGCGACAGCGCGACGCTCAGCTTGAGGCCCAGCGGGCGCTTGTCGGGGTCGAGCGCGGTCAGGGTGGCCGCTTCGGGCGTCAACGCGCCCGCCGCGACCCGCGCCAGCAGCGCCTCGGCCAGCAGCGCCTCGCGGCGCGACAGCACGATCACATGCGATGCGTCTTTCAGGCCCTGCACCGAGGCGGGCAGCGTCAGCGGTTCGGGATGGCCGATCGTGTGAAAAACGCGCTGGCCCCAATAGGGCATGTCGAGCCGGATGGTCTGAAGCGGCTTCACCCGCGACAGCGCGCCGCCGCGCCAGGCGTCGATCTCGCGTCCCAGCTGACGCGCCCAGTGCACGGCGCGGGTCGGCGCGCGCGAGACGGGCGCGCCGGGCAGCGGATCGGGATCCATGTTCGCGCCGGTGACGATCTCGTCGCAGCGGTCGAGCTCGGCGGCGGCGATGCGGGCGAGAAGATTGGAGATGCCGGGCGCGGCGCCGAGGCCGATCACCGCGGCGACGCCGGCCGCCTCGGCCTGAGGGCTCAGCCGCAACGCCTCGGCGGTGGTGTCCCAGCCGTCGCAGACATCGAGATAGATGCGCTTCTCGGCGATTGCCGCCTTCAGGCAGGGCAGGCTGGTGCGGAAGAACGGGCCGGCGCAGTTCAGCACCGCGTCGGCGCGGGCGATGGCGGCGCGCAGGGCCGGTTCGTCGAAAACGTCGAGCTGAAGCGCCTCGGCGCGGCCGGGATGGGCGGCGGCGGCCTTCTCGGCGGCCTCCAGCGAGATATCCGCGACGATGACGTGGCTGGCGGCCGAACAGGCGAGCGAGGCGGCGATCGCCCGGCGTCCGATCGCCCCGGCCCCGCCAAGGATCAGGACCGTGTTCATATGAACATCCTGACCGCAATCACGACGAGCGCAAGCGCGCCGATCCAGATCGCCCATCGCACATGAGCGGTGCGCCGGGTTTCCTCTTCGGCGATGCGCGCCGCGCTTTCCGGGTGCAGGCGGATGCCCGACTGCACCAGATGCTGCGCCGCCTGCGCCGCCGACTGGACGATGCCGCGCATCTCGCGGCCGAACTCGCCAAGGCCCGAGGCGGCCTCGCGGATGCGGTGTTCGGGCGAAAGCGTCTCGCGCATCCAGCGCTCCACGACAGGGCGTGAGGATTCCCAGATATTATGCGCCGGATCGAGGTCGCGGGCGACGCCCTCGACCACCACCATGGTCTTCTGCAGCCAGACGAGCTGGGGCTGCATCTGCATGCCGAACATGTCGGTGATCTCGAACAGCTGCTGAAGCAGCCGGGCGGTCGAGATTTCGCTGGCCGGGCGGCCGAAGACCCGCTCGCCGACGCTGCGCAGGGCCTGCGCGAAGGCGTCGACCGACCGGTCCGGCGCGACGATGCCCACCGCGAAATGCGCCTCGGCGATGGCGCGGTAGTCGCGCTGGAGGAAGCCGTAGAGCACGTCGGCCATGAAGCGGCGCATCACCGGATCGAGCCGGCCCATGATGCCGAAATCGACGGCGACGATGTTGCCCTTGGCGTCGACGAACAGGTTTCCCTGATGCATGTCGGCGTGGAAAAAACCGTCGCGCAGGGCCTGGGTGAGAAAGTGGCGGATGAGGTCTGTGGCCAGCCTGGCCGGATCGTGCCCGGCCGCCCGCAACGCCTCAGGATCGCGCATGGGAATGGCGTCGATCCAGTCGGAGGTGAGGACGCGCTTGGCGGTCAGCTCCCACTCGATACGCGGCACGCGGAAGCCGGCGTCGGCCTTGGTCAGCTCGGCCAGTTCGGCGGCGGCGCTGGCCTCCATGCGGAGGTCCATCTCCTCCTTTACGCTGGCGGCCAGCGTGTCGACGAAGGCAAGCGGGCGCAGCCGGCGGGTCGAAGGCAGATGCCGTTCGGCCATGCGGGCGGCGAGATAGAAGGATTCAAGGTCGCGCCGGAAGCGCGTTTCGATCTCGGGCCGCAGCACCTTGACCGCGACCTCGCCGCCGCCCGTCTTCAGCCGGGCGCGATGGACCTGGGCGATCGAGGCGGCGGCGACCGGCGCGCTGAATTCTGAGAACAGCTGGTCGACGCCCTGCCCCAGCTCCTCGGCGATCTGGGCCTTCGCCTTGTCCATGGCGAAGGGCGGCATGCGGTCCTGCAGGCTGGTCAGGTCTTTGGCCAGCTGCTTGCCGACGATGTCGGGCCGCGTGGCCAGGAACTGGCCGAGCTTGACGTAGGAAGGCCCAAGATCGCCCAGGGCGGCGGCGAAACGCTGGCCGGTCGTCAGCCCCTTCGAGGCGCGCGAGAAGGTGGTGAGCTTCAGCGCGCCCGCCGCGAAACGCGCTGGAAAGGGGGCCATCTCGCGCAGCTCGGGCGGCAGCAGCACCTCGTGCCGCGCGAAGACACGCGCGGCGCGCACCAGCCGGAAGAAGGCGGCGACGCGGCCCATCAGGCGGGACCGCCGTGCAGGCTGTGGCGAGGGAGCCTCGCGTTCCGCCGCCAGCCCCCCCCCCCCCCCC
>CAZBPO010000339.1:0-3033 GCA_964493795.1 uncultured Flavobacteriaceae bacterium
GATCGCCAAGCCCCAGGATCGCGGTGCCATTCGAGATGACGGCCACCAGATTGCCCTTGGAGGTATAGTCATACGCGGTCGAGGGATCGTCGGCGATGGCCCTGACCGGCACGGCGACGCCCGGCGAGTAGGCGAGGCTGAGGTCGCGCTGGGTGGTCATCGGCTTTGAGGCGATGATTTCGAGCTTCCCGGGCTTGCCGAGCTTGTGGAAATCCAGGGCGTCCTGGTCGGTGAAGGGGCGGCGTTTCGACATGGCCGGGCTTTTGCCTGATGGATGGGGGCTCGGCAACGGAAGTTTCGTTATAAACGCCCATGACAGAATATCATGTCCGGGCGACGCCGGGCCCGCCGTTCAGAACGCGTTCATCACAAGGCCCGTAGCGATCGCGGCCGTTCTTTAAGGGGCCTGCCGAACCCGGCAGCGTGAAGAACGGCATTCGTTGGAATGCTTCAATCTCCGAGAGGGGGAATTCAGTTGCTGAACAAGTTCGGGGCTTTGTGTCTCACCGCCGCTTTCACCTGCGCCTTGAGCCTTACGGCTGCGGCGAACGAACGCCCGTTCACGCTGCAGAACGAGTTTCTCGCCCCGCAGGGCAAATGCCTGGCGGCGAGCGGCTGGGGGCCCGGTGCGACCGCCTCCATGCAGGATTGCTCCGGCCAGATCGGGCAGAAATGGGTCGCCGTGCGCTCGCTGGATGAAGACAATAGTTTCTGGCTGCTGCACGGCTTGCGGACGGCCTGCCTGCTGAGCGGGAACGGACTGGACGCGGCAAGCGAAGCCGGTGGCGCGGCGATCACCAAGGGCTGCGTCGAGGCCGGCAACTCCAGCAACATCGACAACATGACGTGGATGGCGATCGACAACGGCAACGGCACCTTCAAGCTGAAGTCCAAAGGGGCCGGCGGCGAGATGTGCCTGGAAGGCAACCGGGTCGCCGAGGACTCGGTGCTGGGTGGCAACGCCTTCATGGCTCCATGCGACGGATCGGCCGGCCAGAACTGGCTGATCCCCGACGGAAAGCTGGTCGGTGGCGTTCCTGCCGGTGGCTGACGCCAGCCGCGCTCGGCCATAACGGAACTGGGGCGCGTGACGGAGCGCGCTCGCGCGGCTAAGACAGCCGTGTGAACGACCTGACGCCCCCTGCCCCGGCCGACGCCAAGGTAACCCCGATGATGGCCCAGTATCTGGGCCTGAAAGAGGGCTATCCCGACGCGCTGCTGTTCTATCGCATGGGCGATTTCTACGAGCTTTTCTTCGAGGACGCGGTGGCGGCCTCGGCGGCGCTGGACATCGCGTTGACCAAGCGCGGGCAGCATCTGGGGCAGGACATTCCGATGTGCGGCGTGCCCGCCGCCGGAGCCGAGCCTTACCTTGAAAAGCTGATCCGCAAGGGCTTCAGGGTCGCGGTCTGCGAGCAGACCGAAGACCCGGCGGAAGCGAAAAAGCGCGGTGGGAAATCGGTGGTGGCGCGCGATGTGGTGCGCCTGGTCACCCCCGGCACGCTGACCGAGGATGCGCTGCTGGACGCCCGCAGCCGCAACTATCTTGCGGCGCTGGCCAAAGCCGGGGGCGAGCTGGCGCTGGCCTATGCCGACCTGACCGACGGCGCGTTCGCGGTGACGCGGGTTGCGCCGGCCGAAATCGGCGCGGCGCTGGCCAGGATCGACCCGGCGGAACTGCTGGTCAGCGATGCGCTGGCCGCCGAGCCGGCGGTCGCCGAGCTTGGCCGCCGCGTCACCGCGCTGGCCGCCGCGCGGTTCGACAGCGCCAATGGCGAGGCGGCGCTGAAGCGGCTCTACGGCGTCGCCACGCTGGATGCGTTCGGTGCGTTCGGACGCGCCGAACGGGCCGCCGCCGGCGCGGTCGCCGACTATATCGAGGTGACGCAGAAAGGCCGCGCCCCGCGCCTCAGCCCACTGAACCTGGCGGCCGGCGGCGGCATCGTCCAGATCGATCCGGCGACGCGGCGCAATCTTGAGCTGTCGCAGACCCTGGCCGGCGAGCGCGAAGGCTCGCTGCTGGCGGCCATCGACCGCACCGTCACGGCGGCCGGAGCGCGGGCGCTGGCCGACCGGCTGGCGAGCCCGTCGACCGATCCTCAGCTCATCGCCGGGCGGCTCGACGCGGTCGCGGCGCTGGTGGACGAGCGCGATCTGCGGGGCGCGCTGCGGGCGGGCCTGCGCGCCGCGCCGGACATGGCGCGCGCGCTGTCGCGCCTGACGCTGGGACGGGGCGGCCCGCGAGATCTGGCCAGCCTGCGCGACGGGCTGACGGCGGCCGCTGCGCTGGCCGCACGGCTGAACGGCGCCGCCACGGCCGGCGAGCTGACGGCGCTGGCGGCCGCGTTGACCGACGGAGCCGCGGCGACGGCCGGCTACGCCGCGCAGCTTTCGGCGCAGCTGGGCGAGGCCTTGCCGCTGCAGGCGCGCGACGGCGGCTTCATCGCCCCTGACGCGGATGGCGGCCTCGACGCCGCGCGCAGCCTGCGCGACGACGCAAGGCGGGTGATCGCCGCGATGGAGGCCGACCTCAAGACCGAGACGGGCATCGCGACGCTGAAGATCCGGCACAACAATGTGGTCGGCTATCACGTCGAGGTCAGCGCGGCGCACGCGCCCAAGCTGCTGACCGAGGCGATGAAGACGCGCTTCATCCACCGCCAGACCCTGCCCAACGCCGCACGCTTCACCACCGCCGAGCTGTCGTCGCTGGCGACGCGCATTCTCGAGGCCGGGGCGCGGGCGCTGGAGATCGAGCTGAAGCTGTTCGACGAGATGGTCGAAGGCGCGAAGGCGCGGGGCGACCAGATCGCCCGCCTCGCCGCCGCGCTGGCGACGCTGGACGTGCATGCGGGCCTCGCCGAACTCGCCGCCCGCGAAGGCTGGATCCGGCCGCATGTCGACGACAGCCCGGCCTTCCGCATCGAGGGCGGCCGGCACCCTGTCGTCGAGGCCGCCCTGAAGCGCGCGGGCCAGAGCTTTACGCCCAATGACTGCGACCTGTCGGGCGCGGCGCGCGGGCGGCTGTGGCTG
>CAZBPO010000339.1:3043-3385 GCA_964493795.1 uncultured Flavobacteriaceae bacterium
ATCGATGGCGGCCTTTCTTTCGATATCCAGCGCGGGCGTCATCCGGTGGTGGAAGCGGCGCTTGTGGCCGCCAATACCGGTTCCTTCGTGCCGAACGACTGTGATCTGGGCCCAAGATCCAAGGGCCGGCTGTGGCTGGTGACCGGCCCCAACATGGCGGGTAAATCGACCTTCCTGCGCCAGAACGCGCTGATCGCCATCCTCGCCCAGATGGGGGCCTTCGTGCCGGCCGCGCGGGCGGAGATCGGCGTC
The DNA here is from genome assembly GCA_964493795.1 of uncultured Flavobacteriaceae bacterium. Lineage (GTDB taxonomy): Bacteria > Pseudomonadota > Alphaproteobacteria > Micropepsales > Micropepsaceae > JADZAI01. Next base: position 3,296 of record CAZBPO010000339.1, read on the forward strand.
GCCGACCGCATCTTCAGCCGGGTCGGCGCGGCCGACGATCTGGCGCGCGGCCGTTTCGACCATCTCGACCATGAAGGTCGAACGCCCGCG
>CAZBPO010000340.1:0-2734 GCA_964493795.1 uncultured Flavobacteriaceae bacterium
CCGAGATCGGCTCGATGCTGGCCGTCTCGCTGCACGCCGCCCGCGACGACGTCCGCGACGTGATCGTGCCGCTGAACAAGAAGTACAAGATCGACGAGCTTCTGGCCGCGTGCCGCGCCTATCCCGGCGTCTCCAACGCCCGCCGCATCACCTTCGAGTACGTGATGCTGAAAGACGTGAACGACAGCGTCGCCGACGCCAAGCTGCTGGTGAAGAAGCTCGCGGGCATTCCCGCCAAGATCAACCTCATCCCGTTCAACGCCTGGCCGGGCGCGCCCTATGAATGCTCGGACTGGGCGCAGATCGAGAAATTCGCCGATGTCGTGAACGCCGCCGGCTACGCCTCGCCCATCCGCACGCCGCGCGGCCGCGACATCATGGCCGCCTGCGGTCAGCTCAAAAGCGAGAGCGTCAAGGAACGCGCCTCGGCCCGCTTCGCCGAAATGCGCTCGGCCGAACTCCAGCGTATGCCGGGATGAGCGCGGAGCTGACTGAGCGCGCCCGCGCCGGTGACGGCGAAGCCCGCATGGAGCTGGCGCGCGCCGCCAGCCGCGCCGGCAAACGCAGCGAGGCCGAACACTGGATCGTCGAGGCCGCCGCCGCAGGCCACCAGGGAGCCCTCTTCCAGACGGGCGTCTGGAAGCTGATCGGCTATCGCGGCCCCAAGGACGTCGCAGCAGGCGCGGCCATCGTGCGCACCGCGGCCGAGGCGGGCGAGCCAGCCGCCAAGACGCTGCTCGCGACCATCCTCGTCTCGTCCGCTCTTGGCCCACGCGACTGGGACGCGGCCCGGACCCTGCTGCTTGAGGCGGCGGAGGCGCACGATCCGCGCGCCCTGCTTCAGGTCGCGCTCATGCTGCCGGCCGAGCGCAAATGGCATGAGACGAGGCTGGCGCTCGCCGACCGCGCTGCGGGCAAAGGCTTTTCCACTGCGCTTTATGTCGCCGGCCGCCTGCTGCTCGAGCGCGGCGGTCACGACGCTCAGGCGCTCGCCCGTCTTGCGCTGGCAGCGCGCGGCGGCGAGCCCAACGCCCTCAAAATCCTGCGCAGCCAGCGCGCGCCAGCGGGCGAGATTTCCTCCCCGGTCTTCGAGCTCACGCCCGTCAGCTTCCCGCGCATCGCCGAGGCTATACGCTGGCCGCATGAGCGCGCGCTGCCGCAGGCCGTCGCGCGCCAGAGCGCGCCGCGCATCGCCACGCTCAACCGTCTCTTTACGCCCGAGGAGTGCGACTACGTCGTTTCGCGCGGCGCGCCCTATCTCAAGCGCGGCAGGGTCGCCGGCGCGCAGACCCTCGACATCCGCACCAACTCGGCCGCCGCGCTGGGCCTCGTCGAGACCGACGCCTTCATCCAGAGCCTTGATGAACTCATGGCGCGCGCGCTCGGCGAACCTGCGGAGAATGGCGAAAATCCGGCCCTCCTGCACTACACGCCCGGCCAGGTCTTCGGCGCGCATTGCGACTGGATCAGCCCGGAAGACCCGGGCCTGGCGCAAGACCTCGCGGCCAACGGCCAGCGCATCAAGACGCTGATCGTCTATCTCAACGAAGGCTATGAAGGCGGCGAGACCGTGTTCGGCCGCGTCGGATGGCGCTTCAGGGGCAAGCGCGGCGATGCGCTGATGTGGAGCAATGTCGACGCCGCCGGGGCGGTCGATCCGCGTTCACTGCACGAGGGAACCGCCCCCCGCTCATCCGACAAGTTCGTGCTGTCGAAATGGATGCGCGACCGCGCACAGCCCGCCGGCAATCGCTGACATGACGTCAGGCCAGCGCCGTCACCGGAGCGTCGGGTTCCGCCGGAAGCTGTCTGACCAGATCGCTCAACGTCAGCTGAGCCAGCGACGCCCGCACCGCGCCGTCCACCCGCTTCGCAACACCGTCAAGGACGTCCAACGCCGCCACCGCCACCGGGCAGTCATTGTTGACGTTCGCCCGGGGACAGACCACCGGCGCGCCGTCCACCGCCTGCCGCACGCCGTCCAGAGCGATCTTTTCGGGCGCATGAGCCAGCCACACGCCGCCATGGGCGCCCGCACGGGTCGCCAGGATGCCGGCCTGGGCCAAAGCCGAGATCACCCGGCGCAGGACGACGGGGTTGGCGTTCACGCTTTTGGCCATCTCCGCCGAAGTCACGGCATTGTGCACGCCGCCCGTCTTCCGCGCGGCGAGGATCATCAGCATATGGATCGCGACTGCGAATTTTTGGCTGTCAGCCATTTGTCGAGTTCCTGTGTCCGTATATGTGCGCCCCACCTCCGGTTTCGACAAGCCCGAACCGGCCGGGGCGGAAAACCGTTTCCAGTTGAATTGCGAAGCTCTGGAAGCCGAATGCGCTTCGGTTTTCAGCCGCACCGGACGCGTACACATTCCCGCCGCTCTCGAACCGGACGCGGCCATGGAACTTCACGAGGCGCTGCGCGATCACGCCGGATACGCGCTGGTCGTGAATTCGGGCGACAAAACCTACGACTTTTCGCCGGTTGCCCGCGCGGAAGGCGGCCCCGACTTCGAGCGCAAACTCGCCGAGATCGCGGCGACGAACGGGCGCGACGGGTTCCAGTACATCTTCGAGTCCGTCCGGCTTTCCGAAGACGGCGAAGACTATCCGGGCGAACATCTCCTGTTCCGCGACATTACGCGGTTCCTGAACAGCCCCCGCTTTCTTCAATTCGCCCGTCACGTCACCGGCGATGACGAAATCGTGCTGACCGACGCCCAGGCCACACGCTACC
>CAZBPO010000340.1:2744-3360 GCA_964493795.1 uncultured Flavobacteriaceae bacterium
CGCCGGCCATTTCCTCACCGCCCACGACGACAGGAACGACGTCAAAAGCCGCCGCGCCGCCTTCGTCCTCAACCTCACGCCCAGCTGGAAGGCGGATTGGGGCGGGTTGCTGAACTTCATCGACGCCGACGGCCATATCGCCGAGGGCTATACGCCCGCCTGGAACGCCCTGAACCTCTTCCGGGTGCCCCAGCTTCACCACGTGTCCTACGTGAACCCCATGGCGGGCACCGACCGCCTCTCGATCACCGGCTGGCTGCGCACGCGCTAGGTTGCGGCCCGCCGTTCCGGGGGCTAGGAAGCGCCGCGCTTCTTAAATCACCGGAACCCGATATGGCCGCCAAACCCAAGAAAGTCGTCCTCGCCTATTCCGGCGGCCTCGACACGTCGGTCATCCTGAAATGGCTGCAGACCGAGTATGGCTGCGAGGTCATCACCTTCACGGCCGATCTCGGCCAGGGCGGCGAGCTTGAGCCGGCGCGGGAGAAGGCGCTGCTGCTCGGCATCAAGCCCGAGAACATCTTCATCGAGGATGTGCGCGACGAGTTCTGCCGCGACTATGTCTTCCCGATGTTCCGCGCCAACGCGGTCTATGAGGGCCAGTACCTGCTCGGCA
>CAZBPO010000341.1:0-270 GCA_964493795.1 uncultured Flavobacteriaceae bacterium
GTAGAGCAGCCCCACCCACAGCGCCGGCAGCGCACAGAGCGATTTCCACGGGCCGCCATCCGCGCCGCGCATTTCGATGTATTTCTTCAGCCGCACTTCCGGGAAGATCGTGGTCAGGTGGTCGGCCCAGTCCGACAAAGTCGGCTTCTCGCCCGGCAGGGCCGGCAGGCGGCCGTTCAGGAAGTCGCGGAAAGACTGGCCGCTGGCGTCGATATATTTGCCGTCGCGATAGACGAAATACATCGGCACATCGAGCGCGTAGTCGACGTA
>CAZBPO010000341.1:280-3358 GCA_964493795.1 uncultured Flavobacteriaceae bacterium
CGTCCTCGAACACGAAGGGCAGCATGCCGCTGCGCGCATTGTCGGTGTCGGTCCATATCTGCGAGCGATAGCTCAGGAAGCCGTTGGGCCGCCCCTCGCGGAACGGCGAGTTGGCGAACAGCGCGGTCGCCACGGGCTGCAGCGCGAAGGCGACGCGCAGCTTTTTGGCCATGTCGGCTTCGTCGGCGAAATCGAGATTCACCTGCACCGTGCAGGTGCGCAGCATCATATCCAGCCCATAGCCGCCGACCTTGGGCATATAGGCGCGCATGATGTTGTAGCGGCCCTTGGGCATCACCGGTGTTTCGGCGCGCGTCGCGGTCGGTTGGAAGCCGAGGCCGAGAAAGCCGAGGCCAAGTTCGGTCGCGACCTCGCGCACCTGATCGAGATGCAGGTTCACCTCGGCGCAGGTTTCGTGGATCGTCTCCAGCGGCGCGCCGGACAGCTCGAACTGGCCGCCGGGTTCAAGGCTGATCGCGCCGCCGTCCAGCTTGAGCCCGATCAGCGTCTCGCCCTCGTGCACGCCTTCCCAGCCGAAACGCTGCATGCCCTCAAGCAAGGCGCGGATGCCGTCTGGCCCGTCATAGGCCGGCGAGGCATGACCCTGGAGGCGGAAGCCGAATTTCTCGTGCTCGGTGCCGATGCGCCAGTCGGCCCGGGGCTTGGCCCCGGATTCCAGAAAAGCCGCGAGCTCGTCGCGGCTCTCGATCAGGCCGCCGCCCTGTTGCGGTACCGACATGTGAACTCCCCCAACGCCCGGCCGCGTCCGAACACTGAACGGCCCGTTCCGCGTTCACCCGATGTGGCGAAGCCCGGCGGCCAGCGCAAGAGGCGATCTCGCGCCCTGCGGCCAATTGCGCCAGTTTCGCCGTATTCGGCGGGTTACCTTAAGGGCATGAGATCGACCGCCCTGCCCATTCTCGCCGCCCTGATGGCTGGCGTCGCCTCCGCCGCCAGCGTCTCGGCGGATCATGGCAATATCTTCTTCACCGACGACGCGGGCACGCGCCATCAATTGACCGAGGAAGGGCGCGACAGCGAGCCGGTGCTGTCGCCCGAAGGGTCGCGCGTCGTCTTCACCAGGTCGGTCCACGCCGCGCCGGCTTTGAGCGCGTGTTCCTCCGGCGAGGGGCAGGTCTGGCAGACTGAGCTATGGCTGATCGGCATCGACGGCGGCGGCGCGAAGCGGCTGGTGCAGGCGCACGACGCCGAGGACATGCGCGACATCGTCTGCGGCTTCCTCAACAAGCAGTTCGATACCGATGGCGGGCGGCTCTACTACGAGGCGCCTGCCTGGACGACTTCGAACGCGATCCGCTTCGTCGATCTGAAAAGCGGCGCTGACATTTTCTTCGCGCCGGGCAACTCGCTGTGGGTCGTCACCTGCGCCGCCAGCCCGTATCGCGATCATGTCGTGGCGGCGCAGCACCGCTATTTCGTGCAGGGCGGCAGCTATGACTGGTTCTGGCTGTTCGACCCGGCCGGCAAGGAAGTCGGCCCGTTCGGCGACGATCCGCCATCGACGGCCGAGCTGTGCGGCGAATAGCCTAACGCCCGCGCGCCGCCTGAAGCACCGCCAGCGCCGCCAGCGCAGCGGTATCGGCGCGGAGAATGCGCGGCCCCAGCGAGACCGGCACGCATTGCGGCACAGCGCGGATCGCCTCGCGCTCCTCGGGCGCAAAGCCGCCCTCCGGCCCCGACAGGATCGCGGCCCGGGCAAGATCGCGCCCGGCGAGCGCCTCGATCATCGGCGGCGCGCCGCCTTCGTCGCAGAAAACCAGCGCGCGACCCGCCGGCCAGGCGGCGAGCAGCGCGGTCAGGGCCTGCGGCGCGCGGCAGACCGGCACATCGAGCCTGTCGGATTGTTCGGCGGCCTCGACCGCGTTGGCGTGCATGCGTTCGACATTGACGCGGGCGACGATGGTGCGCCGGGTGACGACCGGCCGCAATTCGCTCACCCCCAGTTCGGTCGCCTTCTGGGCTACGAATTCGGCTGCGGTTTTCTTGATCGGCGCGAAGCAGAGCCACAGATCGTCTGGCGCATTCTGGGTGCGGGTCTGGCGCTGGGGCGTCGCCGCCGCGCCGCGCTTGGCCGACAGGTCGAGCACGGCGCGCCATTCGCCGTCACGGCCGTTGAACAGCTGAACCGCCGCGCCCGATCTGGCGCGCATGACATGGCGCAGATAATGGGCCTGACCCTCATCCAGATCGAGCCGCTCGCCGGCCGAGATGGGCCGGTCCACGAACAATCGCACCTTGCCGCCGGGTTCGGTCAGGTCGTCTTCGGGATCCTTGGTCGTCATGGCTGCAAACCGGGCCTGATCGTGTTAATTTGTGCGTCAGGAGTGACTGACAATGGCTCACGAGAGAATCAAGCGCGACCCCCTCATCATGTCCGGGCAGCCGGTCATCGCGGGCACGCGCATTCCGGTCGCCACGATCCTCAACGATCTGGCGACGGGCTCGACCGAGGCCCAGGTTCTTGAGGACTATCCGACGCTGTCGCTGGAAGATATCCGCGCGGCGCTGGCCTACGCGTCCGCATTTCTGCGTGACGAACGGCTTGTCGCGGCCGAATAGATCGTGCGCCTGCTGATCGATGAGTCCGTCAAGGGCCATATCGCGCGCGCGCTTGAGCCGAAATTCGAGATCGCCCGCGTCGCAGCGCTCTCGCCCGGTGCACCCGACTCCGCAGTCGTGGCGCTGGCCGCAGCGCAAGGCTCGATACTCGTCACCGAGGACCGTGGCATGCCCTGGACGGCGATCCACGCCCCTGCGAAGCCGGCCGGGCTTGTGGTGATCGAGGTCGAAGGGATGTCACGCGACCAACAGGCCGCGCGCGTTGCGGCGGCGATGGAAGAACTGGGGGAACTGATGGCCGGGATGCTGACGATCATCCGCCGCGACACGTTCCGGCGGCGGATTCTGGAGATCGCATGACACGCCGCGCAAAACCCGCCGACTCCGTGAAGCGAAGCTGGGTGGATCGGACGCCGGGCGGCGTGCAGCCTTATCTCAGGCTTGCGCGGTTCGACCGGCCGATCGGATTCTGGCTGCTGTTCTGGCCCTGCGCCTTCG
>CAZBPO010000342.1:0-561 GCA_964493795.1 uncultured Flavobacteriaceae bacterium
CCAGCCAGTCTTCGGTCAGCGCTCGCGCCACGCCCTCGGCCGTGCGTCCGCCGGCTTTCTCAAGATGGGCCAGCCATTCGAAACGGTGCAGCTCGGCGCGCACGGCCTCGCCGGCTTCGGCGTCGAACGGCGATCGCCCGCGCACGGTCAGCTGACCGGCCCCCAGCGTGAAGACGCCGCGCAGGATGTCCTGAGCCCCTTCCAGGGTCGCCGGCGCCAGCGCGTCCGGCGTCATCGCCAGATGGGCGGGCAACGGGCCGCCGAGGCCGAGCCGGGCCAGCGCGCCGGCATGGAATTTCGCCTGAACCGCCGCCTTCACGCGCGCGGCGGCGTCGCGCGCCAACGCCGCCGCGAGCCCGGGATAGGGAACGCGCGGCGAGTTCGGCGCAGCTGGCGCAGCGTCAGCCGCGAAGCGCTCCGATATTGCCCGCATAGGCGGTTTCTCCGCCCTTGAAAACGGCCGATCCGGCCACAAGAACATTCGCTCCGGCGGCGACGCACTGGCGCGCCGTTTCAGGGTTCACCCCGCCATCGACCTCAAGCTCGATCGCCCGCCCCGAG
>CAZBPO010000342.1:571-3356 GCA_964493795.1 uncultured Flavobacteriaceae bacterium
CACCAGGATGAGATCGGCGAGGTCCATCAGATTGTCCAGCGTCTCCACCGGCGTTCCGGGGTTCAGCACGACGCCGGCCTTTTTGCCGAGGCTGCGGATCAGCTGCAGCGTGCGGTGCACGTGCGGGCCGGCCTCGGGGTGCACGGTGATGATGTCGGCCCCCGCCTCGGCGAAGGCGGCGACGTAAGGGTCGACCGGCGAGATCATCAGATGCACGTCGAAGGGCAGCTTCGTGTGCGGACGCAGCGCCGCCACCACGGCCGGGCCGATGGTGATGTTGCGCACGAAATGCCCGTCCATCACGTCGATATGCACGTAATCCGCGCCCGCCTTGTCGATCGCGCGGATCTCATCGCCCAGACGTGCGAAGTCGGCCGACAGGATGGAGGGCGCGATTTTGGGCGAAGCAGCCATGCGCCTGCCTATCATGCGTCTCGCGGCGCGCTCAAAGGAAAACAAAGAAAAGCGGCCGGAGGTTCCCCTCCGGCCGCGATCCTCAGACCCGTATCCGGGTTTAGCGGTGCGGCACCACGCGGGCGCGGTTGCCGCCATAGACGACGTCGACGCGCGTGCCGTTGCGGATGATGTAGTCGGCCGGCTGGACGACGTAGATCACCTCGCCGCTGTCGAGCCGGATGGCGTATTCGATGCCCGGCTGCTGGGTGGCGCCTTCCTCGACCGCATCGCCGATCAGCGCGCCCACCGTTGCGCCGACGATGCCGGCCAGAATCCGGTCATCGCGTCCGCCGCCGACCTGCGAGCCCGCAGCCGCGCCGATCGCGCCGCCGACCACCGCGCCGGTGCCCGACTTGGTGCCGCCGATGGTGACCTGGCGGGCGTCGATGATGGTGCCCGTAACCGCCCGGTCGATCCGGCCTACGTCGCCGCGCGACACGGTGTTCGAGCCCATCTGCGCCGACGCACAAGCGCCGACCGTGCCGGCCAGCGCGATCACCAGCGCGGCGCGCAGCCCGAGAGTCATGATCTTCATGGAACTATCCCTTCGTCCAGTAAACCTGTTCGCAGTGTCCCCCTGCGCCCCGGCAAATTAACCCCCGCTGAACGGGGCGTCCATCATTGCGCCCGGCGCAGGGCTGCGACGAAAAATCCGTCCACGCCGCCGAGTTCCCCCAGCATCGAGGGCAGGATGCGCAGCCCTGACGCGGAACCGGCGGCGGCCGGCAGTCCGTAGGCGGCTGGGTCCAATGCGATGGGGGTCGCGGCCGGCGTGCGGCCCAGAAATCCGGCGATCTGGTCTTCGCCTTCCTCTTGCTCCAGCGAGCACACCGCGAACACCAGAGTTCCGCCCGGCTTCAGCGCGGCGAAGGCTGAATCCAGCAACGCGGCGCTGACGGCGGCGGGGCGCGTCACCGCGCCGTCGTCGCGAATCCAGGGCAGCTCGGGATGGCGTCGTATGGTTCCGGTGGCGCTGCACGGGGCATCCAGCAGCACGCCGTCCAGCGGCGCATCGGGGATCCAGGTGCGCGCATCGGCTTTGACGACCGTCGCCCGCAATCCGGTCCGGGCCAGGTTTTCGGCGAGACGCCTCAGCCGCGGGCCCGAACTGTCCACCGCCGTCACCGCCGCGCCGCCGGCCGCCAACTGCATGGTCTTGCCGCCCGGCGCGGCGCAGAGGTCGGCCAACTGTTTACCGGCGGCCGGGCCGGCGAGGTCCAGCAGCACGCGCGCGGGGATGGCCGCTGCGGCGTCCTGAACCCACCATGCGCCCTCGTCATAGCCGGGCAGGGCCTCGACCGGCGCGCCGCGCGCCATGCGCAGCGAGCCCGCGCCAAGGATCGCCGCCTTAAGCCGCGTCGCCCAGATCGCGGTCTCGGCGGCGTCTTTCGGCGTCAGGTCCAGCGGTGCGGGGTTTTCATGTGCGATCGCGATGGCGCGCGCGCCATCCTCGCCATAGGCCGCGCTCCAGCGCCGCCACAGCCAGTCGGGCGTGTTGAGGCGGGGGCGGTCCAGCGCCCCCCAGATCGGCGGGCCCTCCTGCGCGACGCGGCGCAGGACGGCGTTCACCAGCGCCTTGAAGGGCTTGGCTTCGCGCACCGCCAGCGCCAGATGGTTCGCGCCATCGACCGCCGCATGCGGTCTGGCGTTCAGCACCATCAGCTCGGCCGCCCCGGTCAGCAGGACGCGGCTGGCGGCCAGGCCGTGTTCGGGCAGGGGGCGCTCGACGAAACGCTTCAGTAGTGCCTCCAGCGCGCCCTTGTGGCGCAGGCTGGCATAGGCGATGGCGCGTCCGAAGGCGGCGTCGCGCGCCTCCATGCGCCCGGCGACCGCCGACAGGGCCTCGCCGGCTTCCTCCAGCGTCACGCGCTGATCCAGAACGCGGGTCACCAGCGAGAATGCGAAACGGCGGGCCGGCAGGCCCGCCGCCTCTTCAACGCGGTGTTGCGGCTTCAGCCCCACGGGCCGCGCGCCGGACGGGGGGCCGCGCCCCAGGCGCCCTGATATTCGCCGGATGGGCTCGCGCCGCCGCCCACGCCCATCTCGATCGCCATGGCGCGCAGCCTCGTGATCCGGTTGGCGGTCGAGGGGTGGGTGGTGAACAGCCCGTCGACGCTCTGCGTGTGCAGCGGGTTGATGATGAACATGTGGGCCGTCGCGGGGTTGCGCTCGGCGACATTGTTGTCGATGCGCGGGGCGGCCAGAGCGATCTTCTCCAGGGCGCTCGCCAGCCAGTCCGGTCGGCCCGAGATTTCCGCGCCGCCGCGATCTGCCTCGTATTCGCGCGTCCGGCTGATCGCCATCTGCACCAGCATCGCCGCGAGCGGCG
>CAZBPO010000343.1:0-3350 GCA_964493795.1 uncultured Flavobacteriaceae bacterium
ATCGATATCCTCGGCCCGATGGCCGAGGATATCGATGTCGCGCGTCACCAGATGCGACTTGGTGACGATGGCGACGGGGTGGTTGTGCGCCGCCAGCACCTCCAGCACCGACCGCGTGATCCGGTGCTCGCGCTCCAGCGGCTGATAGGGGTCGGTATTGGTGCCCAGCGCGATCGCCCGGGGCGTGTATTTCGGGTCGGCCAGCTCCTGCTCCAGCAGCTGCGCGGCGCGCGGCTTCACCAGAATCTGCGTCTCGAAATCCAGCCCCGGCGAAAGGCCCAGCCAGGCATGGCTCGGCCGCGCGAAGCAATAGACGCAGCCATGCTCGCAGCCCCGATAGGGGTTGATCGAGCGGTCGAAGGAAAGATCGGGCGAGGTGTTCCGGGCGATCACGCTGCGCGTCGAGTCATAGAGGACCCGCGTCTTGGGCGCCGGCCGGTCCTCGGCGTCCAGCGTGACCCAGCTGTCGTCCTCGCGCACATGGGCGAAACGCTCATAGCGTCCGTCCGCATTGCTGATCGCCCCCCGGCCTTTCACGGCCGGCGGCAGGGTGGACGACGGGTCGCGACGGAGGGCGCTACGAACGGGCATGGCTGAAGCGTATCCCAGAAAAAGAACAAATCAAGAACTTTCTCAAACACGTCTAGGATGCAAACGTGCGAAGGCGGCGGCGCGATCCGCCGGGGGAGGGCTCTTATGAGAATCATTCTGCTTGTCGCCGGGCTGGTCGCGTTCTGCGCCGGCCTGTTCTGGGCGGCCCAGGGCCTCGGCTGGATCATGTGGCCTGAATCCAGCTTCATGCTGGCCGACCGCAAATGGACCTGGATCGGCGGCGCCACCGCGCTGGTCGGTCTGGCGCTGGTCGTCCAGTCGCGCCGGCGCTGACGCGCACCCGCCGGTTGATCGGCGGCGCAGGTGCGGGCAAAACGGCGGCGATGATCTCTGTCGTGATCCCCACGCTCAACGCCGAACGCGGCCTGGTGCGCACGCTCTCGTGCCTCATCGAGCCCGCCATGCGCGGTCTTGTGCGCGACGTGGTGATCGCCGATGGCGGCTCGGCCGACCTCACGCTCGAGATCGCCGAGGATGCCGGCTGCGAAATCGTGCGCGGCGGCGGCACGCGGGGCAACCTGCTCGACGCCGGGGCGCGGGCGGCGCGCGGCCCCTGGCTGCTATTTCTCCATGCCGAGACGGCGCTCGAGCCCGGTTGGGACAACGAGGCATGGCAGTTCGTGCGCGCCGGCGGCGACGACCGCGCCGCCACCTTCCGCTTCGCGCTCGACGACAAACGCTGGGCGGCGCGCCGGGCCGAATTCGTCTATCGCCTCCGCAATCGCCTGCTCGCGCTGCCCTATGGCGATCAGGGCCTGCTGATCTCCAAGGCGCAATACGAACGCCTCGGCGGCTACAAGGATCTCGACGTTCTGGAAGACGTCGATCTGGTCGCACGGGTCAAACGCCAGTCGGGCCGGGGCGCGCTCACAAGGCTCGCCGCCCGCGCGGTTACCAGCGCGGCGCGCTATCGCGACGAGTTCTCGCCGCTGCGCCCGCTCCGCAACGCCGCGCGCCTGACGCTGTTCTCCCTCGGCGTCAGCCCCGAACGTCTGCAGCGCTAGCGCCAGAACATCGCGCCCTTTTTTTTTCCGGTTCACTCTCTGTCATCCCGGCCTTGAGCCGGGATCCAGCCACGCAAGCGCCGGTAAATGCGCTCCTGGATCCCGGGTCTGCGGCGCGTGCCGCGCCTCCGCCCGGGATGACAGGAAGGCATGAAACGAAAATTGGCGCGGCCCGCCTCACCGCTCCATCAACCTCGGCATGATGTCGACGAAGTTGCAGGGCCGGTGCCGACTGTCGAGCTGGTACTTCAATATGTGGTCCCAGCCATCCTTCACCCCGCCGGTCGAGCCCGGCAGGCAGAAGATATAGGTGCCGCCCGCCAGTCCGGCGCAGGCCCGCGACTGCACCGTCGAGGTGCCGACGCTCATATAGCTGATCAGGTGGAAGATCGCCGAGAACCCGTCGATCTCCTTTTCGAATACCGACCGCGCCGCCTCCACCGTCACGTCGCGCCCGGTCAGGCCGGTCCCGCCGGTGGTGATGACCGCGTCGATCGACGGGTCGGATATCCAGCCGCGCAGCTTCGCCGCGATCGCCGCCGCATCGTCCTTCAGGATGTCGCGCGCCGCCAGCTCGTGCCCGGCCTCGCTCAGCCGCGCCACCAGCGTATCGCCGGAACGGTCGTCTGCGGCCCCACGCGTATCGCTGACCGTCAGCACGGCGATCCGCACCGGCACGAAAGGCAAGCTCTGGTCGATGCGCGGTTCGGGGGCGAGGGCAGGGGGCATGGCGATACTCCTTTGGCGTCAGGCTCTCACGCCGCCGTCGTCTCCGCCACCTCCGGATCGCGCCCCACGGCCATGCGATAGGTCAGCCTTGCCAGCCCCAGCGTCAGCTTGCGCCGCTCGTCCTCGGTGGTCTCCAGGAAGCCGATCTCCAGCGTCGCGTTGAACAGCATCTGGGCGATCAGCCAGGTGTCTTCGGCCGGCATGGGCAGGTTCACCGCGTCGCCCGCCGCGCGGCGGATGTCCTGCGCCAGTTCGGTCATCGCCAGGCGCGATCCGGCCACGGCGGGCAGCGAGGTCACATAGGGAATCTGTCGCAGCAGCACATGGGTCAGCGCCCGCTCCTCCACCACATTGGCGACCGCCTGCTCGGTCAGGCGCACCACGCCCGGCCATGGTCCCATCTTGCGGCTTTCGGCGAAGGCGGCCTGCATCTTGGCCATCGACTCCGCCATCAGCTGTTCGGCCAGCACCGCGACGATGGTCTCCTTGTCGGGGAAGAAATCGTACAGCGTCCCGATCCCCACGCCCGCCACCTTGGCGATGTGGTTGGTGGTCAGGCCCTCATAGCCCTCTTTCCGCAAAATCCGAGCGCAGGCATCCACCATCGCGTCGAAGCTCATCTTCGATCGCGCCTGCTTGGGCCATTTCTTCGGCTTGTATTCGGGCATCCGCGTCTCCGCCCCTGTTAGCGGTATCGCGTTCCAGTATCCGAGTTTTCCGAGTATTTGCTAGGATATACATTGGTGTGGTTAGCGAACTCCCGTGAGGCACCACCAAGCCATGGCCCTCGCCACCGACGAAGCCCCTGCGGCCCCCGCGCGCCCCGCCCGTAAGACCGGGCGCGGCATCAAGATCGACTTCACCGTCCCCAAGGGCGATCCGGGTCTGATCGGCCCCGGCTCGGTCTCGTGGCGGGTCAGCGCCAACCCGATCGCGCTGGCGGTCGGCGGCATCGCGGCGGTGATCTTCGAACTGGCCGAGCCGCGCGTGCGCGCCGGGGTGTGG
>CAZBPO010000344.1:0-3328 GCA_964493795.1 uncultured Flavobacteriaceae bacterium
GCCTATCTGAAGGAAAACGGCGTCAGCATCTGGGACGAATGGGCCGACGAGCGCGGCGAGCTGGGCCCGGTTTACGGCCATCAGTGGCGCTCGTGGCCGGCCCGCGACGGTTCGACCATCGACCAGATCGGCAATCTGATCGAGATGATCCGCCGCACGCCCGACTCGCGCCGGCTGATGGTGACGGCCTGGAACCCCTCGGACGTCGACAGGATGGCGCTGCCGCCGTGCCACTGCCTGTTCCAGTTCTATGTCGCCGAGGGGAAGCTGTCGTGCCAGCTCTACCAGCGTTCGGCCGACATCTTCCTGGGCGTGCCGTTCAACATCGCATCCTACGCGCTGCTGACGCTGATGATCGCGCAGGTCACGGGGCTGAAGCCCGGCGATTTCGTGCACACGCTGGGCGACGCGCATCTTTACTCCAACCATCTGGAGCAGGCGGCGCTGCAGCTTTCGCGCGCGCCCATGCCGCTGCCGGTGATGCGGATCAATCCGGCGATCACCGATATCTTCGCCTTCACCTATGACGACTTCAAACTGGAGCGTTACGAGGCGCATCCCCACATCGCAGCCCCGGTGGCGGTGTGAGCCGGGTCGAGCCGCTGATCTCGCTGATCGTCGCCGTCGCCAATAACGGGGTGATCGGCAACAAGGGTGCGCTGCCCTGGCGTATCCCCGAGGACATGCGCTGGTTCCGCATGCACACGCTGGGCAAGCCGGTGATCATGGGGCGCAAGACGTGGGAGTCCCTGCCCGTGAAGCCGCTGCCCAAGCGCGAGAATATCGTCGTCACCCATGACAGCGGCTATGTCGCGCGCGAGGCCAGCGTCGCCACCAGCTTCGACGCGGCGCTGGCGGCGGCGGCCGGAAGCCCCGAGATCGTGGTGATCGGCGGGGCCTCGCTGTATGCCGAGGCGCTGCCGCGCGCCGGGCGCATTTACCTGACCAGTGTGGGTCTGTCGCCGGAAGGCGACGTCTTCATGCCGGAATTCTCGCCCGACGACTGGAAGCAGAGCTTCGTCCAGTCGCATCCGGCGCTGGGTCCGCTGCCCGGCTTCACGTTCCGGATTCTGGACCGCGCCTGAGCTTGCGCGCCGGGCGCATCGGCCTAACGTGCGGGCATCAAAAACCATAAGCCTCAGGAGACGCCGCACGCCATGGCCATCACCGAAATCGCATCCGGTCTGAAATTCCCCGAAGGGCCCGTCGTCATGGACGACGGCTCGGTCATCGTCGTCGAGATCCAATCGGGCAATGTGGTGCGGGTGAAGCCCAACGGGAAAAAGCAGGTCATCGCCTCGCCCGGCGGCGGGCCGAACGGCGCGGCCATCGGCCCCGACGGCGCGCTGTATGTCTGCAACAATGGTGGCTTCGAGTTCTATAAGGCCGGCAAGCTGACCATTCCCGGCCACAAGGGCGCGAACTATTCGGGCGGGCGGATCGAGCGCATCGACCTTTCGACTGGCAAGGTCGAGGTGCTCTACACCCATTGCGACGGCAAGGCGCTGCGCGGGCCGAACGATCTGGTGTTCGACAAGCAGGGCGGGTTCTGGTTCACCGACCACGCCAAGTCGACGCACGATCACCGCGAGTGGGGCGCGCTGTATTACGCCAGGATCGACGGCAGCCACATCTCGACCCAGATCCACCAGATCATGGCCCCCAACGGGGTCGGCCTCTCGCCCGACGAGAAGACGGTCTATTACGCCGAAACGCTGTCGGGGCGTCTGTATGCCGCGCCGGTGAAGAAGCCGGGCGAGCTGGCCAAGGGCACGGGCCCGATCCCGGGCGGGGTCTATGTGGGCCAGACACCGGGCTATGCGTTCTATGATTCACTGGCCGTGCAGGCGAACGGCGATGTCTGCATCGCGACGATCTTCCAGGGCGGCATCTCGACCATCTCGCCCAAGGGCAAGGTGAAGGTGACGTCGCTGATGCAGTTCGGCGACCTGCTGGTCACCAACATCGCCTTCGGCGGCAAGAACATGAAGACCGCCTACATCACGCTGTCGGGCTCGGGGAAGTTGATCTCGATGCCGTGGTCGCAGGCCGGGCTTAGGCTGAACTTCAACGCCTGACGCCCGCCGCACTTAATGTCATCCCGGCCTTGAGCCGGCATCCATGATTGCAGGCGTTGCGCTTGCGGCCCTGGGTCCCGGCTCTTCGCTTCGCTGCGGCCGGGATGACAGTCGCGCGAGGCTTGAATGCCGGGCGTCTTGCTTATATTCCTATATTGCGGCGCGTCTTACAGCGGCTTTGCGGCTGCGCCATTCCGGGCGGCCGAAATGGAGAAACAGAAAACATCGAAAAATCGAAGAACGAGTCGTTGTGGGTCCGGCCGGTCCGGACCCACCAGATATAGGCCTTAAGTCCTGACGATCTCGCGGTCGATCAGCACGGCCAGGAACAGGGCGGGGCCGCCATGGGCGATCCAGGCGTGGTTGGTGCCGCGCTGGATCACGATATTGCCGGGCTTCAGCCGCGTCTCGTCGCCTTCCAGGATCAGCGAGGCGTCGCCCTGGATCAGGCAGATCACGTCGATCGAATGGGTCTCGTGCATGCCCGGCGCGCGGGACTGGTCGATGATCGCGTCGGCGGCGTGGAAGCGGGCGAAGGCGTCTTTCGTCGCCTTGTTCATGATCTCGGCCGGCACGCCGGCGGGGGCGGGCTCGATCACGAACCAGCGCACTTTCACCCCGCCTTTGGGCGGATGCAGGTTCACCGGCTCAAGATTCGCGGGCGTGTGGTCCTTGGGGTCGAGCGGGCCGTGCGTGTCGGCCCAGATATCCAGCAGGCCGCCCAGCCCCGCCTCGGCCATCGACGCGCCGGGCGCGCCGTCGATGATGATGACGGATTTGCCGTCCTTGTCGTCGCCGGTGATGACGCGGCGGATGGCGTCTTCGAACCCTGGATAAGACATGCGCTTGGCTCCCTTTGTTTCTTTCTAAACGAACACGATACGCGGCGGCGGCCTGACAGGCCCGGTTTCCAGCCGCTCCAGCGTGGCGGCCGCGATGTTCAGGAAGGCGGCGGCCTGAGGGCCGGCCGGGTCGGAGACCATGACGGGCGCACCGGCGTCCGAGCCGACGCGGATCGCCAGATGCAGCGGGATTTCGCCCAGGAACGGCACGCCCAGCTCGTCGGCCGTGCGGCGCGCCCCGCCGTGGCCGAACAGGTGCTCCTCGTG
Source organism: uncultured Flavobacteriaceae bacterium (assembly GCA_964493795.1). Lineage (GTDB taxonomy): Bacteria > Pseudomonadota > Alphaproteobacteria > Micropepsales > Micropepsaceae > JADZAI01. Next base: position 3,188 of record CAZBPO010000344.1, read on the forward strand.
GCCGCAGTTGGAGCAGATATGGGTGCTCATATTCTCGACGATCCCCAGAACCGGCACCTGCACCTTGCCGAACATGGTGATGCCCTTGCGGGCGTCGAGCAGGGCGACGTCCTGCGGCGTCGAGACGATGACCGCGCCGGC
>CAZBPO010000345.1:0-3076 GCA_964493795.1 uncultured Flavobacteriaceae bacterium
AACCGCTGACCTCCTCATTGCGAACGAGGCGCTCTCCCAACTGAGCTACAGCCCCAACCGCCCGGCGAACGGCCTTGCGGGCCGCCCGAGGGAGCCGCGATTTATGGTGCGGCCCCCCATCGTGTCAAGCGATGCGACGCGAGGGTCTTACGGCCCCTCGACGGTGACGCCATTGGCCCGCAGCATGGCCTGAACGCTCTTGTCGCCGGCAAGGTGTCCGGCCCCCACGACGATGAGGTAGTTCTTGTCGTCGGTCATGTAGCTGCCGGTGATCTTGTCGACCCAGCGGGCGTTGCGATCTTCCAGCAGCTTCTTGCCGAGGTCGGCATGGGCCGCGAGGCCGGCGTTCATCAGCGTGTCGATCGAGGCGACGTCGCCGTCCGCCCAGGCGTTGAGCAGGCGCTGCATCGCGTCGGGCGCCTTGACGATCTCGGCGGCGCCCACGACCAGGAACGCCTTTTCGTCGTCTGCGGGCATCTCGGTGAAGATGCTGAGCTGTTCGATGGCGGTCTCGAAATAGTCGAGCGCCTTGCCGGCGGCGCGGGCTTCGGCCTCGACGATCTTGTCGACGCCGGCGTTCGGGTCGAAGCCCTGCTTCATCAGCACGCCGAGTCCGAGCTGGATGGCGACCAGCCAGGGGCGGTAGGGCTCGAGCATCGCGAAGGGCACGCCGATGGAGGTGGCGGCGTTCTCGACCGTCGTCTTCTCATCGGCGCTCAGCAAGGTGGAGAGCGTGACGCCCGGCGGATTCATCGAGTTCTGGGCCAGATAGGCCTGGACCTCGGCCGTCGCCATGTTTTCGATCTGGGTCTCGAAGACGACGACGTCGGCCTTGGCCAGCGCTTCTTCGAAGGCCGAGGTGCGCCAGGTGAGCGCCGCAGGCAGAAGGTGGACGGAGCCGAACATCGTGATCGTGCCGCCGCCCGGCTTGGCGATGGTCCAGATCGCGGGATTGCCGATGCGCGCTTCGGTCGGTTCCGGAGGCGGCACGATATCGGCCACGGCGGGCGCAACGGAAGCCAGCGTGAAAGCGGCGGCGGCGAGAAAACGTTTGGTGCGTGTGAACATACAGGTTCCTTTAGCGGCTATCGCCGGAAAACGGGGTCAATTCGCGGTGAAGGTCAGGCTGCGGGTTCTTCGGGCAGAGTCCAGGCGAGTGCGGCGGTCGGCAGACACAAAACCAGAAAGAAGGCCCCGAATGCAAAGCCCGCCTTGAGCCCGGCCGGCAGGCCGGTCAGCGCGCCGGCATAGGCCGCAGCCCCCAGAATGATGAGCGCCGGCCACCAGCAGATGCGGAACATCGCGTCCCGCCGGGCGATCTGCCATTCGTCGAGTTCCGCAGTACGGATTTCGGTAAGGCCACGCACGCTGGCGTTGATGCTGCCGATGAGGACGACGAATACCGGCAGCAGCAGGATGACGCCGCCGATATACCAGAGGCTCCCGGTCTGGACTCCCAGGCCGAACAGCGCCGCTGCGGCGCATGTCAGCGCGACATAGCCGGCCGTCAGCCGGCGGCGCACCGGGCGGTTCCGCGCCCAGTCGAATTGCGGGTCGTTCATGATTTCGCGGCGCGACATCGCGAAGGTCTGGCGCAGGGTACGGGGCATCACGCGCTCCTGGCGAGTTGGACGGTGAGAGGCTGAAACGGGGTCAGCGAAAAGAGGACTTCGACCTGCACGCCGAAGAAGGCCGCGATCTTCAGCGCCAGCTCCAGCGAGGGGCTGTAGTCGCCGCGCTCAAGATAGCCGATGGTCTGGAAGTTGACGCCCACGGCCTCGGCAAGCTCCTTGCGGGAGACCCCTTTTTCGGCGCGTAGCAGGGCGATCCGGTTGTGCATGATGTTGTGTTTACACAACAAGTCTTGTGAAGATCAAACGAATTGTTGTGAAAACACAACATTCGTCACACCGGGTTGGAAAGGCCTGACGATTCAGGGCCTTGCGGGGAGCGAGGGTCTCGCCTAGGTCCGTTGCGCGATGAACGATCCCTACTATCCAATCTTCTGGGCGGTCGACACCGTCCTCACGCTGTTCCTCATCGTGATGGTGGTGCGGATCGTATTGTCGTGGCTGTTCGCCTTTCAGGTGATCAATCCGCGTCATCCCTTTGCCTGGCAGCTGGACCGCGCCGCGAAGGCGATCACCGATCCGCTGCTGCGGCCGATTCAGCGGGCGCTGCCGGCCATGGGCGGTCTCGACCTGTCGCCGCTGGTCGTGTTCATCGCGATCTATGTGCTGAAAATGTATCTCTGGCAGCTCTACGGGGCGCTGGTCTGACGCCGGCCTGGCTGAAGCTGGACGGCACAGATGCGGTGTTGTCGGTGCGCGCCGGGCCGGGTGCGCGGCAGCCGGGCTTTGACGGCGTGGTGGAAGGTCCCGTCGGGCGGGTATTCCTGAAGGTGAAGTTGCGGGCCAAGGCCGAGGACGGGGCCGCCAACGCCGAGCTTTTGGCGCTTCTGGCCAAGGCGGCTGGCCGTCCGCGCTCGTCGCTGAGCCTCGAATCGGGCATGAGTGCGCGCTTCAAGACCATCCGCATCGCAGGCGGCGCAGACGTCGCGGCGCGCCTTATGGAGATGACCGCCCGATGACCGCCCTACGCATCGACGGAAAGGCCGAGGCCGCGAAGCTGCGGGCCCGTGTGAAGGACGCGGCGGCGGCGCTGAAGGCCGAGCACGGTCTGACGGTGGGCCTCGGCGTGCTGATGGTGGGCGAGGACCCGTCGAGCCAGGTCTATGTCCGCAACAAGGGCATCGCGGCGCGCGAGGCGGGCCTGCATGCGGTGGAACGCGTGCTGCCCGGCGCGGCGAGTGAGGCCGAGGTGCTGGCCGAGATCGCGAAACTGAACGCCGACGACAGCGTGCACGGCTTTCTGGTGCAGTTCCCCGTGCCGGATCAGATCCGCCAGAACGCGGTGATCGACGCGGTCGATCCGGCCAAGGATGTGGACGGGCTGACGCCGCTGAACGCCGGCTATCTGGTTTCGGGCCGGCAGGGGCTGGTGCCTTGCACGCCGTGGGGTTCGCTGCTGCTGGCGCGGGGCGTGCGCGGCGATCTGGCGGGGCTGAACGCGGTGG
>CAZBPO010000345.1:3086-3322 GCA_964493795.1 uncultured Flavobacteriaceae bacterium
GTGATCGGCCGCTCGATCCTGGTCGGCAAGCCGATGGCGCAGCTGTTGCTGAACGATAGCTGCACCGTGACGGTGGCGCATTCGAAGACGCGCGATCTGCCGGCCTTGTGCCGCACGGCCGATATTCTGGTGGCGGCGATCGGCAAGCCCGGATTCGTGAAGGGCGACTGGGTGAAGCCGGGCGCGACGGTGATCGATGTCGGCATCAACAGGATCGATCTGGGCGAGGGGAAAAC
>CAZBPO010000346.1:0-3321 GCA_964493795.1 uncultured Flavobacteriaceae bacterium
CTCGGCCGAGACGCGGGGCGCGCGGGCATGCACTTCGGCCCCGACGTGATGGGCGACGAGCCGGATGATGCGCTCACCGTCTTCCGGGGTCAGCCGCTCGCCCGTATCTTCCAGCCCGCCCGCGAGGCGGTCGACCCAGATGTGCCCATCGGGATTCAGCATCACCTCGATGATGGAGGGATCGCGCAACAGGTCCGAGATGGCAGGCCCGAGCGCGGTGCGGAGCATGCGCGCGCCACGTTCGATCGTTGCCTGTTTGCGATTTTGGCCAGCCATCTCGTCCCCGTTTCCGGGGAGGAGGGCGAAGGCGGTCCCCGGATGGGGATGACTAAAAGGACGGCAAAACGGGCCGATTCAACAAGTTTCGGTCGTAGTAGTAGTGCAGCGCGCAAATACAGGAGAACGGCGGATTTGCACGCGGCCGAGATGCTAGATCGAGGCAGGATCGGCGAATCAGTCGTGCGGTTGCGACGCTATCGTTGCGACGCACGCCCACAGGTGAATTGCTGTCTACACGCGCTTCGGTCCCCAAGCCCGGCGATGTGGTTCGTTCAATATCCCAACCATGACACGGTAAAAATTACGACGGCAAACAAGGCAATAAAGGCGACGCCGAATATCTTGAAGGCGCGATCATCATTGTTCGAAACCATCCTGTCGTAGGCTTCATCACCCATTTCCTCGCGAGCGAGTCGCTCATTGAGCAATCTTCTTGCCTCGTCGTTTCCATGCTGCATTTGCCTGTAGTATTGGGACATGATCGCTTCGATCCATTTCACTCAGTCTCGTGAAGACCTACACCGCACGCGATGGAATTTTCTCGTTGTTCGGCAGCAAACGGGTGTCATCATATTCAGTTCGCTCGCGAGGTTTCGTAGAGCACGCCGATATGGGTTTCGAGAAAGCTGCGGCGTTCACGCCGGACGGCTTCCTGACCGGCCTCGTAGTTTCCCATGGTTTTCTGGCGACGCTCGAAAGCGGCGAAGGCGGCGCTGGAGACGGGCAGCGCCTGCCTGAAGGCGAGCGCGTGTCCGACCGCCAGGCGTGCGGCCGCCGTCAGGATGTATTCGACCTGCACCGGATTGTCGCCGGCGGCGGCGGCAGCGTCGCGCGCGGCTTCCAGCATGGCCGCAACGCCCGGCGCGTCAGGCTCCTGCGGCCCCTGGCGCATCTCCGCCACCGCGACGTAGAACCGCGCGAGCGCGGCGTTCGCAGGGTTGCCGGCCGCTTCGGCCGCCTTTTCGCTCTCGCGGAACAAGGCTGCGACGCTTGCGAAGTCGCCGCTTCTGAACAGGACCGCCGCGCGCTGGACGAGCAGCGAATATTGCGCCTCCGGCGTCGTCGCGTAGTCGGCGATGTTGCGCAGGGCCGCATCGGCCAGAGCCGGGTCGGCCACGAAAAGGGCGCTCGCTCCAAGGCGGATGAAGACGTCCCAGACCACCTTGTCCGTCAGTTCGACGACGAGATCGGGATAGAGCGTGATGATCGAACGGCCGTCCCACGGCTCGCTTGAAAGAAGGTCCACGGCTTCGCGCAATGTCGCCACGGCCTCGCGATGCCTGCCTTCGACACCGTATGCCGCGCCGGTGATGGAGCGGCACCAGGCGTTGACCAGCCGCTCCGCGCCACGGCTCAGCCCCGAATTGTCGGGCAGCATCGCGCGTGAGGCGAGCGCGATGGCGCTCCCGGTATCGCCGGCAATCAGTGCGGTTTCCGCCTTTTGCAGTAGGTCGACGGCGACCTGCGCCACCGAAGGCAGGATGTCGGTATTTCTGGCGGCCAGCCAGCCTTTGATCTCCGCCTCGAGGTCCGCCCGCGCCTGCGCGCCGAATCGCTGTTCGAGCCACAGCGACGCGATGGTGGCCTCGTCGGCCGCTTCGTCATAGCGCCCGAGTTCGGCCAGCGCATATGCACGCGAGACGATCAGCGTGTTGCGGATCTCGGCGTCGGGCTCGGGCGCGGCGTTGACGAGCGCAAGTCCCTCGTCGGCGAGCTGCAACGAGAACGCCGCATTGCCCTCGAACCGGGCCGCATCGGCGTAGATCGCGTAGACGATGCCGAAGCCGGGATCGAGCCGGCCATCGTGCGGAGCGGCGCGCAATCCCGCGCTGAGCACGGCGCGCACGTCCGCGTAGCTCTCTTTCGCCTGATAGGCGGAAAACGCGCGTTCGACGAGCTCGAACGGATCGACATGATGGGCAGCGGCCGGATTGCCGAACGCGACGATTCCAGCCGTCAGCAAGATGCGGAGTTTCACGAGCGTCCTCCTTCGCCGACGACCATGAACGGCGCCCACGCCGATGGATGGGCGAGAGACTGATCGTTCTCGTCCTCCATCAGGGACAGCATGGCCTGCCGCAGCGCCTGCGAACGCCCGATGGTCGCATCCTCTCCAATCCGGGAGAGCGTTCCGGTCGTCAGGCGCGCGGCCGCATCGTCCCGCACCGGCCAGTGCGAAACCAGGATCGACCGCGCCCCGGCATAGAGAAACGCCCTTGCCAGGCCGGAAAGGCCCTCTGCGTCGGGGCGTCCATCGGTGCCCGCCGTGTTGCAGGCGGACAGGATCACCCAGTCGGTCGACAGGCGGAGTTCCGCGATCTCCGAAGCCGTCAGCAGGCCGTCATCGTCCGGCGAGGCCGCATCGGGCGGCGTGAGCACGAGCGCGGGTTCGGCAAGCCCGGAAAGCTCGCCCGAAAGCAGTCCGTGGGTGGCGAAGGCGATGACCGAGGTCGAGGAGAGATCGAGCGCCTTCACATTGGCTTCGGTGGCGGCTTCGGCAAGGTGGAGGCTTTCCTCCCCCGCTCCGAGCGCCATGGCGAGCCGGCGCAGTTCCGGCCCGGTCTGCGGGAGCGAGGGGAGGTTCCGGACGGCCGAGACATCGGACAGCATGCCCCGGAAGAAGTCCGAGCCGGGCGGTGGCACGGGTTCCTCCGCGGCGATCTCCACGCCGAGGACCGGCGCGCCGATGCCGGCGAAGGGATTGCGCCTGACGGCAGCCCCGCCGCGGTCGGCGCGGATCGTCGAAAGGCTCGCGACGGTCGGCAAAGTCGTGGTTGCGAAGCGCCTGACCAGCCACGCCGTCTCCCGCATCGCCGCCGGATCGGTGTCGGCGCCGCGCGGACGCTGCGAGACCAGCACCGAAAGAGGCAGGCCGGAGAGCGGTCCGTCCGTCACGGCGAATATATGCGACTTGCCGCCGAGGATCGCCGCCGCCGGCTCGATGAGCTGCGTATACAGGAACCAGGCGTTCATCCGGTCGAACGGGGCGATGCGAGGCCGATCCATCCCCTCGACCAGTGTCACCGCGCCGCGCGTGCGCGC
>CAZBPO010000347.1:0-3282 GCA_964493795.1 uncultured Flavobacteriaceae bacterium
GAGATGCTTCTCTGTGTGCAGCCTGTTCATTCGACCGATACCAGCATCAGTTCTTCGGGGTTGAAGGCATCAGTTTGACCAGCGGGATCCGTTTCAAGGTGGATCTGCGCGGTCTTTGCCGTTGGGATAGACCCGTGGGCATTCACCCGGCGGGGTTCGACCTTGTATTCGAGCATCACTCAACCTCTTTCCTAAGCACGACAAGTGCGACGCGCGCCGATCATCGTGTACTTCAAAAGATTGCCGAAGATGTTGATCTGAATCACCCCATGGCGCGCGTCAACGGCCGAGGTTGATGGTCTGCTCAACTGAGCCGGAGCCCGCCCCATCCTGTCAGACGGCCATCCCGAGCCAGCAAGCGACACCGGCCGCCGCGGCCGCGGCCAGCGTGATGATGGCAAGCGGCAGAGAGAAGCGGACGGGGCCGGCAAGGATCGACAGGAACAGCCTGCCGATTGCATTTGCGGCGAGCGCCACCAGCACCGCTCCGCCCACGGTGTTGATGGCTGCCGTCTGCTCGACAAGACGCAGTGCGCTCAACACGGCGACATCGACATCGAATGCGCCCGACACCGCAGAGGTCATCAGAAGTCCGCCCTCGCCGAAGCGGCTGGCGAGCGCCGCACTCGCGGTTGAGACGACCGCAAATGAAGCGGCGAAAAGAAGCAACGAGGCGAGCTCAAACGGATTGCGCTCGCCTCCTTTCTCCCTTGTCGGATGAACGCCGTTGCGAACCAGCAACACAGCTCCGCTTGCCGCGAGGACCATCGCGGCGGCGAGCGCGGGCACCACGATCCACCCTAGAACCTGCGGTGCGATTATCGCGACGATAACCAAGACTCGCAGGATCGAGACCAGCGCTGCGAGCCCCGCGGCCCCGGCGAGCGGCAACGCATTGCCCTCTGCCTTTGCCATGCGGGCCAATGCCACCGTCACCGCAGTCGACGACACGACGGCACCTGCGAGCGTACCGACGAGCAGGCCACGTGTCTGGCCAAGAACTCGCACCGCAACGTAACCGCCAAAGGAAATTGCCGCGATGACAACCGTGAAGAACCAGATTTCGAACGGGTTCAAGCCGCCCCAGGGATCGATCGCCCGATCGGGCAGCAACGGCAAGACAATGGCCGTCATGACAGCGAGGATCATTGCCGAGCGGAGTTCGATCCAGGTCAGGCGCCGCAGCAAATCGTGCAGCACCTCCCGGCTGGCGAGGACGGCGGCGAGTGCCGCGCCGCCGGCAGCGGCAGTACGCGTGTCACCGACCACGGCCAGCGCGCCGAGGGCAAAGACGATCAGGCCAGCCACGACGCCCGTCACGCTGAAGTTCTGGTCGTGCTCGGCTTCGCGCGCCGAGAACCACGCGAAGATCGCGGCGAAGCCGAGGAAGCCAGCGATCAGCACCCCGGAGCCTAGCGCCTCGGAGAGCGCAGCAAAGATTCCACCGAGCAAACCAACCAGCCCAAACGTCCGGAGACCAGCGGTGCGGCTGCGGTCGGGCGCGTCACGCTCGCGCCAGCCCCGCTCCAGGCCGACCAGCAGGCCGATAGCAAGTGCGAGGCCGAGTTGGGCGATCAACTGGTCCATCTGCGTCAGCCGGCAAAAATCGGTAACTGGTCACGTGCCCAGCGCGCGATGAGGCCCGACGACACAGAGCCCGAGGTGCGCCCAGTCTCGTAGCCGCGGTGATCCAAGGTCTGGATACTGCGGATACCAAGCTTGGAGACTACCTCACGTTGGACACCGGAACCAGGCCGACCGAGTGGGTCGGCGTCGACCGGTACAGGGAGGCTCCCGAACAACTTCACGTCACACGTGCAATAGCATGCGAGGTATTCGAACATCCACCGGACCTCGCTCTCTGTGCGGTTATTGACGAATGCTCTCCATTGTATCGACCCTGTCGTCAAGCGTTCCGTGGCTCGCGGTGAACGAGCATGCACCCGAAGCTGTTTCGTGGGGTTGGAACGCCGTAGGCACCGTATCCCTGGTGACCGACGGTTCCCGGTCGCTTGGTCGCAGCGATGCGGCGACACAAAAAATCTCGAGCCCGCAGTTCGTTGTCGCGCACGCAGGACACCGGCCCGGAGGAGCCGGCAGGGCGCCGCTATTTCCTCAGATGAAAGATGCGGGCATCTGAAGGGCAGCCTTGATGCGAGGTGCCAGTTCCCGGGCCGTGCGGCCCGCGCCGATCAACGTTGCTGACGCGGCACCCGTCCAGTTTCCATATCCCTGCAGCCAAAGCCGCGGTTCCTCGACCGCACGTTGATCGACCACTTCGATGCGTCCATCAGGGCCGACCACGCCAAGCGACCGGAGGTGCCCTGTCGCCGGACGGAATCCGGTGCACCACAGGACGGCGTCGACATGCGTCTCCGTTCCGTCCGCCCACAAGACACCGTCGATCGTGAAGCGGAGGAAGGGGCGGACCGATTTCAGCACGCCGCGGTCGCGCGCTTCTTTCACCGGCGGGACCATGACGATGTCACCCAAGGTCGTGGTTGAAGCCTGGTCGAAGTCACCGCGCACGCGCGCGCTAGCGCGTTCGAACAGGACGCGCCCGTCGACGTCGTCTGGCAGGAAGACAGGGTCCTTCAGGGTGACCCAGACCGTCTCTGCGAGCGCGCTGACCTCGGCGAGGATCTGCGCCCCGGAGTTGCCGCCGCCAACAACCAGCACCCGCTTGCCAGCGAAGGGGATGGGACTGCGATATTCTGCCGAATGGAGCTGACCGCCGCGGAACAATTCGCGGCCCGGATGATCGGGAATGTAGGGTGCGCTCCACGTTCCCGTTGCGCTGACGACGGCCCTCGCGGTGAAGGTCCGCCCGTGCTTCAACTGGAGACAGAGCCGTTCGGGGTCCCGTTCCACGGTTTCGACGTGACAAGACCGCTCGATCGGAAACGCATAGCGTTGCTCGTAGCGCGTCAGGTAATCGATCACCTCGTCTCTGCTCGGGAAGCCGTCAGAGCGGCTCGGCGGCATCGGCCAGCCGGGAAGCGAACTGTAGGTCGCCGGCGAGAAAAGATGAAGCGAGTCCCAGGCATGAAGCCACGCGCCGCCCGGGCGGTCTTCGGCATCGAGCATGAGGAAATCGATTCCCGCGCGACGAAGATAATAGGCAACGGCGAGGCCCGCCTGCCCTCCTCCGATCACGACGACATCATGATCCCCTTCATTCATGCGGAGCGCTTCTGTGGCATGGTCGCGATCGTGGAAAGATCCGTCGCCGCATCGATCGTCTTCCCTGCACCTTTCCTCTCCGAGTAGCGGTCGACGAGC
>CAZBPO010000348.1:0-3282 GCA_964493795.1 uncultured Flavobacteriaceae bacterium
GCTCGTCACCTGGGGCACCAGCCCGGAAGACGTCGCGCCGGTGACGGGCGTGGTGCCCGATCCCGCCAGCGAGAGCGACCCCGGCCGCCGCGCCGCGAAGGAGCGCGCGCTGGACTATATGGGCCTGACGGCGGGTCAGAAGCTCTCCGAGGTCAAGGTCGACCGCGTCTTCATCGGCAGCTGCACCAATGGCCGCATCGAGGATCTGCGCGCTGTCGCCGCCATCGCCCAGGGCCGCAAGGTCGCGGCCCATGTCAACGCGATGATCGTGCCGGGCTCGGGGCTGGTGAAGGAACAGGCCGAGCGCGAAGGCCTCGACAAGGTCTTCATCGAGGCCGGCTTCGACTGGCGCGAGCCGGGCTGTTCGATGTGTCTGGCCATGAACGCCGACAAGCTCAGCGAAGGCGAACGCTGCGCCTCCACCTCGAACCGCAATTTCGAGGGCCGTCAGGGCCGGGGCGGACGCACCCATCTGGTGTCGCCGGTTATGGCGGCGGCTGCTGCGATCAAGGGCACGCTCACCGACGTGCGCGAACTCGCCTGACGCCCGCGTAAAGCCTGGTACCGCTGTCCGGAGGATATGCGCGGACGGCGAGGTCCGCATACCATTGCGCACGACGGAGGTCTGTCAGATGCGCGTTGTTCATGCGGCGTTGGTATGCGCGATTGTCGGTTGGGCGGCGGCGGGTTCGGCCGTCGCGCGGGCGCCGCAGCCCGATCCTGCGGCGACGTTCGTCACCGCTGAGAGCCTTCTTCAGCATCGGTTGCAGGGCGACTGGTACTGGGACACGACCTTGGACGGCCAGGGCTTCGTCGGTGTGGTCGAACTCCGCCCCGATGGCTCCGCCCATGGGCGCTCGGGGGGCGTCGTTTCGGCCGATCCGCTCGACCCGCAATCGCCGCCGATGTCGATCAGCAGCGTGCCCCAGACCGGGAGCTGGCAGGTCCGCTTCGCGGCGGACGGGGCGGCCGAACTCGTTCTTGCCTGGCAAGACGGCCCGTCCGATATCTACCGGCTCTTCAGCGACGGAACGCTGCGCACCGATTGGCGTCACCTGTTCCGGCGGTAAACCGACGACTGCAATCGCCCCCGGGTGATCCTCACATCCGCTTTGCGGCGATCTTCGCGATGGCGATGATCGCCTCGCGCGTGCTCTCGCCCAGCGTGATGCTCAGATAGCCGCCGCCTGCGGCCATCGAGATGAAGCGCACGTCGTCGCGCTCCATCAGCACCGCGCCATGGCCGATGCCGGGCAACGCCTCGAAGGGCTCGCCTGCCGCCGTCAGTCCTTCGACCACGCCGTTGTAATGATCGAGCGCGGTCTGGCCGCTGGGGCTGAACAGGCCCGCCTCGCTCAAGGTGAACTCCAGCCGCCCGCCGTCCTGCGCATCCCAATAGCAGCTCGACAGGTGCAGGATGTCGCCCGCGCCGCCCTGCTGCTCCATTTTCAGGCCGATCGCCTTGCTGGCTTCCTTTTCGGTCAGCAATTCGCAGGCGGGCGTCGTCGCAAGCAGGGCCGAGGCCATGACAAGTCCGCTCATGGCCATCGCGATTCCGGTGGTCAGGATCATCGTCTTTCTCCGCCCGTTCAAAAATTGCCGGCGACGGCTGCGCCGATCGCCACCGCGGTCTCGCGATCGGTCTGCGACAGCGAGATCGCGACGACCTTCCCGTCCTTCAGGATCATCAACACCGCGCTTCGCATCTGGTCGTCGCCTTCCAGCAGCAGCACGGCCTTCTCGCCTATGCCTTCCAGCGGCTCGGGCGTGACCTTCATGCCGGCGTTGAACGAGCGCAGATACCCGTCAAAGGTCTTCCCCGGGCCGCCCATCTGCGTGATGGTTTCACCGTCCATCAGCGTGACCATCAGCAACGCATAGTCCTCGCCGGTCCAGCTGCAGTTCGACATGCCCGACTGCGGCGGGCCGCCGTCGCGGGTGGTGGCGACGGTGCGGTTCCAAGCCGTGGCGACTTCCGGCGTCAACAGGGCGCAGGCGGGCGATTCGGGCGGCGGCTCGGCGCGGGCGGTGAGGGTGGCGGCAAGGGCCAGTCCGGCGAAGGCGAGGGCGAGGCGCATGGCTGTCCTTTCGGCGCGGCTTCGGGACAGGCATCAGGCCGCGCCCCGGCCCGCGTCGCAAGCCTTTTGCGATGGAACCCTTGCGAAAAGACCCTCGCGCGGCCGCCTCTCCCGGTGCTAAAGCAGCGCCGTCATGGAACCCTTCACCACCCTCACCGCCGTCGCGGCCCCTCTCCCTCTGGTCAATGTCGATACCGACATGATCATCCCCAAGCAGTTCCTGAAGACCATTCAGCGCTCGGGACTCGGCAAGGCGCTGTTCGACGAGATGCGCCGCACGCCCTCGGGCGAGGACATTCCGGGCTTCGTCCTGAACAAGCCGGCCTACAAGGATGCGAAAATCCTCGTCGCCGGGGCGAATTTCGGCTGCGGCTCAAGCCGCGAGCACGCGCCCTGGGCGCTGCTGGACTACGGCTTCAAGTGCATCATCGCGCCCTCGTTCGCCGACATCTTCTATGGCAACTGCTTCAAGAACGGCATCCTGCCGATCGTCCTGCCGCAGGCCGAGATCGACAAGCTGATGGACGACGCCGAACGCGGCGCCAACGCCATCATCTCGGTCGATCTTGAGAAGCAGGAAATCCGCGGGCCCGACGGCGGCGTCATCGCCTTCGAGATCGACCCGTTCCGCAAGCAGATCCTGCTCAACGGCTGGGACGATATCGGCCTGACCCTGCGCGACGGCGCCTCGATCGACGCCTACGAGGAAAAGGCGAAGCTCGCCAAGCCCTGGCTTTGAGTTCACCCGAGCTGTCATGGCCGGCGAAGGCCGACCATCCACGGCTTCATCCGCGCCGCAAGGCGTGGATGGTCCGCCTCCGCGGACCATGACATTCAACGGAAACACCACCCATGACCGCCAAACTTCTCCTCCTCCCCGGCGACGGCATCGGCCCGGAAGTCAGCACCCAGGTGCGCCGCCTGATCGACTGGCTGGCAGCCAACAAGGGCGTTTCGTTTGAACTCGACGAGGACCTGGTCGGCGGCATCAGCCTTGAGAAGACCGGCGAGCCCATCACCGACAAGGCGATGGACAAGGCCATGGCCGCCGACGCGGTGCTGTTCGGCGCGGTCGGCGGGCCGCAATGGGACAAGAACGCCTTCGACAAAAAGCCCGAACGCGGCCTGCTGCGCCTGCGCAAGGACATGGAGCTGTTCGCCAATCTGCGCCCCGCGCTCTGCTTCCCGGCGCTGACCGACGCCT
>CAZBPO010000349.1:0-688 GCA_964493795.1 uncultured Flavobacteriaceae bacterium
CGGCGCGATGAAGAGGCTTGAGCCGGCCCAGAGCAAGATGATGAACAGGATCAGCCCATAGAACCGCAGCCCGCGGCGCAGGCGCTTGCCGAAGCTTTCGAGCGGCGGCTTGGGAACGGGCGGGCGGATGTCGGGCGGCCTGACGCCCTGGGGTTTGATGTTCATGGCGCGGCTTCCGGCCGGACGGCCAGCATCAGATAGTTCACGCCGGTGTCGGAACCGCGGCTCCAGCGGTCGGCGATGGGGTTGTAGGTGACCCCGGCGAGGTCGGCGACGTCGAGGCCCCCGGCCTCCAACGCGGCGCGCAATTCGCCCGGCGTCAGGAATTTCGCCCAGTCATGCGTGCCGCGCGGCAGCCAGCCCAGCACGTATTCCGCGCCGACGATGGCCAGCGCCCAGGCCTTGAAGGTGCGGTTGAGGGTGGCGACCACCATCACCCCGCCGGGGTTGAGCATGCTGGCGCAGCTCGACATGAACAGCGTCACGTCGGCGACGTGCTCGACCACCTCCATGTTGAGGATGACGTCGAAACGTTCGCCTGCGGCGGCCAGCGCCTCGGCGGTGGCGGCGCGATAATCGATGGAAAGCCCCTGTTCGGCGGCGTGGGCTTTGGCGGTGCCGATATTCTTCTCCGAAGCGTCCGCCCCGGTGACGGCGAAGCCGAGCCGCGCCATGGGCTCGGACAAAA
>CAZBPO010000349.1:698-1510 GCA_964493795.1 uncultured Flavobacteriaceae bacterium
GCCGATATCCAGCAGCCTCAACCCCTCGAACGGCCGCCGGGCCGCGCCGTCGCGGCCGAAGCGGGCCAGCGCCTTTTCGCGGATATAGGCCAGACGGACGGGGTTGAACTTGTGCAGCGGCCGGAACTTGCCGTTTTCGTCCCACCATTCCGCGGCCATCGCCGAGAATCGGGCGACGTCCTCGGGATCGACCGTCGATGCGGCTGGCCTGGTTTCTGGGCTCGCGCTCATGCGGCCCTATTTAGGGGGCGACGGCCTCCGGCGGAAGGGCGTCGTGCCGCCAGCTTTCCCTTGCCTGTCCGCATCGCGGCCTGTATCGCGATGCCGCCTTTCAATCCGCCGAAGTTCCCGCAATTCCCCTTATGTCCGCTCCCTCCAAGCCCGTTCTGGTGATGAAGTTCGGCGGCACCTCCGTGGCCGGCATCGAACGCATCCGCAAGGTCGCCGAACTGGTGAAGCGCGAGACGCTGCGCGGATACGACGTCGCGGTGGTGGTTTCGGCCATGTCGGGCGAGACTAACAAGCTGGTCGCCTTCACGCGCGAGGCCTCGCCCCTGCACGACGCGCGGGAATACGACGCCATCGCCTCGACCGGCGAAAACGTCACCGCCGGGCTGACCGCGATCTCGCTGGACGCCATCGGCGTGCCGGCGCGCTCGTGGGCCGGCTGGCAGGTTCCCATCAAGACCGACGGCGTGCACGGCTCGGCCAGCATCATGGAGATCGGCACCGAGGCCATCCGCGAGCGTTTCGCGCAAGGCTTCGTGGCGGTCGTCGCAGGCTTTCAGGGCATCAGCCCCGAGGGCCGGGTC
>CAZBPO010000349.1:1520-3264 GCA_964493795.1 uncultured Flavobacteriaceae bacterium
GCCGGGTCACCACGCTGGGGCGGGGCGGGTCCGACACCAGCGCCGTGGCGCTGGCGGCCGCGCTGGGCGCGGAACGCTGCGACATCTACACCGACGTCGATGGCGTCTATACGACCGACCCGCGCATCGTCGCCAAGGCGCGCAAGCTCGACCGCATCTCTTATGAAGAGATGCTGGAGATGGCCTCGCTGGGGGCCAAGGTGCTGCAGACCCGGTCGGTCGAAGTTGCGATGATCCACCGCGTGAAGACCCAGGTATTGTCGAGCTTCGACGACTCGCTGGGCGGCGATCTGCCGGGCACGCTGGTTTGCGATGAGGATGAGATCATGGAGAAGCGCCTGGTCACCGGCGTCGCCTATAGCCGGGACGAAGCCAAGATCACGCTGGTGCGGGTTCCCGACAGGCCGGGCATCGCCGCCGCGATTTTCTCGCCGCTGGCGGACGCCGGCATCAATGTCGATATGATCGTGCAGAACGTCTCCGACGACGGCCGCGCGACCGACATGACGTTCACCACCGGCAAGGCCGATTTCGACCGGGCCATCAAGGTGCTGAACGACAATGCCGGCGAGATCGGCTTCGAGCGCATCTCGACCGACCAGAACGTCGTCAAGGTGTCGGTCATCGGGGTGGGCATGCGCACCCATGCCGGCGTGGCGCAGACCATGTTCCGCACCCTCGCCGAAAAGGGCATCAACATCCTGGTGATCTCGACCTCCGAGATCAAAGTCAGCGTGCTGATCGGGGCCGACTACACCGAGCTGGCGGTTCGGGCGCTGCACACCGCCTATGGGCTGGACGGCGAATGACGCGCGCGCCTCTCCCTGACAGGAGCGGCTGATGGCCACCTCGGCGGCCGGCAATCCCCGTCTGCTGCTGCGCCGCCTGCGCGACATCATGCAGGAGCGCACCAGCGCGCAGGACCGACTGGACCGCCTCGTCACCCTCATCGCCAACAACATGGTGGCGGAGGTGTGCTCGATCTATCTGATGCGCGGCGGCGGCGAGCTTGAGCTGTTCGCCACCGAGGGCCTCAACAAGGAGGCCGTCCACGCGGCGCGCCTGAAGAAAGGCGAGGGCCTGATCGGCGACATCGCGCTGCACGCCCGGCCGCTCAACCTGCCCGACGCGCAGAGCCATCCGAACTTCGTGTTCCTGCCGGAAACGGGCGAATCCCCGTTCCAGAGCCTGATGGGCGTGCCGATCCTGCGCGACGGCCTCTGCCTCGGCGTCGTCGCCGTGCAGAACAAGACGCGCCGCCTCTATGACGAGGAAGAGGTCGAGGCGCTGCAGACCATCGCCATGGTGCTGGCCGAAATGGTCGCCTCGGGCGACCTGATCTCGCCCAACGAACTGGAGGCCACGGGCATCCGGCGCGACCGGACCTGGCGGGCGAAGGGCGCGCCCATCGTCGAGGGCGTCGCGATCGGCGAGGTGGTGCTGCACGAGCCGCGCGTGAAGGTCGAGCGGCTGATCGCCGAAGATCCCGACGCCGAACGCCGGCGTCTCGATACGGCTATCGCGGCGCTGCGTTCGTCGGTGGACGAGATGGTCGCCGCCGAGGACATGGACCTTCTGGGCGACACGCGCGAGGTTCTGGAAGCCTATCGCATGTTCGCCAACGACAGCGGCTGGCTGGTGCGGCTGCGCGAGGCGATCAGCACGGGCCTGACCGCCGAAGCGGCGGTCGAGCGCGTGCAGAGCGAGACCCGCGCGCGGCTGATGCGCCATACCGACCCTTATC
>CAZBPO010000350.1:0-1593 GCA_964493795.1 uncultured Flavobacteriaceae bacterium
GAAAAGGAACAGCCCGCCGAAGACAAGAAGCCCCAGAAGGGCGTCGGCGATCCCAACCGCGCAACGGCGACCATCATCGACGCGTTCAAGACCCAGGTCTCGCGCTGCTGGTCGCCGCCTGTCGGCGCGCCGTCGGCCGAGAAGCTGATCGTCCTGATCCGCATCCGGCTCAACCGCGACGGCTCGCTGGCAGGCATGCCGGAATACATGGAGCCGGGAAAGATGAGCGATTCCTATTATCGCGCTGCCGCCGAAGCCGGCCGTCGCGCGATCATGGGCTGCCAGAACTATAACTTGCCCGCCGAGTCGTACGACATGTGGAAATCGCTAGAAGTAGAATTCGACCCCTCGAAGATGATTGGACTCTAGGAGACGCCATGCTGAAGCCCGTCCTTCGCATTCTCAGCGCCGCCGTCATCGCGACAGCTTCGATCGGCTGTTTCGCGGCCGTCGCGCAGGACCCCATCCGGGTCCGCGTGACTGACGCCAATATGGAGCCGCTGCCTATCGCCATCACCGATTTCGGCGCTTCGTCACCCGGCGAAAGCGGCGTGTCGGCCGAGATTTCCGCTGTGATCCGCGCCAATCTCGAACGCTCGGGCCTGTTCCGGCCGCTCAGCCCCGCCTCGTTCATCGAGCGCAGCCCCGACGTCGCCGCGCCGCCGAAATTCGCCGACTGGCGCATCATCAACGCCAAAGCGCTGGTCACCGGCCGTACCTCGCTGGAAAGCGACGGCCGCCTGCGCGTCGAGTTCCGCCTGTGGGACATCTTCGCCCAGCAGCAGATGATCGGCTTTCAGTTCTTCACCACGCCCGAGAACGCGCGCCGCGTCGGCCACATGATTTCCGACGCGGTCTATGAGCGTCTGACCGGCGAAAAGGGCTATTTCGACACCCGCATCGTCTTCGTGTCGGAATCCGGCCCCAAGACGCGCAAGGTCAAGCGCCTCGCGATCATGGATCAGGACGGCGCGAATGTTCAGTTCCTCACCGACGGGCGCGACCTGGTTCTGACGCCGCGCTTCAACCCGACGGCCCAGGCGATCTCGTTCATGTCGTATCAGGGCCAGCGCCCGCGCGTGTACATCTTCGATCTGGAGACCGGGCGCGAGGAGGTGCTTCAGGGCTTCAACGGCATGACCTTCTCGCCGCGCTTCTCGCCCGACGGCAATTCCATCGTCATGTCGATGGCCCGCGACGGCAACACCGACATCTACCTGGTCGATCTGCGCACCCGCGCCACGCGCCGCCTCACCACCGATCCGTCGATCGACACCGGCCCGTCCTTCTCGCCCGACGGCACCCAGATCGTCTTCGAAAGCGACCGCGGCGGCTCGCAGCAGCTCTATGTCATGGACGTGAACGGCGGAAACGTCCGCCGCATCTCGTTCGGCGAAGGCCGTTACGCGACGCCGGTCTGGTCGCCGCGCGGCGACGTCATCGCCTTCACCAAGATGCTGCGCGGCACGTTCGGCATCGGCGTGATGCGCACCGACGGGTCGGGCGAGCGCCGTCTGACGGAAAGCTTCCTCGACGAGGGCCCGACCTGGGCTCCCAACGGCCGTGTGATCATGTTCACGCGCGGCTCGCCGG
>CAZBPO010000350.1:1603-3250 GCA_964493795.1 uncultured Flavobacteriaceae bacterium
GACCTGACCGGCCAGAACCTCCGCCGCGTTCCGACGCCCGGCGAGGCCTCTGACCCGGCCTGGTCGCCCGACCTCGACGGGCCGGGGATCAACTAGGTTTCAGCCGCGTTTCAGAAACGGCTCAATTCGTGATTTGAGGGCGGGGCTGCGTTCCAAGTTCCGCCTCTTTGTGGTTGAAGCCTGCAAGTGCGGTCGGTAGGTTCCGGCCGAAATTCCCGATGCTGCGCCGCACAACGGCGACGCCTGACGATAAGCCGGCCGCGGGCCGCAAGACGGAGATGTATGCGATGAAGATGATGAAGGTTCTGGCGGTCGCCGGTCTCGCGCTGTTCGCGACGGCGTGCGCCTCGAAGAAGGGCGGAGCCGACACCGGCGCCGGCACGGACACCGGCTACAATAACGGCGCCGTCACCGGCGGCGCGTTGTCCGAACAGCTCCGTGCGGTCGGCGACACGGTCTATTTCGACCTCGACTCCTATCAGGTCCGCCCCGATGGCGCGGCTATCCTGCAGCAGCAGGCCCAGATCCTGAACGCCAATCCGGAAGTGATGGTGCGCATCGAAGGCCACGCCGACGAGCGCGGCACGCGCGAATACAACATCGCCCTGGGCGACCGCCGCGCCAACGCGGTGAAGGAGACGCTGATCTCCTATGGCATCGACCGCAACCGCATCTCGACCATCAGCTACGGCAAGGACCAGCCGATCTGCGGCGAGGCGTCGGAAGGCTGCTATGCCCAGAACCGTCGCGGCACCACCGCGATCTCGGCCTCGGGCTACTGATCTCCCGGCGAAAGCCGGCTGAAATGAAAAGGCGGCGGGGATGACCCGCCGCCTTTTTGTTTCTCTGGAGCGATAGGTTCAGCTCACCGCGCCGTGGCAGTGCTTGAACTTCTTGCCCGAACCGCACGGGCAGGGCTCGTTGCGCGAGACTTTTCCCCAGGTGCTGGGGTCGGTCGCCGACGAAGGAACGCGGCTGCCGCCCAGCATCGGGGCGTTGCGCACCGGGCCGCTGGGCTGGCGGTCGGCCAGCGCCATCTCGTCCTCGCCCGTGTCGGGGTCGATATGCTGGGCCCGCATGGGGGGCAGGGGGCGCGACTCGAGCGGCGGCGGCGGCGCCTGGAACTGGAACTGGATGTTCAGCAGCGTGCGCGTCACGTCGAAGCGCAGCTTGTTCATCAGCCCCTGGAACAGCTCGAACGCCTCGGTCTTGAACTCGTTCAGCGGATCGCGCTGGGCATAGCCCCTCAGCCCGACATACTGGCGCAGGTGGTCCAGCATCACGATGTGCTCGCGCCAGTTGCTGTCCAGCGTCTGCAGCAGGACCTGCTTCTCGACGCGCCGCATCACCTCGGGCTCCACGGGCTTGGAGCGTTCTTCGGCGCGCGCGTCGGCACGGGCCAGCAGGCGGCTCGCCACTTCCTCGTCGGCGATGCCTTCTTCCTTCGCCCAGTCGGCGATCGGCAGCGGCTCGCCGAACAGCTTGCCCGTCTCTTCGGTCAGGCCTTCCACGTCCCACTGCTCGGCATAGGCGGTCTCGGGCATGTGCTTGCGCACGATCTCGTCGATCACCTCGTGGCGGAAATCGTTGATCGTCTCGTGCACGTCCTCCGCCTGCATGTAGCGGATTCGCTCCTCGAAGAACGCC
>CAZBPO010000351.1:0-3240 GCA_964493795.1 uncultured Flavobacteriaceae bacterium
GCCATATGAACGTGCTGCTGGCTGAGGCGAGCGTGCCGTATGACGAGGTCTTCGAACTGGAAGACATCAACAGCCAGTTCGCCCAGGCCGACGTCGCCTATGTCATCGGCGCGAACGACGTCACCAACCCCTCGGCCAAGACCGATCCCAAGTCGCCGATCTTCGGCATGCCGATCCTGGACGTCGAAAAGGCCAAGACGGTTCTGTTCATCAAGCGCGGCATGGGCTCGGGCTATGCCGGCGTCGAGAACGAGCTGTTCTTCCGCGACAACACGATGATGCTCTTCGCCGACGCCAAGAAAATGACGGAAGAGATCGTCAAAGCCCTGGGGTGATCGCCATGCGCGTCGCGGCAGCTTTGCTTGCAGCCCTTCTGATGGCCGGCCCGGCGGTGGCAGACATCGCACCGCCGCCGGCGGAGCCATCGGCTGCCCGTGAGACGGTTCTGGCGTTCTTCGAGAACTTCAACAGCGGCAATGTGGATGGCGTTCTGTCGACCTATTCCGACCGGGGCGAATTCGTCTGGGTCGAGAACGGCGCCGTCGTGTTCGCCGACAAGGAAGCGGCTGCGACCGGGATGAGGGAGCGCTTGGGCGCGACGCCGAACGCCCGGCTGGAGACCGACGAGACGATGCGGGTGATTGCAGTCGGCGACGTGGCGGCGGAGGTGATCGCGCCGATCACGCTCTATGTGAAGGATGCTGACGGCGCCGAGCGGGCCGTTCTCAGCGGCATCATGACCGTCCTGCTGGCGGTCGAAGACGGCGAGTGGCGCATCGTGTCGGGCCACACCAGCACTGCGATATCCCTGCAGTAGAGACGCAGCCCAAAAGCAGAAGGGCCGCCCAGAAGGGCGACCCTTATTCGTCTGGCCTGACGGCTCAAGACTACTTCTTGGTCGGCGCGGCCAGCAGGCCTTCGCGCTGCAGGCGCTTGCGGGCCAGCTTGCGGGCGCGGCGGATCGCCTCGGCCTGCTCGCGGGCGCGCTTGACGCTCGGCTTTTCGTAGTGATTGCGCAGCTTCATCTCGCGGAAGATGCCTTCACGCTGCATCTTCTTCTTCAGCGCCTTGAGAGCCTGATCGACGTTGTTGTCGCGGACGATGATCTGCACGGATAGCCTTCTCGACGGTCGAATTCTGGAACGCGAAACGGCACGGGTCCGTTCCGGGAGGCGGCCAACTAGCAAACGGCGCGGGGCTTGTCCACCCGGCGCGTCAGGAAAACGCCATCAGGATCGAAAAGCCGCGGCATTCCGCGCTTGTCCGCCGCTGAGCCGTCTGGTCTGGCGATCACGCGGCGGGCCGGTTTTCACGGCGTTTCGCCGGCTCCTGACGGCACGACTCGGCCGGATTTGCCGCAGGCAAGCCGCCGGCCCGTGCAGCTGAAACGACAAAGCCCACAAGCGCCGGGACTTCGGCGGCTTGCGGGCTTGTTAAGGCCTGTTTCGGCGCGTCAGTGCGTCGTGTCGAAACGGAGGCGTTCGAGTTCTTCCTTAAGTCGAAGCTTCTGGCGTTTCAGCGCCGAGATCTTCAGTTCGTCGAAGCCCGGATGGGCCATTTCATCGGCAATCGTCTCTTCCAGCCGCCGATGCTTCTCCGAAAGCTGCTGGATGTGCGACTCAAGCCCCATTGGACCTGTCTCCTTCTCCTGCTTCAGATGCGATCATGACACCATGGATTCATCGATCTGTCACGGGCCTGCAGGGGCATAACGACGATTTCATATAGTGCAGCGCACACAAGGGTTCGGCGGCGAATTCTCTGGCGGGAGCGAGACAGACGAGAGCGGTCGCGCTAATCTGGTTCGGTAAGCGTGAAGCGGGGCGATTTAGGGCATGCACGTGGCTGGGCCGGATGTAAGCGAGGAGGAGCGCGCGCTCTATGCCAAACTCGGCGCGCTCAGGCTGGAGCACCGAGATCTCGACAGCGCCATCGACGCGCTGAGCAGCGGGATCGTGCAGGACCAGCTTCAGCTGGCGCGGCTGAAGAAGAAAAAGCTGATGCTGAAGGATCAGATCCTCAAGCTCGAGAACGAGCTGATTCCCGATATCATCGCCTAGGGCGCGCTGCGCCCTCTTTTCCGGTCGTACATCGCGCGGTCGGCCCGCGCCATCGCCTCGGCGGGGTTCTCGCCCGGCCGGAACTCGTAGGCGCCTGTGGTGAACGACATCTGAAGCGCGCGGCCGGCCCACACGAGCGGGCTCGCCTTGATGATCTGGCCGAGCAGGTCGGCCTTGGCCTCGGCCTCGCGCTGGTTCACCTTGGCGAGCAACAGTCCGAACTCGTCGCCGCCAAGCCGTCCGAGTAGGTCGGACTCGCGGATATGCCCCTTGAGGACCTCGCAGACATGCAGCAGCGCCGCATCGCCCGCCGCGTGGCCGTGGCGGTCGTTGATCTCCTTGAAGTTGTCGAGATCGAGATAGATCAGGCTGGCGGGCAGGCCATAGCGTTCGACGAAAGAAAGAATGCGCGACAGCTCGCGGACGAAGGCCTTGCGGTTGAGGCAGGGGAGCAGAACGTCGCGATCCGCTTCCTCCTCCAACTGCGCCATGCGGCGGCGGTGGTTCGCCAGCTCCTGACGCATGGCGTCGACCTCGCCCATCAGGCGCATGATGGCGGTGCGCACGCGCGGGGTGAACTCGGCCTGCGGGATGCCGAGCACGGTGGGAATGTCGGCGGCCGGGCGTGCGGACGCCGCCGCCTGGGTCACGCCTGCATCGGCCAACGGGCGCGCCGACGAGGCGCCATAAATGGCGCCGGGCTGATTAGGGCCTGTAACCCGCATATGCGCGCGATCTCCGTTGCTGGCCGGGGAAAATGACGCCGGAGTCCGAACCAAACCGTTAACGGCGGCATGCGCGATGGAGGTTGCGCGGCGCGGGCGCGCGCCTGTATATCGCCGCTTTCCCGAAGGAAGGGGCCATGGCCGCCGTATCGCGCAAGCCGGGCAAGACCCGCGCCAATCTCCCGGCCTCGCCGCAGGTGGGGATCATCATGGGCAGCCAGTCGGACTGGTCGGTGATGCGCCACGCCGCAGAGATACTGAAGGCGCTGGGCGTGCCTCATGAGGCCAGAATCGTCTCGGCGCACCGTACGCCCGAACGCCTTTACGCCTATGCCGACAGCGCGCAGGAGCGGGGCCTGAAGGTCATCATCGCGGGCGCCGGCGGCGCGGCCCACCTGCCGGGCATGACGGCCGCGCTGACGCCGCTTCCGGTGCTGGGCGTGCCCGTTTCGGCC
>CAZBPO010000352.1:0-2281 GCA_964493795.1 uncultured Flavobacteriaceae bacterium
GGTAGTTCAACCCTTCCGCGCCCGCCGCGACGCCAGCGCCAGCTTCCGCACCAGCCCATCCGGTACCGGCTGGTGCGGGCCGAACGTCACGCCGGTCTTGGTCGCCTTCAACCCGGCCGCCGCGATGTCACCCGCATGCGCCGCGATCGCCGCCGGAAGCACGTAAAGCCCGCATTGCTTGCTGAACGCCGCATAGCCCGCGACGATGGTCTCGCCGATCCTGAACCCAGGCATCTTGTAGGCGATGACTTCGTCGGCCTCGGGCAGAGCCTTCGCCAACTGCGCCCGCAACCGGACCAGCGAGGGCCGCAGCGCCTCAGCCGCCGCAGCAATATAGGCATCATGATCGGCAGGCATGGCTCAGAACAAGCTCCTTTGTGACGCCATCGAACCGGCGTTCGCATTGGCGTCGGTTTGGAAAATTCCAAACTCTCCGATCTTCGTCATGGTGAGGCGCCCTGCGCAGCAGGGCCTCGAACCACGCACGATCTCCCCGCCACCCTAGTCGGTCCGGCCAGCCAGCTCCTGCGTCCGCTTCAGCCAGCCCCGCGTCGGCGCGGCGTCCGCCTTGTGCGCCGCCCGCTCGCCGGACAGCGCCTCGGCCGCCCGGCGGTCGCCCGCGCGGATCGCTGCCTCCGTCGCCGTCCAGTGCAGCACGTCGCGCTGTGCGTGGCTGCCGCCGAACGCCGCCGCCCGCGGCATCGCCTCCAGCAGATGCGCCAGCGCGCCCGCATAGTCGCCGCGTCCAAAGGCCGCCAGCCCCCGCGCCGCCGGCAGGCCCGCCAGTCGCGCCATCACTGCGTTCGTGTCGGTTCCGGCCGCCGCCCGTTCCAGCGTCGCGATCTGCGCGTCGGTGTCGGCGTCGCGCCCCAGCGCCGCGAACGCCATCACCGCATGCACGTCGTTGAACGCGCTGATCCCGTGCGAGGCCCGCAGCGCCCAGGCATCAGCCTGCGCCGCCCAGCGGTCGCCCACATCGCCGCCCAGCGTCCAGATGCGCCACAACAGCGCCGAGGCATCCACCAGCTCCAGCGCCTGCCCCAGCCCGCGCGACAGGATCGCGCGGTCATAGATCGCCAGCGCCTCATCCGTCTCGTTCCGGTCCAGCCGCATCAGCGCCGCGTGCCACCACACATGATAGGCCAGCAGCGCGTCGTCGCCCCAGCCGGGCTGCGTGTCCGCGATCCAGGCAAGGCCCTGCTCGGCGCGCCCCTCCATCTCGCAGACATGCGCCACCGCATGCACCGCCCAGATATCGCGCGGGTCGATCTCGACCGCCCGCTGCCCCAGCGCCTCGGCCCGGCGATAATCCCCAGCTTCCTCGTGCCCGAACGCGAGCATGCCCTGCACATAGCCATGGCCCGGCACATCCGCGCTCCAGCGATCCGCCACGCGCAGCACCCGGTCGCGCAGCATCAAAGACTGTCCCTGAAAGAAGTCGCCCTGCTGAGCCATCTGGATCGCCAGAATGTCGTGCGGATGGTCCATCGCGATCCGGCCCCACAGCTCCGTCGCGGCGGCGATCTCGCCATCCGCCCACAGCCGAACCGCCGCGAAATGCGCCCGCTCGCGTTCGTTCGCGCTCGCCATCAGCGGCTCGGCGGCGGCCAGCGCGCGCTGCGTGTGCGGCTCGAACGTGCGGTCCATCGCGGTCGCGAACAGCGCGCCAAGGAACACATGCCCCATCGCGAAATCGGGATGCGCCTTCAGCGCCGACGCCACCACGCCCACCGGATCGCCGCGAAAGGCGTTCAGCATCGCGACGCCTTCATCCAGCGCCGCCACCGCATCCGCGGCCTGATGCGAAACCTGATTGCCCTGCGCGTCCTTCATCGTCCCTGTCCCGTATGACTGCCCAAGCGGATGCTTCCCATACCGGCGCGGCCTCAAGCCACGCCTCCGCGCTTTACACTACCTTCAGCCGGCCCAGAACGTGCGGTATTGCGCCCGGCAAATCGTCGGCCATCAGGCCGCGGCCCAGCGCCCGCGCCGCCGCCCCGTGCAGGAACACACCCCCGCACGCCGCCTCGAACGGCGTCGCGCCCTGCGCCAGCAAGCCGCCGATCAGTCCTCCCAGAACGTCGCCGCTGCCCGCCGTCGCCAGCCAGGGCGGCGACAGGCCGTCGATGGCCGAGCGGCCATCCGGCGCGGCGATCACCGTGTCGGGGCCTTTCAGCAGAACCACCGCGCCGCACCGCGCCGCCGCCGCACGCGCCACGGCCAGCCGGCCGCGCTCGGGCAGAGCGGCGGCCAGATCGGGAAACACCCGCGCGAACTCGCC
>CAZBPO010000352.1:2291-3239 GCA_964493795.1 uncultured Flavobacteriaceae bacterium
GAACTCGCCCTCATGCGGCGTCAGCACGCATGCGCCATGCACGGATAAGTCCGCACGCCGCGCCAGGATCGTCAGCGCATCGGCGTCCAGAACCGCCGCCCGCCCCGACGACAGAACGGCCGCCACCGCGTCCTCCGCCCCCGCGTCCAGTCCCAGGCCCGGCCCCGCAATCACCGCGTTCTTGCGGACATCGCGCAGCAGCGTCTCAAGCGCCTCCGTCCGCACCATCACGGCGGTCAGATGCGCGGCATGAACCGCGCCTGCGTCCTCAGACGCCGCCACCGTCACCAGACCCGCCCCGGCCCGCGCCGCCGCCAGCGCCGCCAGCCGCGACGCGCCGGTGCTATGCCGCCCGCCCGAGACGACCAGGCAATGCCCGCGCGTATATTTGTGCGCCGTCAGCCCGCCCGGCGAAACGCCGCCGCCTGCGATGGCGAATGTCGCGCCCTCGCGCAGCGCCCCCTCCGGCATCCCGATATCCGCCAGCTCGATCTCGCCGCACAGCGCCCGGCCCGGCATCAGCACATGGCCCGGTTTGCGGCGCACGAAAGTCACGGTCAGGCCGGCATGGAACGCCGCGCCGCCGCGCGCCAGCCCGGTATCGCCATCCACCCCGCTCGGCACGTCGATGCTGACCACACGCTCCCGCACCGCCGCCGAGGCTTCCGCCTGCTTCGCGGCCACGCCCTCCAGCGGACGCGACAGCCCCGCCCCGAACAGCGCATCGACGAAAAGATC
Organism: uncultured Flavobacteriaceae bacterium; assembly: GCA_964493795.1. GTDB lineage: Bacteria > Pseudomonadota > Alphaproteobacteria > Micropepsales > Micropepsaceae > JADZAI01. Next base: position 3,030 of record CAZBPO010000352.1, read on the forward strand.
CGCCTGCGGAACATCGTCGCCCAACGCCGCCGTCTCGCCGTCCCACCGCCCGAACGCCGTGGCTGCATCGCCTGTCAGCGCAGCCGTCTCGCCCAGCGCCAGACAACGCACCGGCCAGCCGCGCCGCTTCAGCACGCGCGCCACGACATAGCCGTCGCCGCTTTACGCCGCGTCCGACGGCGGTTCTGTGCGGGCCGGGCAATAATGGCG
>CAZBPO010000353.1:0-1688 GCA_964493795.1 uncultured Flavobacteriaceae bacterium
ACGAAAACGTGCTGACCGGCGGCCGCGAGATCGGCGCGACGATCTCGCCTTGCGACAGCCGCCGCGAGCGATAGCGCAGCGCCGCCCCGATCAGCCCCGAAGCGCCGGCCGACGCGCCGATCACCGGATTGCTTTCGGCCCAGTGGACCGCCAGATGCGCCAGGCCGCCCGCGATCGTGCAGAGCGCGAAGAGCAGGCAGAGCCCCAGCGTGCCGCAATTGCGCTGGACGGGCCCGGCCGCCGCCAGCAACAGGGCGCAATTCACCAGCACGTGGATCCAGTCGATATGCAGGAAGCCGTAGGTCAGCAGGTTGGCGACCGAAAGCCAGGTGCGGGCGGGATCGTCGGTGAGGAACAGCGACGGCACCAGCGCCAGCGAGGAATAGGCCCACGCTTTCCAGGCAATCGGCGCGAAGGTGACCAGGGCATGGAGGGCGATGAACAGGCCGGCGAAGGCCGGGACCTGCCAGGGGACGAGGAAAAGCGGCTCGGCCGGGCGCTCGGGCGGAAAGTCGTGCGTCACGCGATGGCCTTCGTCAGCGCCGCCTCGACCAGCGGCAGCCTGTCATTGCCGAAATACATGTCGCCATCAATGAACATTGTGGGCGACCCGAAGCCGCCACGGGCGATCAGCTCGTCCGTAGCCGCCCTCAGCCGTTCCTTGTTGGCCGGATCGTCGAGCGCCGCGCCGAACGCCGCAGGCTCCAGCCCCGCCGCCGCCGCGCAATCGGCCAGCACCGCGCGATCGGAGATGTCGCGGTCTTCGCCCCAATAGGCCTCGAACACCCGCGTCGCGTAGGGAACCAGCCTGCCCTCGTCCAGCGCGTGCCAGGCGCCGCGCATCGCAGCGACCGAGTTCACAGGGAAGACGCGCGGCGGCCAGACGATCTTCACGCCGACGAGGCGCGCCCAGTCCTGCATATCCTTGTCGAAATACGCCTTCTGGCGCGGCTCGGGCTTGGCGCGGCGCTCGTACACGCCTGTGTTCACCGCGTTGAACACGCCGCCGACGAGAATCGGCTTCCAGACGATCTCGGCCCCCGTCCGCGCCGCCAGGCCGTGCACCCGGGCGAACGCGAGATAGGTCCAGGGCGAGGAGCAATCGAAGTAGAATTCAAGCTTCTGCATGGCCGCGACACCGTGGATTAATCGTTGCGTAACGCTAACGGCAATTCACCTTTCGGCGCAAACCCGTCTCAGGGCGGGACACGCTAACCATGGCGGCGACAGGCGAGACGCCGGCCCGGTTCGACGCGGATCGCGCCGTTCCGGCACGGTAAGATTAAATTCACCATCGTCATCCGCCCAGCGCCCGGACCCCGCCTTCCGCACGGGCCGCAAAAGGCTCTGGCATAGCCGTTGCAGCCTTGGGGACCGAACGTCCTCCATGAGGCCAGCACAGTGATGCAGTACCGCAATCGCCTTCTCTCGATCCTCACGCTCGCCGCGGTCTCGGTGACGGTTATTTCACCTGCGTCTGCGCAAACTTATCGCCGCAGCACGGGGGACGGGGCTGACGTGATGGCCCGTCCCTACGGCACGACACCAGGACAGGAGAACCAGCCGATGGCCGGCTCGACGCGCGACGCCAATGGCAACCGCGTCATCGTGAACGGAGTTTATGCGGGCTCCACCTTCTCGAACCGCTGCGGCCGACCCCGTAGGTCAGGCCTTCCTGGTTCGAGAAG
>CAZBPO010000353.1:1698-3201 GCA_964493795.1 uncultured Flavobacteriaceae bacterium
CCTACGGGGTCGGCCGCAGCGGTTCGGGAGCCGGCACCACGACGGGCACGGCGATCGGCAACTCGCTGAACGTCATCGTATCGGGCAGCTACAACACGGTCATCGTGTCTGCGGAACAGAACAACTCGGGCGACCAGACGGTCGTCCTGAACGGAGGGCTGAAATTTGACTAAGATCGCAACCGCCCCGCAGGCGCGCCGCGCGGCCCGTCCGCTGGCCGCGGTGATCGCAGCCGGGCTCATGCTCGGCGCGTGCGTCAGCCCGATCGCCGGCTCCGACGGCCGCTACGCCGCGCCGATCGGCAACTCGCCGGTCGTCTCCAACGAAACGCCCTACTCCGCCGGCCTGCGCTGCCTCGCGGGCTACGCGATGGCCGCCGGCCGTCCGCTGCGCGTCGCCGTCGGCCAGATCGCCGACTACACGGGCAAGGAAGAATACGAAGGCGGACGCCGCGTGACACAGGGCGCCGCCCTGATGGCGATGTCGGCTCTGTCGAAGACCGGCGTCAACCTGGTCGAGCGCTTCGACACTTCGGTGGCCGAGCTGGAGCTGAAATACGCCAATAACCGCCTGATCGGCGACGGCCGGGCCAACCCGAGCTTCCGCGCGATCACCGCCGGTCAGTTCCCGGGCTCCGACCTCTATCTGGTCGGCGGCATCACCGAGCTGAACTACAATATCCGCTCGGTCGGCGCCGACGCGTTCGGCTCCGATCCCGCGACGCAGGGCGCCAAGGGCCAGCTCGGCTACAAGGCCTATGTGATGAACGTGGCGATCGACATGCGCCTCGTGAACACCAACACGCTCGAAGTCGTCGACGTGATCTCTTACCAGAAGCAGATCATCGGCCGCGAGCTGTCGGCCGGCGTGTTCGACTTCCTCAACGGCACGATCATCGATGTCGGCGTCGGCGAACGCGCCCTGGAGCCGATCCAGCTGGCCGTCCGCTCGGTGATCGAGCGTGGCGTTCTGGAGATGGTTTCGCGCCAGCTCGGCGTCGATCCGGCGGTCTGCGGCGGCAAGGACCCGCTGGCCTCCGAGGGCGAAGTGATCCGCTCGGCCCCGGTGCAGAAGGCGCTGAACATGCGCCGCGAGGAAGAGGTGCGCCGCGCCGATCCCTATGCCGGCTACTCCCACTCCGACCCGGTCGGCGACAAGCTTGAGCTGCGCCGCTCGACTGCGGACTGACGCAAGTCTGCGCCAGAACGAATGAAAGGGCGGCCTGATCGGCCGCCCTTTTCATATGCAAAGCCTTGAACTCAGGCGATAGCGCGCGCCCGGTCAGGCCTCGGGCACCCTCGCCTTCAGTTCCTCGATCCAGACGCGGGCATTGCCGTCGCTTGGCGCGCGCCAGTCGCCGCGCGGGCTGAGCGACGCCCCCGACAGGACTTTTGGCGCATTGGGAAGCGCCGACCGCTTGAACTGGCTGGTCGTGAAAAAGCGGAACAGGAAGACCTCGAGCCATTTGCGGATTTCGGCCAGCGTGTAGGCGCGGCGGCGCGA
>CAZBPO010000354.1:0-1973 GCA_964493795.1 uncultured Flavobacteriaceae bacterium
GTAACGCCGGTCACGCGGCCGTGAAGCGTGATCAGCGCGCCGGACGGAAGAAGATGTGACGCCCGATCGTGACGGTCTCCTCGAAGCCTTCGCTCTCCCAGTCGGGATCGACATCGACCGTGTGAAAGCGCAGCGCGCCCTGCGTGACGTCGGCGGCGAGCGCGGCTTCGGGATCGTCCAGCAGGTCTCCGGCCAGCCGCCACGCCGCCTGCCAGGCCCATTTGCTGCGCGGCCTGACGCGCGCGCCGTCGCAGGCGAACGAGAACTGGCACCCCGTTCCCGGGGCGCCCTGATAGATCACCTTGCACACGGTATCGGGATAGCCGCGCGTCCGCTGGCGGCGGAAAACGACCTCGGCCACCGCCCGCATGCCGGCCTCGCCCTCGCTGGCCGCCTCGAAATAGATGCCTTCGGTCAGGCATTTGCGCTCAGCGAAGGCCAAGGCCTCGCCCCGTGCGCCGGATTTCCCGCCGGCCGCCCCGGCCTGCCAGGCGAAAAGGCCCGCGAGGAACTGGACGCCGAGGACGGCTTTGCGGAATGTCACGCTCACAGAAACCATCAGATCACGGGGAGAGCGTCATGTCAGGCGGGCCGAAATCCATCTTCATCACAGGCGCGGGAAGCGGCATGGGCCGCGAGGGCGTCAAGCTGTTCCACGCCAAAGGCTGGCGCGTCGCGGCCGTCGATCGCAATGCCGCCGGGCTGGCCACGCTGGCGCAGGAACTGGGAACGGAGCGGCTGTTCACCGCGACCGTCGACGTGACCGACAAGGCGGCGCTGGAGCAGGCGCTGGCCGCGTTCTGCGCGGGCAATCCGGACGGCGGGTTGGACATGATGTGGAACAATGCGGGCATCGGCGCGTCGGGCTGGTTCGAGGACGTGCCGTTCGAGGAATCGATGCGCGTCGTCGACATCAACTTCAAGGCGGTGCTGACGGGCGCGTACGCGTCATTGCCGTACCTGAAAAAGGCGGCGAACAGCCTGATGTTCTCGACTTCGTCGTCCTCGGCGACCTATGGCATGCCGCGCATCGCCGTCTATGCCGCGACCAAACACGCGGTGAAGGGGCTGACCGAGGCGCTGAGCGTGGAGTGGAAGCGGCACGGCGTGCGGGTCGCCGACGTGCTGCCGGGGCTGATCGACACCGCGATCCTGGTGGAGACCAGGAACCATTCCGGCGACGCGCCGCAGGCGGCGAGCAGCGCCGATATCGCGGCCCGCGCGCCCAAGAGGGGGATGTTCCGCCTTTTGCCGGCCTCGAGCATCGCCGAGGCCGCATGGTCGGCCTATGGGTCGGACAGGCTGCACTGGTACGTGCCCAACAGCCTGCGCTGGATCGACCGCATCAAGGCCTGGAGCCCCGAGGCCATGCGCAAACGGATCGTGAAGTCTTTCCCGCTGGCGCAGCCGCGCCAGCCCTGAGGCGGCTTGGCGGGCGGCCAGATTACGACGCGGGCGTCGTGCGCGCATCCGCCTCGTAGCTGCCGCCGGGCTGGCGATAGAAGATGTGGCGGCCGATCCGGGTCGTGCGGATGAACCGGCTGGCCCAGGGCGGGTTGACCTGGGTGGTGTGGAAGTACTGCGCCCCGGCGGTGCTATCGACCAGACGGCCTTCGCCGACGGTCTCGTAATGGGCGACCTCGACGGCGCGCTTCCAGGCCACGCGGTCGCGGCGGCCGCGCGCGATGCCGTCGCAGGCGAACGAGAACTGGCAGGCGTTGCGCTTGTGGGAACCCTGATAGACGACGCCGCAGACGGAATTCGGGAAGCGGTGGTCGCGGGTGCGGCGCAGGACCACTTCCGCCACCGCGCGCTGGCCGTCGATGCTTTCGCCGCGCGCCTCGTAATAGACGGCTTCGGCGAGGCAGGTCATTTCCGCGTGGGGCAGGTCGGCGGAGCCCAGAGAGGCGGTCAGGATTTCCGCAGGCTTGCCGAAGGTCTCGTGCCGGAACGGCGCGCCGGCGACTTCGCCC
>CAZBPO010000354.1:1983-2732 GCA_964493795.1 uncultured Flavobacteriaceae bacterium
CGCAGGCTTCGGCTCGGGGACGATCGAGATATAGGGCGAGGCGGTCAGCTCGGGCGTGACGGGCACGAGGGCGAGCGCGATTTCGGAGATCGGCGTGGAAGGAGCGGCAGGCGCGGCGGCGACGCCGGCCGCGACGCCATAGGCGGCCAGGCCGAACGCGGCAGACAAAACCACCCGGTGGCAGCGCCTTACGGCTGCTTGGGCGACAGACATCAAACCGAACTCCTCAGTTCATCCGTCCCGTTCGGGTCCGGAGGGTGGGCGCTCCTGTCTCCCTGTCACTTGTGACCGCAGTGCGGCCGACTTGTGGCAGGCGCGGAGCCTTTCGGTTCCGGCCAGCCCTACCCCTGCCGGAACGAGCGGGAACCTATTGGAGCGATCCCGGCCTGAACAAGTCTGGACAAAGCGATATAATGACGATCCGTCATCTTGTGCGCTGCACAAGTTCCGCAGAAATCGGGGCGCAAGCCCGCGCCCGCTGACGCTAGGTCAACGAGGCGCGTGAAGATTTTCCTGAATTAAATTCGCGTCAGCGGTCTTCGCGGCGGTCCTTGCCGGGCGCGAGGGCGGCCTGCGCGGCGGCGAGCCGGGCGATCGGGACGCGGTAGGGCGAGCACGACACGTAGTCGAGTCCGGTATCCGCGCAGAAGCGGATGGAAGCCGGATCGCCGCCATGTTCGCCGCAAATGCCCAGCTTGATATTCGGGCGTGTTTTGCGGCCACGTTCGGTCGCGATCTCGACCAGCTCA
>CAZBPO010000354.1:2742-3201 GCA_964493795.1 uncultured Flavobacteriaceae bacterium
TCACCGACGCCCGAGGTGTCGAGACTGACGAAGGGGTCGCCTTCCATCAGTCCGAGACGCTGGTACTCGGTGAGGAAGCGCGCCGAGTCATCTCGGCTGATCCCGTAGGTTGTCTGGGTCAAGTCATTGGTGCCGAACGAGAAAAACTCTGCGCTCTCGGCGATCTCGGCCGCCCGGAGAGCAGCCCGCGGCAGCTCGATCATCGTGCCGATGAGGTAGGGAACCTTGATCCCGGTCTCGGCCTCGACCGATTTATGGATGCCTTCGATCTTGCCCTTGAGCAGGTCGAGCTCGGCCTTCATGGCGACCAGCGGGATCATCACCTCGGGCGTGACCGTATCGCCGGTGGCCTTGGCGACCTCGGCGGCGGCCTCGAAAATCGCCCGGGCCTGCATCTCGTAGATCTCGGGGAAGGTGACACCCAGGCGGCAACCGCGATGGCCGAGCATCGGGTTGAAC
>CAZBPO010000355.1:0-3177 GCA_964493795.1 uncultured Flavobacteriaceae bacterium
TCAGCGGTTCAACTCCCGCATGGCGCGGTCGAGCCCGTCGAGCGTGAGCGGGAACATGCGGTCGCCGATGAGCTGTTTGATGAGCTGGATCGAGGGCGTGTATTCCCAATGCTTCTCGGCCACCGGGTTCAGCCAGACCATGTGCGGGTAGATGTTCTTCACCCGCTCGATCCACACCGCGCCGGCTTCCTCGTTCCAGTGCTCCACCGAGCCGCCGGGATAGGTGATCTCATAGGGGCTCATCGTCGCGTCGCCGATGAAGATCACCTTGTAGTCGTTGCCGTATTTGTGGAGCACGTCCCAGGTCGGCTGCTTCTCGTTGTGACGGCGGCGATTGTCCTTCCACACGCTCTCGTAGAGGCAGTTGTGGAAGTAGAAGAAATCCATGTGCTTGAATTCGGTGCGGGCCGCCGAGAACAGCTCCTCGCAGAGCTTGATATAGCTGTCCATCGAGCCGCCGATGTCGAAGAACAGCAGCGTCTTCACCGTATTGCGGCGCTCGGGCACCAGCGTGACGTCGAGATAGCCCTTGGAGGCGGTGTTGCGGATGGTGCCCGGCAGGTCGAGCTCGGTCTCGGCCCCGGTGCGGGCCCATTTGCGCAACCGGCGCAGCGCCACCTTGATGTTGCGGGTGCCCAGCTCGACCTGGTCGTCGAGATTCTTGTATTCGCGCTTGTCCCACACCTTCACGGCCTTGCCGTGACGGCCCTTGTCCTGGCCGATGCGCACGCCTTCGGGATTGTAGCCGTTATTGCCGAACGGCGAGGTGCCGCCCGAGCCGATCATCTTGTTGCCGCCCTCGTGGCGCTTCTTCTGCTCCTCGAGGCGCTTCTGAAGCTCCTCCATGAGCTTTTCCCAGCCGCCCAGCGCCTCGATCTGCTTCTTCTCTTCTTCGGAGAGGAATTTCTCGGTCAGCGCTTTCAGCCACTCTTCGGGGATCTGCGCTGCCTCGGACGGGTCGAGCCCTTCCAGGCCCTTGAAGACGCTGCCGAAGACGCGGTCGAACTTGTCGAGATTACGCTCGTCCTTCACCAGCACGGTCTTGGCGAGCACGTAGAACTCATCGACCTTCATATCGATGACGTTGGCCGACAGGGCCTCCATCAACGCCAGGTACTCTTTCAGCGTGACCGGCACCTTGGCGGCGCGGAGCTCGTCGAAGAAGGTGAAGAACATGGGCGCGTTTCCGAATTCTGATTGCGCCCAGCCTACCGCCTCCGCCGCCTCACGCCAAATTCCGACGGCGACATAAAACGTCGCGACAGCGAAACGATATTACCCGACGCCGCGAAGGCTAGCTGGCCCGCTTATTCGTTGGCATTCGTTCGTCGCTTTTTGCCCCTCCTGTCGCCGGGGCAGAACAACATTTGGGGGGTGCCCTGCCGCCGCGCCGCAACGACTCGTTCTCGCATTTTTGCACGCCGCCTATTCGTTCGTCGCTTTTTGGGGGCCCCTTCTGTGCCTCCTCCTTCGCCACCGGATCGCGCAAGCGCCTTCCTTCACAAATAGGATTATTATCTAGTCGGGCAAGGGGCGGCCATACCTCCTCCACCGCTTCGCGCTCCCCCTTCCCGATAAGCGGGAGAGGGAAGATCAAGGGCGTCACGCCTTAACCGCGCGGCCCCAGTAGTTGTAGCCGAGGCTTTTGGGGGTGCCGGGAAGGTACATGGTTTCGAGGCCTTCGACCCTGAAGCCGCCGGCTTTCAGCATGTCGGGGATGGGGCGGCAGAGATGGCAGCCGCCGGCGATCCGTTTCCACAAAGGCTCTATCCGCGCCTGCCAGCGCGCGACTTTCGCGTCGGGCGCAAGGCCGTGTTCGCAGAACAGCAGCGTCGCGCCCGGCTTCATCACCCGCGCGATGCCGGTGAGGGCGCGCGGCACGTCGGGGATCGAACAGAAGGTATAGGTGACGACCACCGTATCGACGCTGGCGTCAGGCAGGTCGATCTCCTCCGCCTTGAGATCGGTGAAGTCGACGGCGAGGCCGGCCTCGGCCGCACGTTTCGCGGCGCGGCGGCGCAGTTTTTCGTGCGGTTCGAGGCCGATCAGGCGCGTGACCTTGTCCTTGTCGTAAAATGGCAGGTTGTGGCCCGCGCCCATGCCGATCTCGAGCACCTCGCCATGGGCATGCGGCACTACCTTGCGGCGCTGGTGCTGGATGGGCTTTGCGCCCATCGCGGCGTTGAGCAGCGGCGGCAGAATATAGCGGTCGTACAGGCCCATGCGTTTCACCCGGCGTTTCGGGAGACTGTCTGCCCCGGCGAAGCTGAAAGATCGTGCCTGGTTCGAGGCATCGCTGCGCGATGCACCTCACCATGACGAAGGATGGGGGCTTTCTCCATCTTCCCCATACTAAGGAGCGGCCCAAGGGCCGCACCACGAAGAACGCACGCTCTTTCAGACGGCCCTTGCAGATGAACTCCCGTGGTTTTGCGCCAGTATGGGCCGCGCTGCGGCGCTTCGCCAGTTGACGGAGCGAAGACGGATTCGCGAAAATCCCACCGACGGGGGACACCAGCTATGCGCAAGCTTTTCAGCCACCTGGCCATTCTGTTCGGGCTGACGTTGACGCTTGCGGCGTGCGGCCCGATCTACGACACCGAATACACGTTCATGCCCCCGACCAGTCAGCGGGGCCAGGCCTGCGTTTCAAGCTGCGAGGCCGACCAGAGCGGCTGCACCTATCAATGCCGCCGCCGCACCCAGGACTGCGAAAACGAGCGCCAGCGCATCGCCGACCGCGAGTACAATCGGTATGTGCGCTGGCGTCAGCAGCAGGGCCTGTCGCTGGACCGCATGCGGCAATCGTTCCTGCCGAGTTATACCTGCCCGGCCGAATATGAATGCCGCGATGTCTGCGAGGCCGAACACCGCGCCTGCTTCACCGGCTGCGGCGGCCGCATCGAGGCGCGTCAGGTCTGCATCATGGGCTGCAACCAGCAGAAATAGCGGCTACCAGCCCTTGGCGCCGCCGCCGCCCTTGGGCGCGGCGGGCTGCGCGCCATGGTCGGCGGCGAACCTGGCTATGGCCTCGGGCGAGGCCTCTTTCTGATACTTCGCCTTCCACTCGGCCTGCGGCATGCCATAGACCGCCTCACGGCCGGCCTCTTTGTCGATGGTCACGCCCTTGTCGGCCAGCGCCTCGCGATACCAGTCGCCCAGGCAGTTGCGGCAGAA
>CAZBPO010000356.1:0-911 GCA_964493795.1 uncultured Flavobacteriaceae bacterium
GCTTCGGCAACCGTCCGTCCATGGCGCCGGTCATCCGGTCAGGACGAAGGGAATCTCCACCGTTCCCCTCACCTGCACTGCGACGCCGCCACGCATGGTGGGCGACCAGCGCCATTTCCCGACCGCGCTGCGGGCCGCCTCGTCGAGGCGCGCATGGCCGCTGCTGCGCGCCACGCGCACTTCGAGCACGCTCCCGTCGGTCCCCAGCACGACGGCCAGCACCACCGTGCCCTGCTCGCGCTTGCGGCGCGATTCGTAGGGGTAGCGCGGCGGCGGCGCGTGGATCATCGAGGACGAAAGATCGCCGCCGGTCACCTGCTGCGCGGGCGCCGGTGCGGGGGCGGCAGCCGGCTCCACCTCAACCGCCGGCTGCGGCGGAACCGGCTGCTCGGTGGTCGCGATCGCCGGCTGGCTCGGCGGCGGCAGCGGCAACAGCAGCGCCGGCCGGGGAACGTAGACGGCCGCGGGCGGCGGCGGATCGGGCAAGGGGCGCTCGGGCCGGGGCGGTGGCGGGTCGAGCTTGATCGTATGCACGACGAGCGGCGCCTGCCGCACCGCCTCTACAAGCGGACCGCGGAAGGTCAGCAGCAGCAGGATCAGGCCGATATGGACGAGTACCGCCAAGCCCAGCGCCAGCGGGTTCAGCCGGCGCTCACCGTAGCGCGCCGCCGGCTCGCGGGCCGGTACAGAGACGCGCATGTGCATCACGGCCGTGCCGCCAGCACCGAACGGTCGATGGATGCCACGTCGGCGCAACCGGTCAGCGCCATCGCCAACTCCAACTCGGCGCGCAGGATGCGGATCACGTGGGCGACGCCAGGCGCGCCCGCGGCGGCGAGGGCGAAGATCTGGGGCCGGCCGACCAGCACCGCGATCGCGCCGAGCGCCAGCGCGCGCAGCACGTCGATCCC
>CAZBPO010000356.1:921-1755 GCA_964493795.1 uncultured Flavobacteriaceae bacterium
GTGGTTGGAGACGATCACCCCGTCGATGCCCAGGCCGATCGCCCGCCGCGCGTCTTCCGGATCGACTATGCCCTTCGCCAGGATCGGCAGCCGCGTCAGGCCGCGCAGCCATTCCAGGTCCGCCCAGCCCGGCGCGGACTCGATCAGCGGGGTGCCGAACAGCAGGGCATCGCGCGGCGGAGGCGGCAAGCCGCGCATCCCTTCTAGATTCACCGCTTCCACGCCTGGCGGCAGCGCGAAGCCGGCCCGCTGCTCGCGGTTGCGGACGCCGTTGACCGGCGCATCCACCGTCACGACCAGCGCGCCATAGCCGGCCTGCTCGGCCCGCCGGACCAGCTCGGCGGTGAAGGCGCGGTCAGGCTGGATATAGAGCTGGAACCACAGCGGCGCGACCGCCCGCTCGGCGATGGCTTCCAGCGTCACGCTCGCCTGCGTGCTGACGACCATCGGCGTCTCGACGGCGCTCGCGGCCAGCGCCGTCGCGATCTCGCCCTCGGGATGCGCCAGCCGCTGGAAGGCGACCGGTGCCAGCAGGATCGGCGCCGCCAGTTCGGTCCCGAACAGGGTGATCCGCGTGCTCGCCCCGGACAGGTCGCGCAGCACGCGCGAGCACAGCGGAAGGCGGGCGAAGGCAGCGATGTTCTCGCGCAGCGTCCATTCGTCGCCCGAGCCGCCGGCGAAGTAGGCCCAGGCCGCTTCGGACATGCGTTCCCGCGCGAGCGCCTCGTAATCGGCCAGCGCGGCGACCTCGGGCGGGATGCGATCGAGCGGGGGCAGCGTCACGTATCCACCCATTCGCGCAGCAGATTGTGGTAGAGGCCGGTCAGGCGGACG
>CAZBPO010000356.1:1765-3166 GCA_964493795.1 uncultured Flavobacteriaceae bacterium
CGACGACGGCGAAGACGCTCGTCGATCTCGCTGTTCCAGCAGCATGCCGCGCTGATTGTCCTCGCGCACCAGGCTCTGGATCCAGAAGAAGGCCGCATAGCGCGCGCCGCGCGTCACCGGCGTCACCTGATGCAGCGAATTGGCCGGATAGAGCAGCATGTGCCCGGCCGGCAGCTTGATCCGTTCCCGGACCATGCCGAACTCGGCGATCAGCTCGCCGCCCTCGTAGCTGTCGGGCTCGCTGAGGAAGAGCGTGGCCGAAAGGTCGCTGCGGACGCGTTCGGGCGAACCCGGCGCGCTGAACACGGCAGCATCGATATGGCGGCCGTAGGTTCCATCGCCGGCATAGAGGTTGAAGCGCGGCGGCAGGACCTTGAGCGGCAGCGCGGCGGCGATGAAGCGGGGGGTCGCGGACAGCCGCTCGACGATTCCCGCGCCCAGCTCCGCGCCCAGCGGATCGCCGTCGGCGAGCTGGCGGTTGGCCTTGGCGCGCGCCGCGACATGGCCGGCGGTGCCCGCGCCGTCGACCCAGGCCGCCTGCTCCAGCCGCGCGCGGATTCCGGCCGCTTCCTGGGGAGTCAGCACGGCCGGAATCGCGATCAGCATCTTGTCCTCCGACGCGCCCGGCTCCCCCCAGGGGCCGGGCGCGCTTGACGGCTCCTTAGAAGCGGAAGCCGGCGCTCACCAGGAAGGTGCGCGGCGCGCCGAGCGTCGCGCGCGTGCCGCTCCAGTTCGTCGACACCGCATATTTCTTGTTGCCGATGTTGTCGACGTTCAGGCGCAGGTCTATGTTCTCGGTCAAATCGTAGGAGAGCATCGCGTTGAACACCGTATAGGCCGGCAGCTTGCCGAAGGCGCCGTTCGGGATCACGCGCAAGGCATCGTCCGGCCGGCCGAGGTAGGACGAGCCGACATGCTGCAGGCCGCCGCCGACCGTCAGGCCGAAGGGGAAGCGATAGGTGGTCCATAGCGTCGCCGAGACGTTGGGGGTGAAGGCCAGGCGGTCGCCGTCGAGGTCCGAGGCCGGGAAGCCCGCCGGGTAATCGCCCCCATTGGTGAAGGCGAGGACGGCTTCCATGTCGTCACTGATCTGGCGCCGGCTCTTCATCACGAGCAGGCCGCCGAATAGGTTCCACTCGGGCGTGATCTGGCCACTCACGCTGAGTTCGACACCTTCTACGACGAGCTTCTGGTAGCCTTGCAGGGCGTTGTTCGCCGCCGGCCCGGTCAGACGGCCGAACACCGGCACGTTGCGCTTCTCGCTGCGGAAGGCGGCGATGGCGGTCGAGAGGGCGCCACCCAGGAAGTCGGCCTTCGCGCCGATCTCGTAGTTGTGCGAACGGACTGGTCGGGCGCCCGGAACCAAGCCAGGGAAGGCGTTGTCGTCGGTGCGCGAGATGT
>CAZBPO010000357.1:0-3133 GCA_964493795.1 uncultured Flavobacteriaceae bacterium
GGCAAAGCCGCGGAAGACGGCGAGCGGCTTGAGGCCACGGCGCTCGGCCTCCTTGGCTTCCATCAGCAGCACGGCGGACGCGCCGTCGGAGAGCTGCGAGGCGTTGCCGGCGGTGATGTGCTTGCCTTCCTTGACCTGCTGGCCGCCCTTGAACACCGGGGCGAGCGACTTCAGGCCCTCGAGCGTCGTGTCGGGGCGGTTACATTCGTCGCGGGTGACGGTGTAGTCGACCTTCTTCGACTCCTTGGTCTCCTTGTCGACGACGATCATCTGCGTCTGCATCGGGACGATCTCGTTGTCGAACTTGCCGGCCTGCTGCGCGGCGGCGGTGCGGCGCTGGCTTTCCAGGCTGAATTCGTCCTGGCGGTCGCGGCTGACGCCATAGCGTTCGGCGACGATCTCGGCGGTCTCGATCATCGCCATCCACAGCGCGGGCATGCGCTGCATCAGCTGTTCTTCGGTGATGCGGTGCAGGTTCATCTTGCCCGACATCTGGGTGAGCGTGATGGATTCGACGCCCGCGCCTATGGCAATGTTGGTGCCGCCCGTGATGATCTGCTGCGCCGCCATCGCGACGGTCTGCAGGCCCGACGAGCAGAAGCGGTTGACGGTGACGCCCGACGTGGTCACCGGGCAGCCGGCCCACATGGCGGCGAGGCGGCCGACATTCTGGCCCGTGGCGCCTTCGGGCGCGCCGCAGCCCATGAACACGTCTTCCACCTCGCCCGGCTCGATGCCGGCGCGCGCGATGGCGTGCTTGATGGCGTGGCCGCCCATTGCGGCGCCGTGGGTGTCGTTGAAGCCGCCGCGGCCGGACTTCGCGAGGCCCGTACGGGCGGTGGAAACGATGACGGCTTCACGCATGGGAACTCTCCTCCGCAGGGCTGCGCCCGTGAAATTTGTGACAGGCGTTCTAAGGCGTCAGACCGGCTTTGGCCACCATGACGATAACGTAAACGAGAGGCGGTGGCCGCGCCACGCCTTGCCGTAGCGGTAGCGTCGCGCCTGCGCTTACTCGTCGCCCCAGCTCTCCTTGTAAGGCTCGCATTTCAGGCCGTGGACTTGCACGCTGGCGCGCGCCCAGGGCTGGGCCGGATCGACGTGGATGTCGGCGCAGCGAGCTAGGTGATCGGCCCCGCCTTCTACCGGCTGAGCCAGCCTTGAGATGTCGCAATTGACGTTGCGGATCGCCTCGCCGCCGCCCTGCCCCTCGGTCCTTTCGGCTTCGGCCGCGCAGCTGAACGATGCCGGCGCGGCGGTTCCGCCGCTGGAGTAGATGCAGCTCATGTCGCGCAGGACATCGCCGTTCTTCAGCGTGACGACGAGCTTCGACCTCACGCTGAAGGATTTCAGGGTGGTGCCTTCGGTGACGAAGTCGTAGCGCACGAAGTCGCGCGAATCGTTGAGATTGAACTCGTCGCCATAGGGTGCGACCGCGCAGCTGAAGCTCTGGCGATCGGCGGCGAAGGCGGTCGAAACAAGCAATAGCGGCAGCAGCGCAAGCGCTCTCATGACAGATTTCCCGGATTTTCCGCGCCCGCTCTGGCGCGCGAAACAGCCTTAAGACGCCGATGCCGGGCGGGCCATCCGCGCTTTCGGGGATGACGGCGATGCCGTGCGCTGCACCGGGCCTATCTCGTGACGGTCAATGCGCCGCCGAGTCCGGCAGAAGGTCTGTGTAAACGAAGCCGTCGCGGGTGACGGTTTCGCCAGTGCGGATCGCTATGGGCGCACAAAATATCGGGGCGTCGCTGACGAAGGTGTGGAATTCGCCGTTCTCGCCGCAGGGATCGATGCCGGGCGGCAGATCGGCGAGAAAAGCGGCGTCGAAGGGGCGGCCCGAGAACGAGGCATCGAGCCGCGACGGGTCGACCGTCGCGACATGGGCGACGAGGCCGCCCGCGATCATCCCGGCGGCCAGCGTCGCCGTCTCGCGACCCCACAGCGGAAAGACGGCGGTCATGCCGGCCTCGGCCATGCGGGCGAGGCGATAGGCGCGGATATCCTCAAGGAAAAGGTCGCCGAAGATCACATGGGTGACGCCGTCCGCCTTCAGGCCCGCCGTCGCGGCCGCCATGCGGGCCTCGTAAGTCGAATTGGGGCAAGGCGTCGGCAGCATGACTTTCATGCAGGGCAGGCCGAGCGCGGCGATCTGGGCGTCCAGCAGTTCGTCACGCACGCCGTGCATGGCGACACGGTCGTGCGTTTCGCTGACCGTAGTGAGGAGGCCGACGATGTCGAGATCGTCCGCCTGCAACGCCTCATGCAACGCCCAGGCGCTGTCCTTGCCGGAACTCCAGGACATGACGGCTTTGGGGCGTGACATGCCGGCGTTGTGGCCGGGCGAAGGGCTGCGCGCAAGTGGCGGGGAGAACGGCCGTCAGTAGCGGGCGGAGATGGCGAGACGGAATGAGCGGCCCGGGCGGGGGTAGTCGTCTTTCAGGAAGGATGAATGCACCCGGACAAGCTGGTCGGTGAGATTGGTGGCGTCGAACAGGAGCGTGAGGTCGTGTTCGGGTATCGGCCGCCAGGCGAGGCGTGCGTTCAGTAGCGTCGCGCCCTGCGTTTCTGTCTCAAAGGCCGCGACACGGCTTTGGCGCGCGATATCGACCAGCTCCAGGCGCGCTTTCAGCGTGTCGCTCTCGGCGGCGAGCCCGAGCGTGACAGTGGCGGGCGGGATGCGCGGCAGGTCGCCGCCGGCGTCGAATTCAGCGCGCACGAGGTCAGCCGTCAGATCTGTGCGGAAGGTGAAGCCGCCCGCCTGACCAAGACGCGCGGAGGCAGAAATTTCGCCACCAGTGAAGGTGGCGTCACGCTGGACGAAGGCGAATTCCGGCAAATGGTCGATCTCGTGTCCCGTCGGCACCAGCGCGATATAGCCGTCGAAGGCGATGCGGTAGAGGCTGAGCTCGAAGCCATAGATTTCGCCGGCATAGCGCAACGACGCCTCGAGCGAGAACGCGGTCTCGACGCCAAGGCCGGGATCTCCGACTTCATAGGCGCGGGTCGCCAGATGAGGGCCGTCGGCGAAAAGTTCGACATTGGTGGGCGCGCGCTCGGTGCGGGCCACAGTCACGCCGGCGAACCAGTCTTGCGCCGGACGGGCGAAAACGCCGGCCGAGAGGCTGACCGG
>CAZBPO010000358.1:0-3122 GCA_964493795.1 uncultured Flavobacteriaceae bacterium
GCCTCGCGCAGCCCGATCAGACCGGCGGCGGCCGGGACCATGAGGACGAGGCTCAGCCCGATCGCGAGCGCCGGCCTGCCATTGAGAAGCGGCCAGCGCCGGAAAGGCTTCTCCAGCCAGTAGGTCGTCGCGAACGCCAGCGCGGCGGACATCAGGATCACCCCGACGCCGACCGCGAGCCCTACCTGCTCTTCCTGCAAAAGAAGCCGCGTGAGGATCAGCACCGGCCAGTGCCAGAGATAGAAGGCGAAGGATATGTCGCCGAGTTTCGTCACCACCGGCCAGCGCAGAAGCGCAGGCCCGACGCCCCGCGCCGCCGACACGACGATGCCCGCCGTCGCCAGAACCGGCACCAGAGCCGCCCAGCCCGGAAACGCCGAGGCGACCGGAACGACGGCGGCGAACGAGACCAGCACCAACAGCGACACGCCGCCGACGACCCAAGCGAGGCGGCGGCCGATCTTCAATCCGGGCAGGTGCAGCGCAAGCAATGCGCCGGCGAAGAACTCCCACGCCCGTGCCACCGAGTCGAAATAGGCCCAGGGCTGATGGCTGGCCGTGACCGAGAGGTTGTAGGCGAATGACGCCAGAGAGAGCGCGACCAGAAGCAGGCTGCATGCCTTGAGCGGATTCCAGCTGCCGAGACCCGCGACACGGAACGCCGCCCAGATCACGAGCGGCATCAGCAGATAGAACTGCGCCTGCACCGAGAGCGCCCACATCTGCTGAAACGGCGAGACGGCCGCGCCTTGCTGGAGGTAGTCGACGCCGTTGATCGCCAGCCACCAGTTCTCGAAGAAAAGCAGCGAGGCGGTCGCGTGCTGGATGTGGTCGCGCCAGCCCGACAGCGGCGCGAAGACCAGGATGCCGATGATCGTCGCCAGGATCACGACGGAGGTCATCGGGAAAATGCGGCGGGCGGTGTTCGCCCAGTATTTCGCGACGGCGCCGAACCCGACGCGGTCGAACTTCGCGAACGAGGTCATCGCGAAATAGGCGGCGATGACGAAGAAGGCGTCGACGCCGCCCGAAACGCGATGGAACCAGATGTGGTAGATCGCCACCAACAGCGCGGCGACGGTCCTCAGTCCCTGTATCTCGTGGATATAGACCCGGCCCGTCTCTTTCTCTGGCCGCGTTCCGGAGGAGTCCGCCGTCAATCCCTCAACCCTCGCGATATGTCGGCGCCGAATGCTGCGTAGGCCTGCAGCGTCTATCGCATAACCGCGCGATCGTTCAAACTGGCGCGGCCAAGACAGACAATGGCGGTGCGCCGGGAAATATGTCGATGAAACAAGGACATCAGTGTCCTGTCTCATCGTCCCCGGCCCGCCGAAAAGAACGGGAGGCGGCGATGTCGGCCAAGCACTGGGTTCTGGCGGCGAGACCGGACGGCGTTCCAAAGCCTTCGGACTTCAGGATCGCGATGCTGGACCTGCCGCCATTGAAGGATGGCGAGGCGCTGATCCGCGTCACGCATGCGTCGGTCGATCCCGGAATGCGGGGCCGGCTGACGGGCGACTCCTACGCCCCCGCCCTTGGGATCGGCGAAACGGTCGAGAGCGCCGGCATCGGGCAGGTTGTGTCCAGCCGGACCGACAGGCTGCCTGAAGGGGCGACGGTGATGGGCGGCTTCGGCTGGACCACGCACGTCGTCAGCGATGGCCGCGGCGTGCAGGTGCTGGCCCCTGCTCTCTTCTCGGGACGTGTCGGCCCCACGGCGGCGATCGGCGTGCTGGGCGTGCCGGGCCTGACGGCCTATTTCGGTCTCGGCGATCTGGGCGCGCCCAAGGGCGGCGATACGCTGCTGGTTTCGTCGGCGGCGGGGCCGGTGGGCGCGACGGCGTTGCAGATCGGGCGTGAACTGGGGCTCAAGACCATCGGAATCGCCGGCGGCGGGGCCAAACGCAACTACGTGCTGGACGAAGTGCGCGCTGACGGCTGCATCGACTACAAGGCGCAAAGCGACCTCTCGGCCGCGATCCGGCGCGAAGCGCCGGAAGGGATCGATATCTATTTCGACAATGTCGGCGGCGAACAGCTGGACGCCGCGATCCTGAACATGAAACCGGGCGGCCGCATCGTCATCTCGGGGCAGGTGTCGGAATACAACGCCGCCCAGCCGCGCGGCATACGCTGGGTCACGCCGTTCATCACCAAGCGGCTGAAGATGGCCGGGCTGGTCGTCTATGACTATCGCAAGCGCTTCCCCGAGGCGCAGGCCCGCCTCGCCGCCTGGATCGAAAGCGGCGCGATCTCGTATCGCGGGGAGATCATCGACGGGTTCGAACAGCTGCCGGCGGCCTTTATCGGCCTGTTCGCCGGCGAGAATTTCGGGCGGCGCATTGTGCGGCTTGACTTCGTGTAACCTATAGGTATCATGTCACCTATAGGTTACGAGGGTGACATGAGCGAAGACATCGAAAGACTGAGCCGCAAGCGCCGCATCATGCTGGCGACCTATGGCGTCGCGTTTCTGGGTTTGCAGGCCATCCTGTTCGAACCGCTGAACGACCCGGCCATGACCTGGCGGCCCGTGGATTGGGCGCTGGCGGCGGGTTTCGTGGGGTGGTCCGTCACCCTGCTCTATGTGCTGGCGACTGGCGGCCTGCTGTTCCGGGGCCGGTCGGCAGAAACGCGCGCCGCGATGAACGACGAGCTGACGCAGGCGAACCGCAACGCCGGATACCGGGCCGGATACTGGGCCATGCTGGCGGTCGCGGCGGTGCTGTACGTGCTGTCTCAGATCTTCGATCTGTCGACGCAGGAATGCCTGAAACTGGTGTTCGCGATCGGGGTGGCGATGCCCGCCTGCCGCTTCGCTGGTCTGGAGCAGAAACAGGGTGGCTGAGATCGGCACGCGGCTGCGCGAGGCGCGGACGGCGGCCGGACTGACGCAGGCGCAACTCGCCGAAATGATCGGCGTGTCGCGCAAGACGATCAATACGGTCGAGAACGGCGTGTTCGTGCCCTCGACCACGCTCGCGCTGAAACTGGCGCGGGCGCTCAAGACGACGGTCGAGGATTTGTTCTTCCTGCCGTGAGGGGGGCAGCCGTGCCCCCCTTCCACCGCTTCGCGGTCGCCCTCCCCCGCAAACGGCGGAGGAAAGCTTGATTACTCC
>CAZBPO010000359.1:0-312 GCA_964493795.1 uncultured Flavobacteriaceae bacterium
GCGATCTTCATGCCGCGCCCGCCGCCGCCTGAGGCGGCGGGCGCGGCATGAAGATCGCCGAGAGCCCCGATGTGCTGATGTCGCAGATCTCGCTCGCCCGCAACGAGGCCAAGTCGGCCTTCGGCGACGACACGATCTACATCGAGAAATATCTCTCGACGCCGCGCCACATCGAGATCCAGGTGCTGTGCGACATGCATGGCAACGCGCTGCATCTGGGCGAGCGCGACTGCTCGCTGCAACGCCGTCACCAGAAGGTCCTCGAAGAGGCGACCTCCCCTGCCCTCAACTCCAGCCAGCGCAGCGAGATCG
>CAZBPO010000359.1:322-3114 GCA_964493795.1 uncultured Flavobacteriaceae bacterium
CCAACGGGGCCGAGCTGGGCCTTGAGCAGTCGGACATCGAGTTCCGCGGCCATGCGATCGAGTGCCGCGTGAACGCCGAGAACCCGGTCACCTTCCGCCCCTCGCCGGGCACGATCCGCAACTGGCACACGCCGGGCGGCCTTGGCGTGCGCGTCGACAGCGCGGCCTATGCCGGCTACGCGATCCCGCCCTATTACGACAGCCTGATCGGCAAGCTGATCGTGCACGGGCGGAACCGCACCGAGTGCCTGATGCGCCTGCGCCGCTCGCTGGACGAGTTCGTGGTCGACGGCATCGAAACCACCATCCCGCTGTTCCAGAGGCTGATGCAGGAGCCCGACTTCCAGAACGGCGACTATCACATCCACTGGCTGGAAGAGTTCCTCGCGCGAGGCTGATGCAGGGCATCGACGCCGACCTTCTGCTGAAAGCCTACTCCATCGGCGTGTTTCCGATGGCGATGAGCCGCGACGATCCCGAGCTTCACTGGTTCGACCCCGAGAAGCGCGGGATCATCCCGCTCGACGGCTTTCATGTTCCCAAACGCCTCGCCCGCACGCTTCGCAAAGCGCCCTACGACATATCCATCGACGCCGATTTCGAAGGCGTCATGCGGGCCTGCGCCGCGCCGCGGCCGGGCCACGACGAAACCTGGATCAACGAAGGCATCATCGCGCTCTACACCGAGCTTCACGAGCGGGGGCACGCGCACAGCGTCGAGTGCCGCAAGGACGGCGCGCTGGTCGGCGGGCTTTATGGCGTGTCGCTGGGCGGGGCTTTTTTCGGCGAGAGCATGTTCTCCACCGCCGACGACGCCAGCAAGATCGCCCTGGTAGCGCTGGTGCATATCCTGCGCGAAGGCGGCTTCACCCTGCTGGATACGCAATATCTGACGCAACATCTGGCCCAGTTCGGGGCCGCCGCAATCTCACGCGCCGACTATCGCAGACGCCTCGCCATCGCCGTCGAACAGACGGCGACGTTTCATTCGCGCGCGCTATCGTCCTGCTCGATCGTGTCGTCGATGCTGGGCATCTCGGCGGGCTGATCGTCATCCGACACGCTCACCGTCGACGCCGTCGGATTGGCCGGATCGTCGATATGGCAGCCGATCACCCACAGGTCATAGACCGGGTGCTCCAGCGCGTTCAGGCCGGGGCTCGATGCGAACATCCAGCCCGAGAACAGCCGGCGCAGATCGTCGCCGCCCTGCGGCGGCGGCTCGTTGATTTCGATGAAGACCGAGGTCTCGGGCGTCTCTTCCGGCGGCCGGATGTGGCAGGTGCGCGCGGTGATCAGCAGCTTCTTGAACTTCACCGTGTGCCCGACGGGCGCCTCGAAGCGGTATTTGCGCGCGGTGATCTTGTCGAGCCCGCCGATGATGACCGAGCGGCGCACGCCCTGGGCATCGGCGACGGCGTCGTCGAAGGTCGCCTCGCGCGTCAGCACCGGCGGCAGATCACCCAGCTTGACGGTGGGATACGGCGCGGGGGCCGAATCCTGCGCCAGCGCGGGGCCGGCTGCGGCCGCAAGCATCATCAGGGCGAGAGAACGGGCGAACATGGTCGATATAGAACGCTGAATTGCGGCCAAACCTAGCCCTGATCGGGCGTCCACGCCTCGTAATCGCCGGTCGCCTTGGGGCGCTGGCCCGAAGCGTAGAGGCTGCCCTTGGGCCGGTAGGCGTAAGGCGTGCCCGTCATGTTCGGCAGATGGGGCTTTTCCCAGGGCTGCACCAACGGCGGGTCCTCGGTCGGCGGCTCGTCGCAGGTGTAGTGGAGCCAGTGGTGCCATTCGGGCGGCACGCGCGAAGGTTCCGCCAGGCCCTTGTAGATCACCCAGCGGCGCGAGGCGTCCTTGTTGCGGTAATAGCGGTTGCCCTGGGTGTCTTCGCCGACGAAGACGCCCGACCGCCAGGTGGTCCAGTAGGTGCCGGCGGTGGCGCCGTTCCACCAAGTGAAAATGCTGCTGATGAGGCCCATGTCGCCCGTTCCCGCGAGTCGGCCTCTTATAGAGGCCCGCAAGGCAGGCGCGCGACAATAATTTTCGCCTGTGGACCGAGTGCGTAAGTGCCTGCGACGCCTCGCAAACCCGAACCGGGCGACACGACGTTACCCACCAGATGTGGTAGAATGGCGCAATCTTAACTCAATATATGTTGCGCGCGGGGGGCATTGGTGGTTCGCTGCCCCTCGTCGGCGGGCGCGACGAAAACGGCCTGCCGGCGGGGGACCAACCGATTGAAACGCAAGGGTTCGGGGGCCGCCGCGCAAGGGCGCGGGCCGGTCTGCGCCGATCCGACTCCAAACCGCCGCTTTCCGCCAGAACCGAGTACCGCCCATGCGTATCCAGCGCCGCTTCACCACCGCCTCCGCCGATGCCTATGCCGGCATCGCGTTCCACACCGTCACCAGCGAGATACGCAACCCCGACGGGTCCAGCGTCTTCCGGCAGGACGGCATCGAAGTGCCCGCGCATTGGAGCCAGGTCGCCAGCGACGTGCTGGCGCAGAAATACTTCCGCCGCAAAGGCGTGCCCGAACACGTGACCAAAGCCGCCGAGGCCGACGTGCCGGAATGGCTGTGGAAGGCCGAAGGCGGCGCGGCCGGCCAGGGCGGCGAGACCAGCGCGCGGCAGGTCTTCGACCGGCTGGCCGGCGCGTGGACCTATTGGGGCTGGAAAGGCGGCTATTTCGACGCCGAGCAAGACGCCCGCGCCTTCTATGACGAGATGCGCTTCATGCTGGCCATGCAGATGGCCGCGCCCAACTCGCCGCAATGGTTCAACACCGG
>CAZBPO010000360.1:0-1863 GCA_964493795.1 uncultured Flavobacteriaceae bacterium
GACGCTGGCGCTGGACGTGGTGCTGGCGGTGGGCCTGTTCTTCGCGCTGGGCCGCGACGTGATCGGCATCGCCATCGGCACGGCGGCGGCGGCCTGGGCCAATGTCGTCCTGCTGACCTGGGCGTTGCGGGCGCGCGGCCATTTCAAGCCCGACCCGCGCACGCTCGACCGGCTGTGGCGCATCGCGGTCGCCAGCGCAGTGATGGGCGCAGCGCTGTTCGGGCTGCTGGCGGTCGTGGGGCCGTGGTTCGACCTCGGCACCGGGCGGCGTTTCGCGGCGCTGGGCGTGCTGTGCGGCGGCGGGTTCCTTGTCTATGCGGTGGCGGTGATCGCGCTGAAAGGCACGACGCTGGGCGAACTGAAAGAACAGTTCCGCCGCGACCGCGCCGCGAAGGCCGAACCGCCGGGCAGCGCTGACTGACATGCCGGTCCGCATGGACATCATCCTTCATACCCAGACAAATGATCCGGCGCTGACGTTCCAGAATTTGAGTGTCTTCCCCGACGGTTCAGAGGGTGAGTGCCTGCTGATCGTGAGATCGGGATGGCTTTCGGCGTCGTTCCCTTTCCGCTTCAGCGTCCGGGAGCTTCTGCAATTCGTCTCAGACCTCGAGGCGCTGAACGAGACGTTGGACGGAACGGCGGTTTTACGCCCTCAATGGGAAGATCATCGGCTCATTCTCTCTGGAAACAGAAGAGGCGGAATCGAGGTTTCCGGAGAGCTGATCGACTACGCTGAATTGAGCCAACGAGTCTCATTCCGATTTCTGACAGATCAGACCTGCCTCAGCCCTCTCATTTCAGATTTTCGAGCATTCATTCGTGTCGCTTGATCAGGGTCGCGCCACATCCGGCCTCGCCCATCTCGGCCTCGCCGCCGAGCGCGATGCGGTCTTCATGCTTGCGGCCGTCGAACAGGCGTTCGAGATCAAGATCAGCGACAGCCCCCATCCGCTGGAAAATGTCGGCGACCTCCACGCCCTCGTTCTGGAGCGCCTGACCGACAAGGGCGGGGCCACCGACGATCTCTGGCCGCGCCTCTGCAAGATCGTCGCCCATGAGACCGGCGCGCCCGCTGCGCGCATCGTCGAGACGACCCGGTTCCTCGACGACGCGCCGCCGCCGGGACGCATCGCCGTCCTGCTGCGCGCCGCGCTCTATCTCGCCGGCCTCGCCGCCCTCACCGCGCTGCTCGGCTGGCTGGGGCGCGCCCAGGCGTCTGGCTCTTTCCTGCCGCCCGGACTATAAGCCCGGGCATGACGCATTTCGGTCGTCAGGGATATGCCGTTTCGACCCGCCGCGCGGGACGATGGCGCGCGGCCGCGCTCTAGCTTCACCCAATCCCCGACTTGATCGACGAAAGCCGCTCGTCCATAGAGCGCGCCGCCGTCCCTTCCATCAGGACTATCAACGTGACCGATACGGCCGTCCAAACGCCTTCCAGCAATCCCGCCGGACATCCCGAGCGCATCTTCTCGGGCGTTCAGCCCACCGGAAACCTGCATCTGGGCAATTATCTGGGCGCCATCCGCAACTGGGTGCCGCTGCAGGACGAGAAGCCCTCGATCTTCTGCGTGGTCGATCTGCACGCCATCACCGCCGGCTTCGAGCCCGATCTCGCCGACAAGACACGCGAGATCGCGGCCGCCTATATCGCCTGCGGCATCGACCCCAAGCGGTCGATCATCTTCCCGCAGAGCCGCGTTTCGGCCCATGCCGAGCTCGCCTGGATTTTGAACTGCGTCGCCCGCATCGGCTGGCTCGACCGCATGACCCAGTTCAAGGACAAGGCCGGCAAGCACAAAGAACGCGTCAGCGTCGGGCTCTATGCCTATCCGGTGCTGATGGCGGCCGACATCCTGG
>CAZBPO010000360.1:1873-3108 GCA_964493795.1 uncultured Flavobacteriaceae bacterium
AAGCAGCATCTGGAGCTGGCCCGCGACATCGCGCAGAAATTCAACAACGACCTTTCCGTCCCCGGCTTCTTCCCGCAGCCCGAGCCGCTGATCCTGGGGCCGACGCCGCGCGTGATGAGCCTGCGCGACGGCAAGGCCAAGATGTCGAAATCCGATCCGTCGGACCTGTCGCGCATCAACCTGAAGGACAGCGACGAGGAGATCGCGGCCAAGATCCGCAAGGCCCGCACCGACCCCGAACCGATCGGCGGCACGCTGGACGAGTTGGACGCCCGGCCGGAAGCCTCGAACCTCATCGGCATCTATGCGGCGCTGGCGGGCAAGCCCAAGGCCGACATTCTGGACCAGTACGAAGGCGCGCAGTTCTCGACCTTCAAGGGCGAGCTGGCCGACCTCGCCGTGTCGGTGCTGGGGCCGATCCGCGCGCGGATGGCCGATCTTCTGACCGACAAGGCCGAGATCGACCGCGTGCTGGCCGAAGGCGCCGACCGCGCCCGGGCCATCGCCATGCCGATCCTGGCCGAAGCGAGGACGGCGGCAGGGTTCTTGTGAAGCCGGCTGGCGGGCGCGTAGTCTCCGCGCGATGAGCCTGCGTCGCCGCAAATTCCTGGTCGTCGTCGACGAAACGCCCGAAAGCCGCGTGGCGATGCGTTTCGCCGCGCGGCGCGCCGAACATACCGGCGGCGTGGTCAGCCTTGCCCACATCATCGCGCCGCCCGACACCCAGCACTGGGCCGGCGTCGAAGAGCTGATGCGCGAGGAGGCCGAGGCCGAGGCCGAGGCGACGCTCTACGAGGCCGCCCGCTTCGTCTTCGACATCACCCAGAGCCCGTCCGAGATCGTCCTGCTGGAAGGCAAGAAACGCGAGGCCCTGCTGAGCCTGATCCGCGACGACAAGGCGATTTCGATCCTGGTCCTCGCCTCGGGCCAGGGCCGCGACGGGCCCGGGCCGCTGGTGGCGGCGGTGGCGGCGGGCGGAGCCAACGCCTTCCCCATCCCGGTCACCATCGTTCCGGGCACCCTGAACGACGCGGAGATCGACGCGCTGGCCTGACCCAGGCGATCTCCCTTGTCGGCTCAGGGTTGTTTCGCAGCGGGCCCGTCCCCCATATAGCGCCAGACGCTGTTTCCGATCAGGCGGCCCGATGTTCATCCAGACCGAATCGACCCCCAACCCCAACACGCTGAAATTCCTGCCCGGCCGCGACGTGGCCGGAGAAGGCGCGCTGCACGAC
>CAZBPO010000361.1:0-3099 GCA_964493795.1 uncultured Flavobacteriaceae bacterium
GCCGGCATCGCCCGGATCACCGAGGCCGGCGTCGAGACGAAAGACGGGACGCTGCACGAGGTCGACGTCATCATCTACGCCACCGGCTTTGAGACGACGGGCTGGAAGTGGTCGATGGATGTCGTGGGCAAGGACGGCGTGCGGCTGAACGATGTATGGGCCGATCACCCGGAAGCGTATCTGGGGATCACGGTTTCGGGCTTTCCCAACATGTTCGTGCTGTATGGCCCGAACACCAATCTGGGCCACAACTCGATCACCTTCATGCTGGAGCGGCAGGTGGAATACGCCGTGAAGGCGGCGACCGCGATGCGCGAGCAGAATCTCGCCTCGCTGGAGGTGACGCGGGCGGCGCAGGACGCCTTCAACGCGCGGCTGCAGGGCGACCTGGGCAAGACCACCTGGGCCGATCCGCACTGCAAGTCGTGGTACAAGACGGCCGACGGGCGCATCACCCAGAACTGGGGTTCGCACACCCGCGACTATGCCGCAGCCGTCGCCGAGCTGACGCTCAACGACTACGTCGCGCGCCCGCTGGCGGCCGCCGCCGAATAGCCCCTCGCGCCGATGAGGATCGCCGCCGTGCCCGCCAGCACGGCGGCGGTCACGTAATGGGCCGGCGCAACCGCGTCATAGGCGATCAGCCAGCCGATGAAGAGCGGGGTCAGCGCGCCGAACACGGCATAGGCCAGATTGTAGGCGAACGAGACGCCGGAGAAGCGGATCTCGGGCGGGAAGGCGTGCACCATCACATAGGGAACGATGCTGACCGCCCCGACCGTGAAGCCGGCGGCGGCATAGATCGGCACGATGAGATCGGGCCGCGCCGCCGCCCCGGCATAAAGCGCATAGGCCCCGCCGATCAGCGCCAGCGCCATCGTCACCAGAACGGGCCTGAGCCCGAAGCGGTCGAGACACCAGCCGGTGAAGACGGCCGAGACCGTGAGCGTCGCGGTCGCCGCCAGATTGGCCAGCGACATGTCGGCCGGGGCGATGGCGAACATGCGCGGCAGCAGGGTCGGCGCGAGCAGGATCAGCACGACGATGGCGGCGGTCAGCATCCAGCTGGCGATGAACGAGACGGTGAGGGCGCGGCCGTGCCCGGCCAGCGCCTTGAACAGCGGCACGCCGCGCGAGGCCTCGGCCCGCGCGCGCATCGCCTCGAAGACCGGGGTTTCGTCGAGGAAGCGGCGCAGATACATCGCGACGAGGCCGAAGACGCCGCCGGTCAGGAAGGGAATGCGCCAGGCCCAGTCGGCCACTACCTCGGGCGGGAAGCTGCGATTGATGACGAGGGCCATCAGCGAGCCGAGCAGGATGCCGAGCGTCAGCCCGCCGGTGAGCATGCCGCAGGCGAGGCCGACCCGGCCGGGCGGCACATGCTCGGCCACGAACACCCAGGCCCCGGGCGCCTCGCCGCCGATCGCCGCGCCCTGGGCGATGCGGAAGAGCAGCAGCAGGATCGGCGCGGCATAGCCGATATCGGCATAGGTCGGCATCAAGCCGATCAGCAGGGTCGGCACCGCCATCAGCAGCACCGAGAAGACGAACATCCGCTTGCGCCCGATGAGGTCGCCGAAATGGGCCATCACGATGCCGCCCAGCGGCCGGGCGACATAGCCGGCGGCGAAAAGACCGTAGGCCTGGAGAAGCTGGAGCCATTCGGGCGTGTCGGGCGGGAAGAACAGCTTGCCGATCACCGCCGCGAAGAACACGAAGACGATGAAGTCGTAGAACTCCAACGCGCCGCCCAGCGAGGCGAGCGTGAGCGTTCGGACATCGCGCCGGTCCAGCGGGCGCGCCTCGGTCTGCATGATGCGTTCCCCCCGGAGCGCCCCTGATTCGTTTGTCGCCCAAGCTAGCGCGGCCGATGAAAACGGATAGGGGCTCTATATGTTGGGTGGCCGGAGCGTTCAGGCCACAACGACTCGTTCTTCGATTTTTCGCGTTTTGCTGTGGATGGATTTCCTTGAGGACCGTGGCGTTGACGTCCGACGATATAGGAATATATACTGCGATGGTCGGTGGCGCAACACGCCCCTCCGTCGCGCGTGCCGCGCGCCACCTCCCCCGTGAATGACGGGGGAGAACAGACGTCAGGTTTTCAAAGCGCTGAGCGCCGTGCGGTAGCGGGATTCCAGCACCTTGCGGTCGCGGTGGATGCCGCCGGTGACGAGTTCGCGGCCGGCGCGCCAGACGCGGTCGATTTTCGCGCCGGCGAAAATCCAGGCGTCGAGCGCGGCGTCGCCTTGCGCCAGCGCCAGCGAGGGGTGATCGGCCTGAAGCGTCACGATGTCGGCCCGCGCGCCGGGCGCGATGCCGGCAGGGCCGAGGCCCAGCGCCTGCGCCCCGCCGGCCAGCGCGGCGCCGAACAGACGGCGGCCGGTCGAGCCGCCCTTGGGCGCGAGCACGTTGCGGGCGCGGTATTTCAGGCGCTGGATGTATTCCAGCGTCTTCAACTCGTCGGCCGCAGAAATCAGGATGTTGGAATCGGTGCCGACGCCGAATGCGCCGCCGGCGGTGAGGTAATCGAGCGTCGGGAAGACGCCGTCGCCGAGATTGGATTCCGTCACCGGACAGAGCCCCGCCGCCGCGCCGCTGGCGGCGAGACGCCGGGTTTCGGCGGCCGTCAGGTGGGTGGCGTGGATGAGGCACCAGCGCACATCGAGGCCGATCTTTTCCAGCAGGAATTCGACCGGGCGCAGGCCCGTCGCCGCCTCGCAGTCGGCGACCTCTTTCACCTGTTCGGCGGCATGGATATGGACCGGACCGCCCTGCCCCATCGCCGCCACCGCCCGCACCTCGTCGGCAGAGGCGGCGCGCAGCGAGTGCGGCGCGACGCCGACCACCGCGGCTTCAAGCCCCGAAACCGCCTTGCGGCAGCCATCCAGCAGCGTCGCGAAACCGTCGAGATCGTTGAGGAAGCGGGCCTGACGCGGGCTGGGGGGCGCGCCGCCGAAATTCCCGTGAGCGTAGAAGACCGGCAGCAGGGTGAGACCGATGCCGGATTCGGCGGCGGCCGCCGCGATGCGTGTCGCCAGCTCGGCCCGGTCGGTATAGGGCGCGCCGTCCGGCTGGTGGTGCAGGTAGTGGAACTCG